>DASXKZ010000132.1:0-75278 GCA_036496525.1 Candidatus Angelobacter sp.
ACTTGTAGTAGTCAGGAAGACATGTAGCGACTTCGCGCGACCAATCATAAGCAAAGCCAAGCCGCTTCATCTGCGACTTCATGTGCGCGATATTGCGAAGCGTCCACTCCCTGGGCGGAACGTTATTCTTGATTGCGGCGTTTTCCGCTGGAAGACCGAAGGCATCCCAGCCCATGGGATGAAGAACGTTGTAGCCGCTCATCCACATGAAGCGGGCAAGCGCATCACCAATGGCGTAATTGCGCACGTGGCCCATATGCAACGCGCCGGAAGGATACGGCAGCATCTCCAGCACGTAATATTTTTTGCGTTTGCTGGTATGCGGCTCCGCGGCGTAAAGCGCGGGATCAGACTCCCAACGGGCGTGCCACTTTTCTTCAATGCGCTGCGGTTCGTAGCGAAGCTCGCGCTGCTCGGGTTGGTTGGCGGTGATTTCGATTTTGGTATCGGACATCTCTGCTATGCTCTCTTCCGCTTTGCCGGGGCCGTGGCTACCTGTACTAATGATTTTAACGTCTCGATGTTACGCAAATCGTCGCCGGGGTCTTCAATCGGCGTTTCTGCTATAAATGCCGCATGTTCCGTGCGCGGATCGTTCAACAATCTGCGAAACGGCTCCAACCCGATTGTTCCCTTCCCGATATGCTCATGGCGATCTCGCTTTGAACCTCGCGCGTCTTTCGCATCATTGCAATGCCAGACCATCACATTCTTCAGGCCGATTGTCTTGTCCAGCTTCTGCATGGTTTCATGCCAGCCGGTTTCGGAAACAATGTCATAACCGGAAACGTGTGTGTGGCATGTATCGATGCAAGCACCCACTGGGCACACCGGCCGCAGGTACTGTAAGAGATGCGCCACCTGATCAAACGATCCGCCCAGCGAAAATTCCGAGCCGGCCGTGTTTTCGATCAGGACATGAAGGTTGGATTTTTCCAGTTCCAGGCCTTCGGCGGCTTCGGCAATCGAGCGCGCCACCAGTTCCAAGCCTTCTTCACGACTGCGTCCACGAAAGGAGCCCGGATGCAAAACCAGAAACTCCGCGCAGAGCGCCAGGGCGCGTTCCAGTTCTCCGCGAAATGCCTTCACCGACTTGCGATGAAACTCCGGCGTGGCACTGGCCAGGTTCACCAAATAGCTGCTGTGGATGGCCATTGGTCCAATGCCGTATTTTTCCCGCAAGCCGCGCATGGCATCACATTGCGCAGGCGCCAGCGAGTACGGCTGCCACTGCCGAGGGCTGGAAGAAAAAATCTGAAACGTATTGGCTCCCAGCCGGTAAGCCCTCTCAGCAGCCATCTCAACGCCGCCGGCCGTGGAGGTATGTATGCCGATACGCCTGGGACCGGGCCTGGGCGGTTCGCCTTCCGCCCACAAGAGCACGTCCTTCATACTGAGCCGCTTGCGTCCCTGATCGCTAAGCCGGTTGGGCTTAGGCATACTGAGACGCTTACGCTCTGGCTCCCCTGAAGGCATGGGCTAAATGATTGATTTTAACACGCTAATATCTTCCGGCATGGTCATGGAAGCATTGACGCCTACCTCGATTCGATCTGCGCAGGTCCGTTCCAAAATGGGCAACATAGGTACATAAATGACCGTACTCGGGCCTTGTTTCGATTGCTACCGGCGTTGAAGTCACAGTAAACTGAGAGTTCAGCGAGGGCCAAGATCATGTTAGTGGTAATGAAGGCGCAAGCCAGTGAGGAGCAGGTACGCGCGGTTTGCGAGCGCATTGAGTCACTCGGTTATCGGGCGCACCCCATCCCAGGGGCGCAGCGGACCGCCATTGGTGTTACAGGTAATAAAGGCGCCATGGAGCAAGGCGTGCTGGATGAAATGTCCGGCGTGCAGGAAGTCATCCAGGTCAGCAAGCCGTACAAACTGGTAAGCCGCGATGTAAAGGAAGATGACACAGTCATTGGCTTTGCCGGCAGCGACGGAAGTTTTGGCGGTCGCGACCTGGGAGTGGTGGCAGGCCCATGCTCCATTGAATCCCGTGAACAGGCTTTCACGATTGCGGAACGAATTGCGAAAGGCGGAGCAAGATTTTTCCGCGGCGGAGCTTACAAGCCCCGTACATCACCCTATGCATTTCAGGGTTTGGGCGAAGAAGGCCTAAAGATCATGGCGGAAATCCGCGATCAATTTGGGTTGCGGATTGTTACAGAAGCGCTGGACGATGAATCGCTGCACCTGGTAGCCGATTATGCCGACGTGATCCAGATTGGCGCACGCAACATGCAGAACTTTTCGCTGTTGAAGAAAGCAGGACGGCTGCGCAAGCCCGTGATGCTCAAGCGGGGCATGTCCGCGACACTGGAAGAGTTTTTGATGGCGGCCGAATATATCCTGAGCGAAGGCAATTACGAAGTGATCCTGTGCGAGCGCGGCGTGCGCACCTTTGCCGACCACACGCGCAATACGCTGGACTTGAGCATTGTGCCCGCAGTACAGCGGCTCAGCCATCTGCCCATTATCGTTGACCCGAGCCATGGAACGGGAAAACGCAACAAAGTGCTGCCGCTTTCACGCGCCGCGGTGGCCGTCGGCGCTGATGGAGTCATGGTGGAAGTGCACCACGATCCCGAGCATGCTCTTTCTGACGGGGCTCAATCGATCTTCCCCGATCAATTCGATGAAATGATGCATGAAATACGGCAGATTGCTGCCGTGCTGCACCGCAACGTCCAGGAGCCGCACACGCGGCCCGCGGTTGCCAGGGCCGGCAGATAAGTTGCGAGCACTTACATTCACGGTTTGCATCGTCCTTACCCTGCTCACAGGCTGTAAGGACACGCCGGAACCCAGTCCGAATTATCACGAGTATGCGTACGTCTCCAACGGCGGCAGCAATAGCGTCACGGTGATCGACCTCCGCGCCCTCTCGATCCTGACAACGGTTTCTGTAGGACGCAGCCCTACCGGGTTGGCAGTGAATCCCCGCAAGAACGAAATCTATGTGGCCAATACTGAATCAAACAACATCAGCGTGATTGACGCGGAAACGAACAAAGTGGTTTCCACCATTGGAGTGCATCGCGCGCCATTTTTTGTGGACGTTTCCTCTGACGGCAAGCGGGCTTATGTGGCCAACTCCGGCTCAGCCAACTTGTCAGTGATCGACCTGGACCAGCGCAAAGTAATCAAATACATTCCCACCGGCAATGGAAGCAATCTGGCACGACTGACACCAGACGGTAAGCTGGCAATTGTGGCTTTGAGAGATGAAGATTCCATTGCCATTGTGGACACGCAAAAACTGGCGGTACGCGACAAAGTAGCTGTATGTGCCAAGCCAGTGGAGCTTGCCGTGGTGCCGGATTCCAGCAAAGTGTTTGTAGCGTGCAGTGAATCGCGGCAGGTTGGCGTGGTGGACTTGAAGACTGACAAGCTACTAACCCTTCTGGACGTGGGCAAAACACCTGTGCATTTGGTGGTGAAGCCGGATGGGGGCGAAGTTTTTGTGGCGAACTATGACGCCAGCTCAATTTCTGAAATCGTGACCTCTACAAACGAGGTCAACAACACGTTTCAGATTGGCGACCATCCTGCACGTGTACTGGTGTCGCCGGACAATGCCCTGCTCTACGTGGCGAATTTTGGATCGGATTCTGTTGCGGTTTACAGCATCGACAACGGTAAGCGCACGGCTTCAGTGACGGTGGGGAGCCATCCAGAGAGCATGGCACTCTCTCCAAACCAGTTGCATTTACTGGTAGTAAACACCGGAAGCGGCGATATGACTGTGCTTTCGTTGATCGATAGCAAAGGCAAATCGCAGCCGGATTTGCCGGTGCTTGAAACGATGATTCCGCTGGGAAAAGACCCGCGAGCAATTGTGGTAAAAGCGTTTGTGGGCCAGCAATAGCTAACGCAGCCCGAGACCACCATCGACGGTGAGAATCTGGCCGGTGATGAAGTGCGGCGCGGTGGCAAAATACATTACCGCGCTTACAACGTCCTGTGGCGAGCCATTTTTTTTCATTGGTGTATGTGCTGCAAGGCGCTGAAGGAGTGCAGGATCTTTCTCACCCGTCCCCGCGTCGATCATGCCAGGCGCAACGCAGTTAACAGCAATCTCCGGCGCCAGGGCCTTGGCCATTACCTGAGTAAGCATGTGCAGCGCTGCCTTGGAAGAACAGTAATGCGCATGCGTTGCCCACGGCTTCTCCCCGCCCAATGAGCCCATATGAATAATGCGGCCATGCGAGCTGCGCAACGACGGAATACAGCTTTGAGAAACGAGGAAAGGTGCACGGACATTGACCGCAAAGACTTCATCCCACTGATCGGCGGTAATGGTTTCGATATTTGCGGTTTCAAAGACACCGGCATTGTTGATGAGCAGATCAATGTGGCCAAAGCGTTTCAGGACGTTTTTAACCGCATCTTTGGCGTTTTCAGGCCGGCGAAGATCGCATTCGAAGGCAAGAGCTTGAACACCAGTAGCTTCTAGTTCTTTCAGTGTGTCCCCGGCTTCATGTGCGGAAGAGCGAAAGGTGAAAGCGACGTTTGCGCCAGCCTGGGCCATGGCAAGCGCAATAGCTTTGCCCAACCGGCGTGCGGCGCCGGTGATGAAAACAGTTTTGCCCTTCAAATCAGTCACGCAGGCATTGTAAATGGGCTTGAGGCGTAGCGGTGCCAGGCCTCTACGTTGAGGTTCGAATGAATTACACAGCCATTTTGAGTGAGTAGATCCGTCAGGAGGGTCTGAATCTTTTGTGTGGTTCTCTTTATCAAATGGAGTTATGAGTGGCAATTTCTCTTTAATTTCTTTTCCAGGCCAGGAAGAGCATGCCGCTGCGGCAAAGCCGACAGAAGCCGACGCAATGGACGCTTATTCGCGAGTTGTGACCACGGTGGCGGAGTCGGTAAGCCCTTTGGTCGTTCGCATACAGGTGGAAAACAAGCAAGGTCGCGGCGGAAGCGGCTCTGGTTTCATCTTTACGCCAGATGGTTTCATCCTGACAAATAGTCATGTGGTCCATAGCGGCGAGAAAATTACCGTCTCCACGCCCGATTCTGGAGACTTTAACGCCCAACTCATCGGCGAAGACCCTGACACCGATCTGGCGCTATTGTGGATCGATGCACCCATACTGCGAAGCGCGAAGCTGGGCGATTCGCGCCGGATACGCGTTGGCCAGCTTGTAGTAGCTATCGGCAATCCGTACGGATTTCAGTACACAGTAACGGCGGGCGTGGTAAGCGCTCTAGGGCGCAGCTTGCGGTCGCAATCGGGACGCCTGATTGAAGACGTGATCCAGACCGATGCGGCATTGAATCCCGGGAACTTCCGGCGGCCCGCTGGTGAGAAAATCCATGCCGTGAACTAGGTGGCGGCCTTCGTCTGAGCGGATCAGCTTGATGCCTTCCAGCAGGCAAGGGAACATGCCGGTCTTGGCCAACAGGTCTTCAAAAAACTCATATCCGGTAAGCGCCATGGTGCCTTCCACCACGGCCATGTAATGGCACGCGAACAGACTAAGCTCTAAAGGAAGGTCGCCTTTGCCAATGGTGAGCGCCTGCCCAATGGCTTCACCGCGCTGGCGGAGTTCATCGAGCAGGACGCCTTTGTATTCCGGAACCAGATAAGCCGACGTATCCACTTTGCCGCAGACTTCCTGAAAGTAGCGTTCAAAAAATTCGGCGTGCTTAACCTCTTCAAAAATCTGGGTGGAGAGAAACATGCGCCGGTCGAGATCTGGCATGGCGAGCATGAACCAGGCCAGCGTGTCTGAAACACTGACTTCGCCTTCATAGAACAAGGCGCAGGTTTTAATGAGCTGCTCACGCTGCTCAGGATTGAGCATTTGCCAGTGGGCCTTGTCTTCAGTCAGGTCAATCTTTGCCGGGTCCCAAGCCCCGAGCGTTTTGGCGATGTTATAAAGCTGGCGCGGCGATTTCGTGGTGTGAGCGGCTGTGGACATATGGACCCTCCGCCGAAGCAATAACATTATCAGACCAACGCCGCCTCCGGAATATGGGATGAAGTGCCTATTGCTTCTGCCACTGCTGTCCCGTGGAAAGGGGTCTCTAAATTCAGGCAGAAAAATGAGTCGGAAGAATAAGAATTTTTGTATCCCGGGATGAGTACAATCATCTGATCGATTGTTATAAGGAGGTAGTATGGCTGCACAGCCGCAGACATTCCAGCAAGAGAGCAGAAACATCAGCCAGGCGATTTTGCCGGAGTTCGATCACGAGATGGCCAACACGCGCAAATCGCTGGAGCGCGTTCCGGAAGATAAGTTCAGCTTTAAGCCGCATCCCAAGTCCATGGCGCTGGGCGCGCTGGCAACGCATCTGGCAACGATGAACCACTGGGCTGAAGCGATATTTGGCCAGGACAATTTTGATGTGAGCACAGCCCCACCCAACCCGGAATTCAAGACGCGGGCTGAAGTGTTGGAGTCTTTCGACCAAACCACGGCCGTCGCACGCAAGGCCATCGCAGATTCAACCGACGCTCATTTTATGAAGCCGTGGTCGCTGAAAGCCGGTGGCAACACCATTTTCACGCTGCCCCGGGTGGGAGTGGTGCGCAGCTTCCTACTGAACCATGGCATCCACCACCGCGCGCAGCTGGGCGTTTACCTGCGTCTGAATGATATTGCTGTGCCTTCCATTTACGGGCCTTCCGCGGACGAAGGGAATATGTAGGCTGGGAACTCTGCTGTCCTGAGTGCCTTTTTGAAGTCGGGTGCAAAACTATCGTGGAAAAAACTACAGGCCTCGGTTTCAGCCGAGGCCTGTTTAAGAGCCCTAATCTGACCGGGTGCTTTCCCCCGAAACCACCAGCCAGATTCTTGATGCACAGTGATCATCGCAGGGACGGGAAAAAGCAACAAGAGTACCGAGGTAACAAGCGGAAGGCTTAGATTGGCTGACTTTCCTGGCTGCGCAAGTACCTGCAAAAACGCGGTAAGGGCCACGGAATGGCTCAGGAAAAAACCTTAACTTCTGCCGCTGCACTGCGATACACTCTATTTACGCCTATGACTGCCATCCTTTAATTCGGTTCTTTCTGTAGTAACTCCTCACAATCAGGGTTCCGGACGTGTCTCTGCGTCTTTTTTGGCGCGGAATGCGCTTGGTTTCCTCAACCGAATTGGAGTGTACCGAATGCTGCAATATGCAGGATGGAATGAGGTTTGGGAAGAAGAATTTACTGACTTCGCCGGAAAATGCCTGAGCCCGGCGCGCGTTCTGGCGCAACACAAGCACAAGTATTCGCTTTGGACAGAGAGAGGCGAGGCCGACGCCGAGGTCGCGGGTGCATTGCTCTACCGTGCTGAAGCGGGCAGTCTGCCCGTTGTGGGTGATTGGGTCGCTATTCGCCAATATGCGCCCACGGATGTGGCCATCATCACAGATGTTTTACGGCGAAAGACGAAGTTCTCCCGCAAAGCAAGTGGAGCAGCTGGGGAAGAGCAGGTAATTGCCGCAAATATCAATTTGCTGTTCATTGTTTGCGGGCTGGACAATGACTATAACCTGCGTCGGCTGGAACGATATCTGGTGGCAGCCAGTCAGAGCGGAGCCAGGCCGATCATCGTGCTTAACAAAGCCGATCTTTGCCCCGATCCGGAGGTGCGCGTTGCTGAAGTACAAGCCATTGCGGCGGGGGTTTCGGTGTTAGCGATCTCGGCAATAGGCGGTGGCAGCGATCAGGTAACAGAGGCGTTACTGCCGATGATTGGCATTGGAACAACGGCGGCGTTGATTGGATCATCCGGCGCGGGCAAATCGACGATAGTGAATCAACTGTTAGGAACATCGGCGCAAACGACCCAGCCGACACGCGAATCAGATAGCCGTGGACGCCACACGACGACGCATCGGGAGTTGTTCTTTCTATCGAATGGCGGATTGATTCTAGACAATCCGGGAATGCGCGAACTGCAATTGTGGGCGCAAGATTTTCGGCAGGGAAGTCCGCAACTTGCCGTGGATCAGGCCTTCCCGGAAATCGAAGCGCTTGCGGCGGCGTGTACGTTTCGTGACTGTACGCACACTGCGGAGCCTGATTGTGCCGTGCAGGGCGCTCTCACATCCGGTGAAATTGACGCAGCGCGCTGGCGCAGTTATCTGAAGCTGCAGCGCGAATTGCGGCACGCGGCCGCGCAGGTGGATCCAAATCTGCGTCGGACGGAAAAAGAGCGGCGGAAGAAGCTATGCAGCGGAGTGAAGCGTAACCAGAAGCGGAGATGAGGTTTCACTTTCACCACCTACATGCGATAACGGCGGCCCTTATTTGCTGGCAGGCGGCACAATACCGTTCATCCGCAGATACACCACCAACTGGCCGTAATCATCTGAGATGTGCCAGACGGTGGCGGTCAGTCCAGACAGCCGGTTGGGACCCCAGTATGGTCCAGGGTTAGCGTGCATTAGGTTCTTGTCGTTCGTACCGGCAATCACCTTGTCGATGGCCTGAAATGATTCTTTGAGATAGGCCAGGATCTCAGTTTTGGTTTTCGCTGGATTCGGACCGCCAAGATCGCAACGGGCCGGTGGCTTTTCGCCAGACATCTGTTTGGCCCATGCTTCATTGCCACAAGCCACGTGCTTCACCTGCTCGCCAAAGGTACGGACATTCTTGAACTCGCCTTGAGTCGGCTTAAAGTTCCATTTGTCTTCCGGCATGGCTTCGGCCAGCGCGGTGAAGTCGTGCTCAACGTCGTGCCAGATGTAGTGATGGAATCAGCAATGGTCTTGGGTTCCGACAGAGAAGTTGCCGGCAAAAAGCTAATGGACATTGCAAGAATCAGGAAACGCAATTTGTTTGGCACAAATCCTCCGGCATTGCCACTTCAAATTACAGAACGTCAGACAGGGAAAACATTGCGAGCGTTTATTCGGGCAAGAAAATAGAAAACACTGTTCCACTGTGGCCGGGGACGATACTGCTACGCAAGCTGATATTGCCTCCATGTTTCTGCACGATCTCCCGTGACACCCAAAGCCCCAGCCCTGTGCCGACGTCCTGCTTGGTGGTGTAGAAAGGCTCAAAAAGTTTTTTGCGATGTTGCGGCGAGATACCGCTGCCAGTATCGGCAATCACGATTTTTCCGCCGAGACGATCTGAGTTGGCCATCTCCCTGGCGTGCTGCACACGAATTCGCAAGGCGCCATTCGCCGGCAAAGCATCAATGGCATTGGCCACCAGGTTGGAAACTACCTGCCGGATCTCTCCCGCAAGGCCGGTGATTTTGACTGTCTCGTCAAATTCGCGGGAGAGATTTATATGCTTGGCTTGAATTCGCGGCAAGTACAAAGAAAGTACTTCATTCACGATCTTAGGCAGGTCCATAAGATGAGGAGAAGTTGTATCGCGATAAAAGCCAAGCGTCTGCCGGGCGACATGTGCTATGCGTGCCAGCTCGTGCTCGGCCTGCGCAACATAGCTGCGAGCGTTGTCGTCCCATTTATCGTTTAAGCGCAGGATGTAAAGCAGGTTGGTCACGGCTTCCAGCGGATTGTTGATTTCGTGCGCGATGGTAGCAGCCAGGCGTCCGGCGGCGGCCAGCTTTTCTGACTTGCGCAACGCGTCTTCCGCCAGCTTGTTGCTCGTGATGTCCATGGCGACGCCAATCATGCGTTCAGGCCGGCCCTCTTCATCAAAGATGGCGCGGCCGCGAGCACCAATCCAATGCACGCTGCCATCGGGGAACGTAGTGCGATATTCGGTTTCATATTCGCCTTTGCCCGTCAGAGCCTGTTGCAGCGCGAGCTGTACTCGATCACGATCGTCCGGATGAATGAAAGCCATTCCATTTTCAAAAGTGGGTTCCACAGAACCGATAGGCTGACCGTGCACCAGCCACATGCCGTCAGCCCACCACAATTCGTTGGTCTTTACGTTCCACTCCCATGAACCCAGGCGGGCGGAAACCTGCGCAACCTGCAGGCGGCGCTCCGTGGTGCGCAGGGCTTCACGGGTTTTCCGGGCTTCTGAGATGTCCTGAAAAATCACCGTCAGGCCCAGCGATCCGGGATAGCCGGAAATCGTGTACCAGCGGTTGAGCCGCGGATAAAACGTCTCAAAATGTACGGGCTCACGCTCGCGCATCGCTTTCTTGAAATTCACTTCAAGATCGGTTCCGACACTGTCAGGGAAGAGCTCCCATAACTTGCGGCCAGTCATTTCCGCAACCGTAGAACCGCATAACCGCGCGCCGGTGGGATTTACGTAATTGATGGTCCAGTCAGGGCTGTAAGAAATAAAGCCTTCCGTGATGGTCCTGAGTGTTTCCGCTAACTGGCTCTGGCTCCGGGATGCGGCCATTTCCGCAGCCGATTTCTGCAAGGCAACGCTGGTGATCAACAAGGAAACCAGAAAGAAGAGAACCACTTGCACAAGGCTGTTGGGCCCAAACCGCAGCGAAAGGTAAGGAGCCAGAAAGAAGAAATTCGCGAAGATGCCGGAAAGCAATGTGGCCATGATGGCCGGACCAAAACCACAGAGACGCGCCGCGAGCGCAACGGCGGCAAAGAAGAAAAAAAATGGCAGTCGCTGTCCTGCGATGGGCAGAAAATTTGCTACCAGCGCTGCCAACACAAAAAACAACGCCAAGCCATACCGCAGCGCAGGATTCTCGCGGTATAAGTCGAGCCCTGCCAGCCGGTGGAGAAGCCCATCCATTGCGACCATTCTAGCCTAATCAGAGCAGCAGAACGGGAGAGTGAAAGAACCTTACCACTGATTAACACGAACAACACGGCGAGGAGGGATAGACCCTTTCACGCTGGAGGAAGAAAGCCGGAGGATCAGAGACCAAAGCCTCTCTCAAGAACACGATTGTTTACACACGAATCAGGCGTATCTTTTTCTCATTACCGGTGCGGACGCAGATATTAGCGTGTTGCTTCTTGCGATGGTTCGACAATGCCGGGGCTGTGCGGAAATACGAGGATTGCTGTCTTCTTCTTTCATGCATGGCTGCTTATAGGAAACCCAATATGGCGCATTTCCCGCTTTGGTCCAGCGGCCAGCCTTCTCAAGCACCATGTATGGCATCACCGCATTCGAACCGCATCGCATACATCTGCCGTGTTCGTTGAGCGTATCCACAAGAAAGCAATCCAGGCATTCAAATGCTTCCGATGGATGCTCGATTGGACGAATCAATGGACCGGCCATTTTCCACCTCTTTCAGGTCGGCGACAAACAACGTAAACGGATTAACGACGTCAGCGAACTGTTAACTTTTACAGATCGGACGCACGGAAAAAGGCTACGAGTGATGAACTCTCTTGATGGCTTTACGACAAAGGCTAAGATCCAGGGATCGTTACAGGCGCTCTGCGCTGCAGCGCACTCAATACGTTGTCCCTGTGAACCGTGCAATAAGACTTCCTTCCAAAGCGTCTTGCCAGGCTAGTTGCGCTTCTTCCTAAAGGGCCGGAGAAGATCGGGGAGGAATTCCTTCATGACGCCCACGCCGATATTGCTGCCCATTGTGATACCGAAGCTGACGGCAGCGTCGCCGGCGGAATGCTGACTTGGTGGAAGCCAGGTCCGCGCCAGGAATGCTCCTGCTGCCACGCCGCCAACCTGGGAGATGGAAAATTGGCGTGTTCCATCGTCATGGCGCGCCAGGATGCCGCTGCTCAGGGCGTAACCTGTGCGCGACCAGAAACCTTGCTTGCCGGAATTGAAATAACGATTGTCCTCATGCAATGCGCTGCTTAGCCCGTAACTCACCGTGCGTTGGATTGTGTACTGCCCCAGAATATTGGCGAATCGCTTGCCATAGCCGGACGCGCCCTGCTCCCATTCGGAAGGCTTGTCGCCCCATTGGTCAATTCCTGCGGAGAACGCGCATCGGGCGAAGCTAAGCGGGTTGATCATGGTGCTGAAATAAAGATGATTGCGTTCGGCTTGGCTCATGGGCTGAAATTGCTTTGAGCTCTCCGTGCCCGCCATGTTGAGAAGATTAAACACGCTGCCAGCGAGCCTGGAGTCCGATTGCGTAGAGTTGGTATTCGTCTGCGATTGGCTCTGCGCCTGAGCTGCGAGGCTGACTGCAATAACCAGCAAGATACACGCATAACGGCAGACAGCGGCGGTCATCTTCCGGCATTTCATTGCTGGAATCTTAGGCCCAAGGACCACTAACCGAAGCTGGAAGAACTAGCAGGCGCAGATGCAGCCCTCTCAGCTGTTAAAAGTGCCAGCTTCAGCGCCGCTAAGGCAGGCAGTACCGTCTACAGGACACGAGCAAAATGTCAACAACCCGCAGCAAATCTTAAGGAACGCGCTCGACCTTTGCCAATTGAGCAGTGCAGTCGACCCGGTAATGTGTCGGGGCTAAACCGGTTCAATGAAAACTGTGTCACATACTCCGGGGCGGTGGAAGCAGTTGTACCGGACCGCTCCTGCTGGGAAGGGCAGAAGCAGGTCCCGCATCATTGTGGGCCTATTCCTGGCAATTTGCCTTGCTCCCACGTGTGGCGGGTACTCTGTCCTGACTCATGAAGCGATCATCGATGCAGCCTGGAAGGACAACATCGCGCCGCAACTCCTGAAGCGCTTCCCCGATGCGACCCCGAAAGAACTCCTGCAAGCCCACGCGTATGTTTATGGCGGCGCGATTATCCAGGACATGGGCTATTACCCTTTTGGCAGCAAATTCTTCAGCGATCTGACACACTATGTCCGAAGCGGGGATTTCGTCGTGGCGCTGCTCACAGAGTCCAAAGATTTGAATGAATATGCTTTTGCCCTGGGTGCTCTGGCGCATTACGCCGCTGATCGCTCTGGTCACCCGCTTGCGACCAACCGCGCGGTTGCGCTCATGTATCCCAAGCTGGCAAAGAAATACGGCCCGGTAATAACCTACGAGGATAATCCAGCCGTGCACGCACGGGTGGAGTTTGCCTTTGATGTGGACCAGGTGGCCGAGGGCCACTACGCACCGAGCGCCTACCATGAGTTCATCGGCTTTGAGGTTTCCAAGTCGCTCCTGGAAAGAGCATTCTTAAAAACTTACTCGATCGAATTATCATCCGTCTTTAAAAGCGTCGATCTGTCCATTGGCACGTATCGCTACGCTGTTTCGAAAGTGATTCCACGGACGACCAAGGTGGCGTGGCATCTCAAAAAAGACCAGATCAAAAACAGCGATCCCAGCGAGACCCGAAAGAAGTTTGTCTACAACATTTCGCAATCCGGGTACCGAAAGGACTGGGGGCACATCTATGAGAAGCCGGGTTTCTTCGCGCGGCTGAAGGCGTTCTTCCTGCGACTGGTGCCGAAGGTGGGGCCGTTCAGCGCCCTGGCTTTTCATCCGCCTACGCCAGTTGTAGAGCAGATGTATATGCACAGTTTCAATGAAACCCTTGCCCATTATCGGGAGCTCCTGGCTTCTCAGGGGGAAGGCAGACTGCGACTGGAAAACGATAACCTGGATACTGGGGGAATGACCGAAGCCGGCGTTTATCGGCCCGCCGACAAATCGTATGCAATGTTGCTTGAGAAACTGGACGGTAAGCGGGTTTCAGACGATTTGCGCCGAAACATACTCGCGTTCTACGCGGACCTGGGAAAGCCGTTTGTGACCAAGAAGAGCCCGCGGGAATGGAAAAACGTTCTGCGTGAATTGGATACCTTGAAGGCGGAGGAGAAAACCCGGGTCCATGCGCGATTGATGCCAGCCGATCCAAGTTCAAGCTCTGCAAGCAATTGATAAGAATGCACTGATCGCGCAGTGCGAGGCACTCGTCATTCAAGGCGGCACCTGAGGCGGAGTGTAGTCGCCCTCAACCGCCAACCACTTGGCCAGTGAAGATCAGGTGGAGTGAGGAAGCAGAAACATCTGATACCTCATCCACCAAAGCAGTGTCATTTCTCCGACGAGACCTTTTTGGGCGATTTCGCTGTGAGGATATCAAGCAATTGTTTGGCCGATGCCGGTGGCGGCCCCGCACTGCCAGCAATGATTTCCGAGGCATCCACTTTCTTGCCATATAGTTTTTCATTCGCGCTCTCATCCGGGCCCAGGGACGCTCCCGCGAGAGAAACACCAGCAAACACACCCTGCGCCCGGGAATAGGAGAGCATTTCTGCTGTCAGCGTGCCATTGGTTGCGGCTTCAGCATCTCGTCCGACTGGACCCGCGGCGATGCTGGCATCGGCGCCGAGCTTAGCTTTCCCCTTCATCAGGGCGCGAGCGCCTTTGTCGTTCATTACCAGAACAACAAAGTCCGTAGCTTGTCCGCCAGCCTGCAGGCCGAAGCTGCCGCCAGTGGATTGCATCATTGAAGGCGCACTCCAGGGCCCCGCGAAATTAGCGCCGCCACGGCACGTCATCACTCCGCGTCCATAAGACGCGCCAACGATAAATCCAGCTTTTTTCACCGATGGGAGAACGATCACGCATTCGGCTTTGTTGAGCAGACCGACGGGAATGCCGCTGCTTGCAATCGCCAGTTCCTGCATTACAGTGCCTGACTCTTTTACCCGTTCCTGTTCTTTCGCGCTATCATCCGCAGACGCGATGCTAGTAAAGATTAGACAAAGACCAATCATCGTTAGAGCAAGTGGAGTTTTTTTCTGGAAAGTTTGAGGCATGGTAATCCTCCTTTAGGATCAATAGCTACTTTGAATGGTGAGTAAAACTGCCAAAAGTACCAGTCTCGCGCCAGCTGTTTGCGAAGTAGAGTTGGGAGGGCGGGAGCTTTATTCGCGCTTGTGATATCGGGGACATCCGCTCTCTGACGAACAGAGAATTTATTGATTTTTTCTCGAAGCGTTACAAGAGACACCCTGGAACCGGCCAATAAGGCTCAAGGAGGCGTCCTCACCGTGCCGCTAGCGGTGAACGCCGTATAAGGAGCCGCCAAGAAAAGCGCGGGGAGCGAAAAACTTTTCCGCGCTTTAATGTTTAGCTGCTAACGAGTTTCAGAGTTACCGTAACCTCTAGAAAAAACCTCAGCGGCTGAAGCCGGAGATTTGTAGCGGTATACCGCAGGCCTGAAGGCCTGTTCCACCCTGTGATGGTTTACATTAAAACTGAAAACGGTCTTTTTGATTTAACGGGCTAGGAACCATTTTTGATCTCATGTTTGTTCGGCTGGTCGTAGGGAAGGCGATAAATAATTTCGACGGTGTTCTTTGCCGTCTTGTCCTTTTTCTTTTTCAACTCCTGCAAATTGCAGCGGTCAAGATTTCTTGCCGCCGCGGTCTTGCCTTTCAGGACTTCGCCAACATCATCAAACATGAGCTGGGAGCTCTCATAGTATGAATGGCCGATTAAGCCGGCACTCAGTGGTGAGGCATCCACGGTATCCAGGCCGTCAGCTACAACGTACTCGCGTTTAGCATCACCGGCGCGCGGCGTCCGCGAGTGCATGATCCGGGAAAATCCGAGAGCAAGATCGTGGTTCGAGATGTACATGGTGCGGTTTTTAAATGGGCCCGACCGCAGAAACAGTTCGCGAAAAGTCTGCGCATCCACGTCCGGAGCGATCATCACCAGTTGTCCCAGTCGCTCCGCCGGCAAGTTGAGCCGTGCCAAACATTGCAGCGCTGCCCGGTTTCCCATGCTATGCGCCACAATGTGAAGCACGTGGTTGGGAGGAAGCGCGTTCACCAGGTCCTTCAGGAAGCCGGTAAGGTGTTCAAAGGTCCATTCATTAACGTCGTAATCTTTTCCATAGGCAAAAAGCCGGTTTTGTGACGGCCAGCTATAGGCCACGGGAAGCGCGTCCACTCGGCTGCGCTGCACCAAGCGCGCAGCGATCTGCAAAGACTCATCGAAGGAATAACGGTATCCATGGATAAACAGCACAACGTCTTTCCCTGAGCCGGTGACGCGACGGAAAAACTCATTGCCGTTGGGGAAGGCCAAAGAGCCGTCAGTACAGGATGCAATGCCTTCCGGATCCTCGCATTTCACGCCGTAGGTGAGGCGCTGCGGAGCAAGATTGCGTTCCGCAGAAAAAGTGAGGTGTTCCAGGGACTTTGGCTCGCGGTCCGTGGCGAACAGAACACCGGTTAGGTGGAGAGGAGGCGCGGGCGGCTCAGCCAGATAGTGCGCCGGGCACGTCTTATATTTGCGGCAACCTGACAGCAAGGCGGCAAGCGTGAATGCAAGAACAAAGAACCTAGAACGGAAGAATAAGGGCTTCATGTTGGGCACGTGGACCAGAGTTTGAGAATATTGTGAAAAGTGGGTTTCATTTTAAATCTAATACCACTGATTTTCACTGATGACACTGATTGGGAAGATCGGGTGATCCGGTGATCGCGCGTGATCGGGTGAGCGGAAAAGCAAAACCGGTCGCCGCAGATTTACGCAGACGAGCGCAGATCAAAAACCTACCACGGAAAAGGGCGAACCCAGTTTTGGCTGAATCGTTTCGCGCAGGATTGTAGCCCTTGAGAGCAGGCCCCCTTTGCAAAAGCGCAAAGGATGGGGCAGCCAGCATATCGTCAGAGAGAAACTATTTTGTTTGCATCCCCAACAAGGAAAGCCCGCATCCGAATTCAGCAGCAACCCTGATTTGTCTGTTCCCCGGAAAAGATGACAGACATATGCAAAGTAGGACTCTCGCTGTACTTGTAGCGGCCTCGCTGCTCGCCACATCTGCTCTCACTGCCACCGCCCAAACCATAAACTTCAGCCAGCAAAGATGGCTGACTGGCCCCAGGCCCACAGGAGTCGTCAGTGGAGACTTCAACCGCGACGGTAATCCCGATCTCGCAGTAACGGATAACCAGGCGAATCGTGTGACCATCATCCTCAACCAAGGTGGGGGCCATTTTGCCTTTGGCGCCGACTACCCCGCCGGGTCCGAACCGCACCAGTTGGTAAGCGCCGATTTCAATCATGACGGAATCCTTGATCTGGCAATTGCCAACAGCGGTTCTGGCGAGGGCACGGTGACTATTCTGCTCGGGAATGGTAACGGGACTTTCCGTGCAGGAACGCCAGTCGACATCGGCGCCGGCAACAACGCGGTTGCCATTGGGGCTGCTGATTTCAACCATTCCGGCATTCCCCAGCTGGCTGTTGTGCAATGCGACCCCGACACAGATTGTGGTTTGAGGATCTACCGCAGTGATGGGACAGGCGTTTTCAGTCTGGCGCAGATCGTAACCCTTGCGTCCGGAACGCCAACCTTCGGCGAGGTATTTTCATTAGGACTCATCGCGATCGACGATTTCAATCTTGACGGGCGGCCAGACGTTGCTGTGGCCAATTCCAATCAGGTATTCGTCTTTACTGACACTTCAACCGGAAAGCTCCAGCAGCACACAACGATAACTCCAAACAATACCAGTTCAATAGAGGCACTGGCTGCGGGACATTTCAATGGCGATGCCGGTCCTGATCTGGTGATCCGCGTGTTTGATAATTCCACCAGCACGAACCGCCCTAATTCTGAGGTTGTTTATCTCAATAGCGGAACCGGGTCCTTTACTCTGCGCAGCCGGATTTCAGGTTCGGGCCTGCTCAACTTTGGCGGACCCACAGAGGTTGGCGATGTGAGTGGTAACTTGATTGACGACATCATCTCAGCTTCTGGCACGTCCCAAAACTCAGGGATCCAGTACGCTCTGGGAATCGGTGACGGCTTCTTTCGTGCTCCTGTAGCAGTCACTGACAACCCTCAAATCCAAAGCAGTCCTGGCGGGCTGGTGCTTCGCGACTTGAACCTCGACTCCCGCCGCGACATTCTGATTACTTCAAGGAGCCAGGCTCAGCCAGCCGCGTTCATCTATCTCAATACCAGTGCGCCTACCAACTGCCGTCCACCTGGTTCCGCGAACCTGGCAGTGAACATCTGCACGCCGGCCAGCAACGCGACCGTGGCTTCACAATTCACCGTAAGCGCCAGCGGAAATTCGCCCGCAGGCGTGAAACGGCTGGAGGTGTGGGTCGACGGAACGAAGCGCACGCAACACTTCAGTGACCAGTTACGGGCAACTGTTTCGCTGACTCACGGGACCCATCAACTGACCGTAGTGGGTGTGGATCTCTATGACGCAATTGTTAAAAAGACTATTACAGTCCACGCGCCATAGTTCTTTTAGCAGACTCAACGGGCTCAAGCGGTCTTTTGGCTGGGGGGCCGCTTGGCCCGATCCCTATGAATTAATAATCACTCGCTTTACAAGTCTGATAACTTTTTATTTTTTCCCCACCTATTGATTCTAGTTTTTCTTTCGCTTAATATGCGCATAGGTCCTCGCCGGGAGCGGCAGCGGCGAACCGTCCTTAAACTGGCAGCAGGAGCGAAGCTGGTTTAGCGATCAGGGAATCCCAAGCTGGAGGCGGGAGACCCAAAAGGCCAGCACCCACGCGATCATAGCCGGCCCATCGTTAGGGTCACAGATTGTGTAGAGACAAAGAGATCGGGTAATCGCCGGAATCGCGCGAAATCGCCGACATCGGGAATGCTACCCGAAATCTATTTTCCCAAAATTCAAAGCTATCAGTAAGACCCAGGCAGGAGTGTCTCAATCCATCACAGGCAGGAGTGCCCATTCGACAAGCTCAGGGCAGGCTCTGTGCCACAAAGCTTTAATGGAGCGACAAATGTTAAAAGAAGAAGTGATTACGCAGATACAGGAATGTGCCAAGAAGCTGGGACATTGTCCAAGCATCCCGGAACTGGGCGCGAAAGCAAAGATCAGCATAAGCGTGCTGAGAAAGCTCTTTGGCACCTACGCACAGGCGCTGTTGGAATGCGGCCTGGAACGGCAGGGCCCAGGATATCAAGTGGACCCGATGCACCTGTTTACAGAATGGGCGGAGATGGTGCGGAAGCTAAAAGAAATACCGACGATGGCGGAGTATTCACTACGGAGCAAGCACAGCCCAAGGCCGCTGCTGGGGCGGTTTGGAAGCTGGAAGAACGTTCCGAAGGGCCTAAAATTTTTTGCGGAACAGGAAGGTCTGACAAATGACTACGAGGATGTGCTGGAGGTCATCCGGATGTACTACACGGGCGGGATTGGCCCCGGCAGGACGTTGAGGAAGCCTATCGTCATAACATCGCAACGTCCGCTTTTTGCCGATCGTCCGGTGTACGGGCCGTCACTGGTGCCGACGGCGCTGGCGCACGGACCTATGAACGAAGCCGGCGTGGTTTACCTGTTTGGCATGCTCGCGGAAAAGCTGGGATTTGTGGTAACAAGTATTCAAACCGAGTTTCCTGATTGCGAAGCGATGTGGGAAGTACAGCCAGGGAAATGGCAGAGAGTGAGAATTGAATTTGAATATGAAAGCCGCAATTTTGTGAAGCACTATCACCAGGCGAAAGATTGCGACGTGATTGTGTGCTGGGTGCATAACTGGCCGGAGTGTCCTCTGGAAGTGGTGTCGTTGAGAGACGTGGTGAACGCGCAACTTACGGCATTCAGGGAGATGATGAAAACCAACATCTACCACGGAGGCACGGAGAAGCAAAACTTTACCGCGGATCGACGCGGATGAGCGCGGATCAGAAAAGGCAAGAGTTACCACTGATTTCCACTGATGACGCTGATTGTCAGATCAGGTGATTCGGTGATCGCGCGTGATCGGGTGAGCGGAAAAGCAAAACCCGGTCGCCGCAGATTTACGCAGACGAGCGCAGATCGGAAAAACCCTACCACGGAGGCACGGAGACACGGAGAAGGGCGGGAGGAGACTTACCGCTGATTGATCAGATCAGGTGATTCGGTGATCGCGCGTGATCGGTGAGCGGAAAGCAAAACCCGGTCGCCGCAGATTTACGCAGACAAGCGCAGATCGGAAAAACCCTACCGTGGAAAAGGGTGTACTCAGGTTTGGCTGGGTGGAAGAGTTGTAGCCGCGAAAAAGGTGCATGGAATCGCAACTCTTAGTAAGCTATTAGAGACATGGCAGCGGAAAACTCATTCGACATCGTT
The DNA here is from genome assembly GCA_036496525.1 of Candidatus Angelobacter sp. Taxonomy (GTDB): domain Bacteria; phylum Acidobacteriota; class Terriglobia; order Terriglobales; family Acidobacteriaceae; genus Angelobacter. The sequence goes on from DASXKZ010000132.1 coordinate 19,892, forward strand.
AGCAAAGTGGATTTGCAGGAGGTCTCCAACGCGATTCAGAACGCGCTCAAGGAGATCCACACGCGGTTTGACCTGAAGGATTCGAAGTCCGACATTCAGCTTGAGGGCAAAGAGGCGATGGTGCTTTCTTCTGCCGATGAGTACAAGCTGAAAGCGGTGACCGACATTTTGCAAAGCAAGCTGGTGAAGCGCGGCGTGCCGATCAAGGCGCTGGATTATGGCGTGGTGGAGCCGGCGGCGGGGTCAAGCGTTCGGCAGAAGATTACCATGCAGCAGGGAATCCCCATTGAGAAGGCGCGCGAGATTGTGAAGGTGGTAAAGGATTCAAAGAAGAAAGTCCAGGCTTCAATCCAGGGAGACACCGTGCGCGTGAGCGGCAAAGATCGCGATGCGCTGCAGGAAGTGATTGCGCTGTTGCGCGGACACGACTTTGGCATCGATATGCAGTTTACGAATTACAGGAACTGAGAGCTTAACCACACAGGACACGAAGGAACACAGAGGAAAAACTTCTGTCTATTGCGGATCGACCGATGTTAACGCTTGGAGAAAGGCTGTTAGCGGGAGCGAAGAAGGCGCGGCAAAGTTGCAGAGCGGTATAACGATTCAGGATTGAAGCACGACGATAAAAAGGACACTTTGACTTTTCCGGCGACAACCACTGCCAAAGAAGTTTTCGAGCTGTTGCGTGACGATCTTGCGGCGATTGAGCGCGAGTTTGGGCGCGATACGGTTTCCAGCGTGCGCGCGATCACCGATATCGGCGAGCACCTGCGCGCCGGCGGAGGCAAACGGATCCGTCCGGTACTGCTGTTGCTGGCGGCGAAGCTCTTTCCCCACGAAGAGACAAACGCCATCAAGCTTGGAGCCGTAGTGGAGATGCTGCACACGGCCACGCTGGTGCATGACGACATTATCGATGAAGCCAAGACGCGGCGCGGGCGTCCGGCAGCGAACACGAAGTGGGGAAATTCAAAGTGCGTCCTGGCCGGCGACTGGCTCTATATGCAGGCTTTTAAGATTGCCGTGCAGGAACGCAATTTTCGCGTGCTGGATGTGCTCATCGACCTGACGCAGCAGATGGTGGAAGGCGAGCTGCTGCAAATGGAAAAGCTGGGCAAGATCATTTCACTCGAAGAACATTTTGACTTGATCTTCCGCAAGACGGCTTGCTTGTTTTCCGTGTCGACGCGGCTGGGTGCGCTGATTGGCAAAGCAACGGAAGAGCAGGAGAGCGGCCTGGGCGAATATGGACGCAATCTTGGCTTGGCGTTTCAGATCGTGGATGATGTGCTGGATTTGACCGCGTCAGAAGAAGTGCTAGGCAAGCCGGTGGCGAGCGATCTGCGCGAAGGCAAGGTTACGATGGCGGTGATCCATGCGCTACAGCATTGCACGCCGCAAGAAAGAAAACTGGTGGAGACAGTGCTGGAAGAGCGCGCGTTTGTCAGCGTGAAGCATGAACAGATACTGGAGATGCTGAACCGGTATCAGTCCATCCTGTATGCGTATGACGCTGCTGCCAAACATGCTGAGCTGGCGCGGAAAGCGATTTGCAGCTTTCCCCTATCGGACATTAAGCGGGCGCTGCTGTCGATTCCGGACTTTGTTGTGGAGAGAAATAGCTAACTCAGGTTGTGCAGCTACCTGTCGCATTGCAAATGCTGTTGAGCCCGCCTGCCGCGGCTTTTATACTTGGGTTGGGGGAACAATCGTGGCTCTTTCTGTTGTAATTGTGGATGACGAACAGCTCGCGCGTGAAGAATTGAGCTATCTGCTCAAGTCCATCGATGACGTGACGGTGGTGGCGCAAGGCCACAACGGGATTGAAGCGGTCAACCTGGTCAAGGAGTTTTCTCCCGATTTGCTCTTCCTTGATGTGCAGATGCCTGGGCTCGATGGATTCGGAGCTTTAAAGAAGCTAATTGATAAAAAGGTGGGGCTTCCACAAATTGTTTTTGCCACCGCATTCGATCAGTACGCCGTGAAAGCTTTTGAAGTCAATGCCGCTGATTACATACTTAAACCATTTGATAAGAAGCGGGTCAGCGCTGCAGTAGAGAAGGCCCGTAAAAAGATTCACGGCGTTCCCACCGACCAGCAACGCCTGGACACCCTGGTAAAACTCCTGGAATCGCAACGCCCGCAAAATTCCAAAGTGCTTCTCCGCAGCGCCGGACGCCTCCTGCTTGTCGACCAGAAAGATCTCTGCTTCGCTTCGATTGAAGACGGCATCATCAGTGTCGTTGCCACCAATCTAGAAGGGCAATCCAACTGCCGCACACTTGAAGAATTACTTGAAGGGCTGGATCCCGAAACCTTCTGGCGTGCGCACCGTTCTTTTGTGGTGAACATTAACCGGATCAAAGAAGTTGTGCCCTGGTTCAAGAGCTCATACCAACTCCGTATGGACGATCGCAAGCAAACTGAGATCCCCGTGAGCCGTGCCCAGACCAAGCGCCTGCGTGAGCTTTTCGGTCTTTAGCTTCCTACAAAGAGTTGTCTCCGGCTGAGGAACCGTCAGACAAAATTGCTCGGCACTACAATCAACTCAACCGCGTTTCCGGAACTACCGTAACTTCCAATCTGCGCGAGCCGCGCAGCACAATCAAACGTGTCGCCACTCCAATTCTGTCTTCGCTCAGCAGCCGATGCAGCACATCCACGCCCTCCACCGGCTCGCCCGCAAGAGACGTAATCACATCCCCTTCCTGCAATCCCGCTTTCTGCGCCGGACTTCCTGGCTCGGCCGAAAGCACCAATGCGCCAGTAATAGTCTCAAGCTCATAGTGTCGCGCAATGATCCTGTTCAATGCGGCTGTCTGCGCCTGTACGCCAATGTAGCTGCGCGAACCCAGCCAAACCGGATCAATTTGCTGGCAATAAACTGTGCTGTATTAATAGAAATCGCAAAGCACAGCCCTTGTGCCGGCAGGATGGTTGCCGTATTCACGCCCACTACTTCGCCTTGCGAATTCTGCGGGAACAGTTGATTAAGTATCCGGAGCACGTTGGGCCGGTCCGTGAATTGTTCATGATACAGGCTGCGAACATTCCTCGCCGGACGGATTTTGTGTTTACGCCCAACCCTCTCGGCCTTGACCGGGACCGCATCCAGCAGATCTCTTATGCAAACCACACCCAGCGGATGCGTGAGGCGGGGTTGGAATAGCTTTTTCTGCATCTCTCATCCCACTGATTTTTCGTATTGTTGGTCTTTTTGCCGAAGGAAATAGATCCCGCCTTTCGTTATTACATAATCAGAGCAGAAGAATCTCCGCGGCATCGGTCGCGAAATCAACGCTCAATGGATTCCCTATCCTATTGCTCAAAGGCGGTAACAAATGGATCTCGGAACAAACCAATTCTTTCAGGATTTAGCGAATCATTGGGCCGCTTACGTTGGTGAACTGAGCATTATTGGCGGCGTCAGCATGGCGATTCTTCAGACTATCAAAGACCTTCTCCCCGTTCGCCAGTGGTTCCAGGAATTCTACCTGGATCGGTGGGTGGAAGCAGGCGCTGCAGAGGCCCGGGAACGGTTCAAGAAGGACATTTCTGCGACGCGTGCAGAAACTGATCTGCTCACCTTGGCAGTCGATGGCGACAAGGGCGCTTTTTATGATCTGCAGATAGAACAGCTTTGCGGGCAATATACGGCCGCAATTCAGATGGTACTTGAATTCCCCAGCAAACACCTCGATCTGCTGGCCGTCACAGCTTCAAAGGCGGATAGCAAGGATATCGATTTGGTTCTGGCTGGGCCGCCGGTTCCTCCCACCCAGGAATTTCTCGATGCACGAAACCGAGTAACGCACCAATGCCAGCGGGCCATAGATGCCTTACAAATTACGGCGGGCTTCCGCTGGAAGTGGATACTACAGATCGTATCAATTGTGGTTAGCGGGTCTCTTGCTTTGGTGGCAATGACATACAAACCGGCAATTGTTTCACCTAACTTCGTGAGTGTCATCGGTAGCGCAGTCCTCGCAGGTTTCCTCGCACCTGTTGCCAAAGACCTGTTGGCAATTTTGCAGAAGGCTCGTGGGCAATGAATGATCCGGTCCAGTTAAGCGTCCGCATGCCCGGCACGAATTCTGGCGGCCCGGTCGTTCCCATCCGGGAAGAGGTTGGGCACCTGGATGGCAGAGGAGAAGTGCTGATCCTCATACATGGTTATAACAACAGCCGAACCGACGCTTTCAACTCCTATAGCCAATTTCTGGATAATCTAAAGAAAAAGTTTGCCACTCAAACTGGTCAGATCGTGGAATTCCATTGGCCCGGCGATGAGCCAAACAAGATCATATCTACACTCAGCTATCCCAATCAGATAAAACCCGCGATTGACTCGGCTAAAGAACTGGCGTCCTTCCTTGCAGGGCTTCAGCGTGCTAGTCCAATGGTGATTAACCTCGTAGGCCATTCGCTGGGATGCCGCGTCATTATGGAGCTGCTTGCGCATTGGACTGGCGGCCTGCCACCAGCAATTTCTATAGGTGCCGTCATCCTGATGGCCGCCGCCGTCAAAGTGAAGGCCGTTGAAGAGGGCGGTGCATTGCGAGCTGCTGCCGTCCTTACGCTTAAGAATCCAGTCTTCTGCTCGAAGGGCGACCCGGTTCTTCAATGGGCTTTCCCTATAGGAGAAACCGCGGCTGGAGAGGGGTTCTTCCCAACGGCGGTTGGACGCACGGGCGGTCCGTCCAACACGTGGCACGTCTCAACTCCAATGTCACATGACGGTAAACCTTATGTGCACGGATCTTATTGGCCGGGGGATGAATCTTCGACGGCCGCAGCATTCGCTCTTGGAGGCGCTCCGGCAAGCGAGACGCCCGAGAATGCGATCGCGAGCGCACCACCTCCGACGGAAAATATCATTGCAATGCGGTCCATTTCGTCACGAACTCTCGCTTCGCGCCCCGTCTTTGCTTGATTGATGAACATCTCAACTGATCAGATGCTCATCGCGGTCCGTAACTGCTGGACCGATCCCGATGACTTGCTCAGTTTGGCGGTAATGGTACAGTTGCGACCTTTGGCTTTTGCCTTGTAGAGCGCCTGGTCGGCCATGCGGAGCACTTCCGCCGGCGCAAGCTTGTCGCCATTGGTCGCGGCCAGACCGATGCTTATTGTGACATTCGTCTGCTTCTTGGCCCCGCGACCTATCCCGCTCTTCCCTTTTCTGCGACGGTCGGCCCCACGCACCGTGAATACCGATTGCTCAATCACCCGCCGCATCCGGTCAAGATAGACAAACACTTCTTCTGAAGTCTTGTTCGGAAACACAATGGCGAATTCTTCTCCGCCGTAGCGATACGCCTTTCCACCGCCGGTGATATGTGACAGTCTCGACGCCACCAGCCTCAGCGCCTGATCGCCCGACTCATGCCCGTAACTATCGTTAAATTTCTTGAAGTGATCAACGTCCAGCATGGCGATGGAGTATGTATCGCCCAATTTGAGCAGGGCATCATTCAATGAGCGGCGGCTGGGAAGCTGCGTAAGCTCGTCGAGATACGCCATGGCGTAAGACGTTTCAATCAATGCCACAATCAGCGCCAGACCGCCGGAGGCGAAGTAAACGCCATCCAGATGGCTTGTGCTAGCGGCACGCAGCGCGATAAACGCCGCAACCATGCTCCACAACAAGCTGCTCTCCACGGCTTTGTAACGGCGCAACAGCAGCACCGTCATCACGGCAATGGCCAGCATAAAAGACAGCAGCGCCGGCTGAGACATCCGGCTCCATTGTGAAAATAGTAATGGGATAAATGCGCGGTTGAGCTGCGCGGCAACGTAGGCCACGGCAGGCATACACAGGATCGCAACACTCATTACTTGCAATGCCACCATCGCCAGACGACGGCGACCTGCAGGGGAAATGATTCCGCGCTCACGCAAAAATGCCAGCACCAGCAGGTTTAGCGGCAACAGAATAGCAATTGCGTTGGCGACAATTCTGGCGGACTCCGCTGACAGGCGTGGCATCACCCATGCAAACGCGCTTTGTGCCAGAGCCAGCACCAGCAAGGCAAAAAACAGGCGGCTGCGCCTAAAGAATGCGCTCACCACCAATCCAATACCGAAAACCGCTACGGGAAAAAACTTAACCAGCGGCGTTTGCGGATCGGCCAGTACACCCACCCGAATTAGCAGCGCGGAAAAGAACAACAGCAGACTTCCCGGCAGCGTGAGCCGGTAGAGAATCGTGAATATTTTTCGATTGACCTTGATCACTGCGCCGCACTCCCTGGTTTGCAGATTGAAACGGGTGCCGAATGAAACCGCAGGCTTTGCCAAATTATTGATTCAAAATGATTTATGGACAAAATAACGCTTTCGCCTTACTGAAAAACTATATAGAGGGCGCTGCATTCCATGACAGATGCCAACAGTGCCATGGCCTTTTTCTATCCGTCATTAAACTCTTGGGTACTTTCTGCGCGTCACTTCCCAATATGGACAAAAATGGGCACCAGCACAGATACGTGCCAAAAAGACTTATGCCATGTAGAATTCCGGCTGACATTTCAAACAGATACTTTGTGGACCGATCTGCTGTAAAAACTGTCATGCCTTGCCACGGAGCTGCGGATGTGGCCGTGACAGCAATCCCCCTGAGGTGAAAGTCGCATGAAATATGCTGCGGAGTTGTTTGGCACATTTGTTCTGGTATTCGCCGGGTTGACCACAGCCGTGATCGCCGGCGGAAAAGTTGGTAATGTGGGAGTTGCCATGGCATTTGGACTCTCCCTGCTGGCCATGGCATTTGCCGTAGGCCCAATTTCGGGCTGCCACATTAATCCCGCAGTCACTTTGGGAATGTTGGTGAGCCGCCGCATGGGAATAAAAGAAGCTGCGGGCTACTGGGTGGCGCAGTGCATCGGCGCAATCATCGCTTCAGCCATAGTGCTCTTCATTGCCAGCGGCGCTCCCGGAGGCTCCATTGCGTCACTGGCTGGCGCGGCCAATGGCTTTGGCGATCATTCTCCTGCTAACTACTCCATGGCCGCGGCATTTGTGGCAGAAATGTTTTTAACCATGCTGCTCGTATTTACAGTGCTCGGCGCGACTGATGATCGCGCGCCCGCAGGCTTTGCCGCAATCCCCATTGGCCTGATCCTGACCGTTATTATTCTGGCTGGCATCCCCATCACAAACGGATCGTTTAACCCAGCGCGCAGCATTGGCCCCGCAGTGCTGGTAGGCGGCTGGGCGATACAACAGCTTTGGCTGTTTATTGTGGCCCCGATGTGCGGCGGCGTAATCGCTGCGGTGCTTTATAAAGGTATTCGCGTGCCAGGTCCGCTGATCTCAGCCAAGCAGGCGGAGCAGGCGCTGCCCAGCCATAGGGAAGAACGCAGGCAGAACAAGCCCTGATCGGCAGGATAGTAATTTGAAAACCCAACGATGGAGACGCAGCGCAGGCTGCGTCTCTTTTACATCTTCACCAATTCAACTCTTCGGTTCTTTGCTCGACCGTCGTCCGTACTATTGTCCGCAACCGGCTTGGTAGCTCCGAAGCCTTTGGCTGCCAATCGCGATGCAGCGATTCCCTTGCCCGTAAGCCAAGCCACAACGGCCTGTGCGCGCTTATCTGAGAGTGTCTGGTTCGCCGTCGCATTCCCCTGGCTGTCAGTATGCCCCTCGACGCGCAGCTTCAAATCGGCATTGTCCTGTAGCAATTTCACAATCTGGCTGAGAATGCTTTCTGAGCCAGGCTGGATGGTGGCCTTGCCGGTATCGAAATGGATTCCGTAAACCGCTACGTGCCCGCTCTTGTTGATTTCGTCGGCCAGGCTGTCAGCCGTGACTTCCTGTTCCATCGCCTTTTCGGTCACGATTGTCTGGTAGTAATACGTCCCTTTATTGTCGAGTTGATACCAGACCGACCCTTTGTGTGCTGTAATGACTCCCGGCGACTCCTCATAGTCGATGGTGAAGCCGGCCTTCTTCAAGGCAGTTTCGAAATTGCGGAACACTTGGATCTCGCTCACGCCTTCGCGCGTGCCGTAATCCCAAGAGTGGAATTCGCCTTCAACTGTCTTTTCCTTCGCATTGCCGTCTTTGTCAGTCCCCAGCGGCATCTTGGCCTGATCGAACTCCTTGTTCTCGCAGGAATGGATGGTGCTTCCCGGCATACGGGTAATGATGGCTGAATCCTTGCAACCTTCAGCGTCCTGGTCTTGCGCGCGCAGACTCGCAGTCCCCAAAACCAGCGCGCAACATACGAGCAAATAAAAGATTGATCTCATGGAAGTGGCTCCCCCTTGTAAACGGCTCGACATATCCTAATCGAAAAACCCGCGCTTAGGTCACATTGATTGCCCTTCCTGGCGGTTGTTGCAATGCTTCGATTTGCGCTTGCCCAGCCATCTATCCTCTTTCCTCTTGACCCCTGTTTGCTCTATGGCTATTTACTCAATACCTTGTTAAAATTCAGCTTATGAAAATGCAGGACCAACGCGACCTGTTTCCCGGTGCTCTGGAGATGATGATTCTCCAGACCCTCAAGCGCAAGCCGTTGCACGGTTACGCTCTGGCCCAGCACATCAAGCAAACCTCCGAGGAGTTGCTGGAAATCGAGGAAGGTTCGCTTTATCCCGCGCTGCAACGCATGCTGAAGGCCGGATGGGTAAAAGCGGAGTGGGGCATTTCCGCCACGAACCGGCGCGTGCGCACTTACAAACTCACTGCCGCCGGACGCAAACACGTGGAAAATGAAGTCTCAAGGTTTGAACGGATGTTGAAGGGCATCACGCGGGTATTGGCTCCCGCCGAGTAAGGAGCAAGTCAATGAACTGGCTGTACCAGCTAATCTCACGTCGTCGCGAGTACCGCAATCTTTCAGACGAGATCGCAGAACACCTTCAGGAAAAAATTGATGAGTTAATGGTCGGCGGCATGCCACGCCAGGACGCTGAAGCCGTTGCGCGTCGCCAGTTCGGGAATGCCCTTTTGCTCGAAGAACACAGCCGCGAGGTCTGGCAATGGGCTACATTCGACGCCATTTTGCGCGAGCTGAAATATGCGTTTCGCCAGCTCCGCCGCAATCCCGGCTTTACGTTGACTGTTCTGTTGACGCTAACCGTTGCCATTGGCGCAAATACGGCTGTCTTTAGCATGGTGAATGCGCTGCTGCTTCGCCCATTGCCCTATCCACAGCCTGATCGTCTGGGATCGCTGGTGACCCATTATGACGGCTACAACGCAAAGGGTGGGACCATCGCCGAAGATGACAGCAGCGCTGATGGTGAAACCTGGGAGATGGTCCGCGACAACGTTCCTGCCGTAATTGCCGGAGTCACTTCTGGTGTTGGCGGCGTGAACCTTAAGGCTGGAAACATTGTCCGCTATGTGCGCGAGCAGCGTGTTTCCGCGGGCTACTTTGAAACGCTTGGTGTACTGCCGCGATACGGACGGAGCTTTACCGCAGAGGAAGACAGGCCCAACGGCCTCAAAGTTGTGATCATCAGCTATGAGCTTTGGCAGTCAGTGCTCGGCAACAACCCGCAAGCAATCGGTACGCTCATCACGCTCAAGGGAGAACCTTACACTTTGGTTGGCGTGCTTCCGCCGCACGCTGAAAGCCCGTTCAAGGCAGACCTGTGGACACCGCTTCGCCCGACCCGCATTGGTGAAGGTGAAGGCAACAACTATGGAGTGATTCTTCGCCTGCGCGATGGCGCAACCTGGGCCCAGGCCGACGCACAACTTGCTCTGCTCCATCCCGAGAGCCTCAGGAACTTCCAGAGCCGGCAGCCGAAGGGACACGTATGGCTGTTCGCCATCCCCTTGCAGCAGGATTTTGCGCGAGGTCGCGCCACGCCCGTTTACATTCTGATGACCGCTGTTGCCTTCATTCTGCTGATCGCCGGCGCCAACCTGGCGGGCTTGATGCTGGTTCGCGTCACGCGTCGCAGCGGTGAGATCGCCACCCGGCTTGCGCTTGGAGCGACTCATGCCTCGATCCTGCGCCAGCTGATGATGGAGCCTCTGCTCCTTTCTCTGTTGGGTGGTGCGCTTGGTCTGCTGGTTGCGGTGGAAGGCTTGGATCTGCTGGCCAGACTTGTTCCCCCCTACATGATCCCCGTAGGCGGAATCGGCATTGATTACCGCGTGCTTGTATTCGCGGCCGTCATTTCATTGTTCTCCAGCGTGTTGATAGGCCTGTTGCCGGCGCTGGAGCTGCGCCGCATGGACCTTCGTTCGTCGATGACAGCAGGCACGTCGCGCTCTGGTTCTCAAGGTGTCAGACGCCGCACGCGCCAACTCCTGATCGCCGGTGAGGTTACGCTGACCGTCGTGTTGCTGGCAGGCGCTGGACTTTTGATTCGCACCCTGGTGTTCCTGCAAACCTTACCTCCAGGATTCGACGCCAATAACGTGCTGACGGCCAAGGTCTCACTCGATGACGCCCGTTATCACGACGGTGCAACGTTTGACCGGTTGCTGCAACAGAGTCTCGCCGCCATGAGGCGTATACCGGGCGTCGAGTCGGCGGCTGTGGGGCTGAGCCTTCCCTACGAGCGCGGATTGAATAATGGCGTGGGCATCCTTGATGGCCCGCTCGCCGGGAAACAATTCACCACCAGCGACGCCTACGTTACCCCCGAGTATTTTCAGACGATGCGCATCCCGGTTCTGGCTGGACGAGCAATCGCCGAGAGCGATACCGCGAACAGTGAGATGGTGGCAATCGTCAATCAGACCTTCGCGCGCCGTTTTCTTGGCGCGAATGATGCCGTTGGAAGACATATCAGGACCAACGGAAAGACCTACACTGTGGTCGGAGTGGTTGGAGATGTCACGAAGCGTCCCGGTGTGATGGCTTCAGCGCCGCTGGATAAAGAAGCAGTCTTCTACTTGCCGGCAACGCAGATGCAGCGTGGCATGATAAACATGGCGCACGTCTGGTTCCAGCCCAGCTGGATCGTGCGGACCAACGGACCGATCGCTGGCCTGCCGGAGTCGATGCAGAAAGCGCTGGCCGAAACCGATCCATCGTTGCCCTTCGCCGGTTTCCAAAGCCTGAAAGAACTCCAGGCTGAGGCGCTGCAACAACAGAGGTTCGAGGTTCTTCTCCTTGGGGCGCTCGCCGGCCTTGCCTTGCTGCTCTCGCTGGTGGGCGTCTATGGACTGGTGTCTAACATGGTGACTCAGCGCACGCGCGAGATCGGAATCCGTATGGCGCTGGGATCGAGCGTACGCCAAGCGATGGTGGAGGTAGGAATATCCGGCATCGCGGCAGTTGGGTTGGGAATGGCCGCAGGCCTTGCCTTGGCAGCGGTTGCCGTGCGCATTATCAAAAGCGAACTCTATGGCGTGCAAATTTACGATCCACTGACGTTCATCGCCGTGCTACTACTGCTAATACTTGCCGCGACTGCTGCAACATTCCTGCCTACGCGCCGCATTGCCCACATTGATCCCGCGTCAACCCTGCGGGCTGAGTGAGCCGCTGATCTGGGATAATGAATATCCTTCTGCAAAGATTTCTGCAGCTATGTCTTGTTTGTTTGATCAGTGTCTTTGCCGGCGCTCAAAAGCGGAGTGTTGCCCTTACCTTTGACGACCTTCCGCTGGCTCTAGCTGGAAGCTCAGAAAACGCTACTCCAGCAGAAGTACTTGCGGAGACGCGAGCGGTGAACAAAGCTATTTTGCGCGTCCTGCGAGTACACCATGCTCCGGCCATTGCGTTTGTAAATGAGAAGAAGGTAATCCGTGACAGCCATAGTAAGCAGAATCGTGCTATTTTGCGGGAATGGATACGCCAGGGGCACGAGCTAGGGAACCATACGTACTCACACGCGGATTTGACTGAGCTAACCGTTGAAAGCTTTGAAAAAGAGATCGTTCATGGCGAACCATCAGTCCGGCTACTGATGTCGGGCGCTGGAAAGCAGTTGCGCTATCTGCGCTTTCCCTTTAATCACACAGGCGAAACGGACGAAAAGCACAATGCCATTGCTGCGTTTCTTCAGCAACACGGGTATACGGTCGCCACGTGTACGATAGAAAATTCTGACTTTATATTTGCCCGCGCTTATCGTCTGATGCTGGATCGCCATGACGCTCAGTCCGCAGCACGGCTGCGCACCGATTATCTTGACTACACCGAGCAAGAAATCGACTACTTCAACAAACTGAACAGGCAGATCTTCGGACATGAAATTCCGCAGGTCATGCTGTTACACGCGAACCGGCTCAATGCCGACATGCTGGAACAGGTTCTGCGAACCTTTGAAAAGCTGGACTATGAATTTGTAAGCCTGCAAGATGCCCAGTCTGATCCGGCCTATCGGACTCCGGATACATTTTTCACGCCATTTGGGTGGATGTGGGGCTATCGTTGGGCCAAAGAGTTGAATGTGACAGTGGATGGGCGAACCGAGCCGGAAGTTCCGGCGTGGGTTGAAAATTATAAGTAGATTGGGACGCCGCGCTGTTTGCGGCATCACCGATTCGGAAGTTCAACTAGTAGAGAGAGCGGACCGTGGGCATGACCGATAATCTTTTGATTCGCCGGCCATGCCTGCAGAGCATTAAAGACAGCCGTTGCAAGCCACCATCTGTGTGGTAACGACGCCTGTAGAAGAGATGGAGTGAACGGTATACCCCACCTGTGCTCCCGTCCCAATTGCGTATGCCACTGCGGGCGCCATGCGCAGATCAAGAGTGAATGAGCCCGACGTGGCGGTAAAGTTCCGCTGATTGTGCCAGTGCCCGGCAAACATAGTGTGAATGTTCAGCGCGGTGAGCGCATTGATTTCCTCAGTGCGGTATTGATGATGGATATTGGTGTCATTTTGCACGTCATAAATGGCCCAGTAAGGATTGGTGGAAGGATAAGTGCCGCCGCCGGAGAGCGACTGGGGAAATACGGGAACATGCTGCACCCCGATCTCATTAGAAACTGCCGTCTGCCGTCCCAGCCACGCCAGCATACTGTCGGATTCAGTCTGCACCGCGGAAGGCAAAGGTTTCACGCTGGCGGGGGTTGCGCTGCTGTCAAAAGTGTCATAGTTGCCCAACAGCTGCGAGTCGATCACCATAAAAGTAATGTTGTTGATCTTAAAGCTGTAATAGTCATTGCCAAAATATTGCCGATAGGTGGAGATATTGGTGGTGTGAATATCGTGGTTTCCTGGACAGAAATAAACTACGGCCTTCAGCCCCGCCAGCGTGTTCTTGGCCGTGGTCCAGGCGCTTGTGGTTTCCCCGATGTCGCCGGTAAGAATCACCGCGTCAGGCTGTGGTGACATGGCGTTGATCTGGCTTACTACCTTCTGCAGATGTTGCAGCGCGTTCGGCGCAGTGCTAAGGCCGATATGCGTATCGCTGATCTGGACGATGGTCGCCTGCGCAAATGCGGCTGGAGACCACAGCAGGAACGCCAGCAAAAGCCTTATTGAACGTTGACGTAAACAATGCTGTTCCATGTTTTTGCTCCAGTGGTTGAATTCGAGATCAGAACAAAAGTAAACCGGTGCTTGCCGCTTGTGAGCGTAACCGGCAGCGGTCCGGTCAGCGTGTTTGTAGTGCTGTTCATATACTTCGTGCCATCTACCCAGAGCTGCAGGCTGGTCAGGGTGTCTTGCGGCGGCGTTGCGCTAGCTGACACCTGAACAGGATTGGTGACGGACGTCTCATGAAACGGCGAGCAGATATTAAACATGGCTAGCACAGGCACCGGGCACGGTGCTTGCGCCGAACCAGCCGTAAATCCGGTGAGCGCGATAGCAGTGATAAGAACGCTGCGAAAAAGTCGCATATGAATCTCCTTTTTTTGGCTTAAAAATGTAAGTCCCCAAAGGCAGGAGTCTTTAGTCCTGAAAGGACGAGATAATCTGTAGCCGGCATAGACCAGCCCCTGGCACGCTTGATTTCGCATGACACAGGATGGCCCCGGGAGGATTTCAGAAGGGTCAATCGACCTCCTTCACAATCGAGGAACGGCACAATCTCTTATTTTTAGGTTTTCTCTGGTGTATTTATTTCTGCGGAGCGGCATATTACTTAGATAGATGTTTATCGAGCGGGTCTGGAGCGTATCAAGACAAAACAAAAAGGCGGCCGAAGCCGCCTTTGTTGTTTAGAAAACTTTTAGACTAGAGAGCGCGAACGTTCTCTGCCTGCCAGCCCTTCTTTCCTTTGGTCACAGTGAATTCAACCGCCTGGCCGTCTTGCAGGCTGCGGTATCCGTCAGACTGGATAGCGGAGAAATGTACGAAAACATCTTCTCCGTTTTGGCGTGAGATAAAACCAAATCCTTTTGCGGCGTTGAACCACTTAACTGTTCCTTGTTCCATTGTGCTTTTTTCCTAATTTATTGATTTTTTTTGACGCTGGAAAGATTTATCGATTTTCGGCAGGTAGCAGAGCTCTTGCAGAAGATTCAACAATTCTATTTCTAACGCGCTTCTAAGGTATCATACCGTGCGGCAATTTGCATTACCTTAATTTTAGTGCATGCGAGCCCATTTTTCCGGCTGATTATAAAGGAGTAAGGCCCTCAGGCCGATCTTCATCCTGTTGAACAGCATACGATTTTGCTGGCGACTTAGAGCCCCAAGCGTACAATTCTTCTAAAGGATCCCCCATTTTGCGAGAGCTGCCGCCCACTCCGATCACCGGACCCACCTTGGTATATAAACGCGCCAAGAGCGGCGCTGCCAGCTTTTTCTGCTCGCGTTGCGGGCTGGATTTCGCAACTACCGATCCCTTGGCAGCCTTTCAGGGCTTTGCTCATCACCAGCATAAATGTGCTTCCGCGCCCAAGAGACAGCGCAAGACCATGGCTGTGAGTTAGCCGCGCTCCTTCCGGATTGCGAAGCCATTCTTTGCTTCAGATTAAATTGTGCAGCCGGATTACCCTCTGAATCGCCCAAAGGTTCAATATCATCTAATGGTTTTGATCGGCGTCTGCCGTCTGCTATTGTAGAGACAGGTCTTCAGGGACAAACGATCTTTGACAACAGGACTGGCCACAGTCCTTTCCGTAACAAATGGGGGCGTCACGGCTTCGACGGAAATGCTTGCGGCCAAGAGGCATACCGGGGCGCATTCCCCCGTAAGTGGTGCAAAAACAATAATTGCCAACTCTAACCAGTTTGCATACGCTGCTTAATTAAATAAGTAGCCGCTCTACACGGCTTTGTCTACGGGCTGTGCAAGGGCGTCACACAGTGGGCTGGTCTTTCTTGCTAAGCCAGGGCGGAAGGACGAGACATACGGGCTAGCGTTTTGCGTTTCTTGTCCGTTCTAAGCGCACAACGCGAATCTGGCGGGGTAATTCCCGTCGGGTGAACTGGACTAAGTATGTAGGCTCTTGACCAGTAACATTTTCGGACGTGGGTTCAACTCCCACCGCCTCCACCATTTTTCTGTTGTCGCTGTCGCGACAAAACCGCTGGAAATCCAATTTCACCTAGCTCAGCAAATGCACCTGTTGCACCTCAACTCGGCGCGTGGGCGGCCTCGTTGCTTGTCGGTTTTAAATCCCGAGCTCGCGCGAGGGATCCCTACCCGCACGAGTATGTCCCCAGCAGTTATCCAGCTTGGGCGCGCTGGTCTATTTCCGTGGGGTGTCTATAATCGATAGCCGATATATGCGCACTCTCACGTTGATTACTCTGTTAATTGTTCTTCCTGCATGCGCCTGCGCACAGTGCTTCGCGTCTCTTAGTACGGCGGATAGTGATCCAAACCTAAGGACGTTTCTCAATCAATCGAAGCTAATTGCTTACAAGGCGCATTGGGACGGCAGATTTGATGAAGAGCTTGAATGCAGAATTCAGCTCTCAAAATCAGAATGGAAGATGATCGCGCAATCTCCCCGGGCGCTGGACAAGTACGATCTGTGGGGCCTTCTGGAGAGTGATGTTTTCACTGGCGTTCCTTCTGGAAGGAAAACATCGATGGGAGGAAGCCGAGAACATCTACCGCCACAACCAACGCCAACTAGCGCACCTCAAGGTGGCCGGCAACGATATTAAATCAGAGAACGAGCTTGGCCTGGCGCACCAGCTGTTTAGCGTTGGGAAAACCGAGGAAGCTCGGAAGATCTGCTCACACTGGAAGAACCGCGTGCGCCACAACGCAGATTTCGCCCTCAATGCCGTGAAAACCAATGTGCCCACTCCTCCGCTTTATGACACTCCTGAAGTTGAAATCGGGCGATGGAAGCTAGCCTGCGGCGAACCGGAAGCCGGCGAGGAGCTGCTTCGAACACAGATGGCAAAGCATCCGGGGATGCTCACGCCTTATACCGCGCTTTCAAACTACTATCTCGAAACTGGAGCTTTTCTGAAGGCGCTGGAAGTCCATCATTTGTGGGATCGGCCGAAGAATTGAACCAGTATCAGCGTGTGCGAAAATACCACGTTTACTAAGTTGCACGTCGCGACCGGACTTGTCGAAGTGGTCGTAGCTGCAGCGCCAATTCGTGGCACCAAAGCAGCCTGAAGTTCGATTCCTACGGTCTCCACCATTTATTTTTTGTCACTTACGCGACAAGCCGCTCGAAATCTAAACACCACTTGGCAGTGTGAATGCTCCTGTTGGTGCGCGCAACCGGCGCGTTGGAGGCCTCGTTGCTTGTGGATTTAAATCTCGAGTCCGTGTTTTCAATACCCATCATGTTCAACTCCCATCGCCTCCACCAACATAACTTAATGCAACGCCCCAACGCGAATCGCTCACGGAACTATAATGAAGATCCATAGTGTAGAGATCATGACAATGTTTCTTGCTTTGGTTCTGATTGTCGCAAGCGGATTTACAAGTCCGCAGCCCCGGCATCGACCGGCCGGAGAAATCAGAGGCGTCGTTACGGACCGAGATGGACGCCCAATATCTTCAGCCATGGTATTCGCGGTTCCCCAGGCTCTTACGTTAGAAGCGGTTACGCCCCGATCTGCCAAGACTGGCGAGGATGGGAAATTCGTCTTTCGCGGACATTTCAACCCCGGATCTTACACGCTCTATTCGCGAAAAGAGGAAGAGGGTTATACTGACCCTACTGACCGCTTTTATGCGGATTCCAGGGCGGAAACAGAAGTTCACTTGACCGCAGATAAACCTTCAGCAACGGTCGAAGTGCGGTTAGTACAAAAAGCGGGCATACTTGAGGGACGCGTTATCGATGTCAATACTGGTGCTGACATCCTGGCAAGACTAGTTTTCTACGATCAGAATGGCAACCAGCATTTCCTAATGGCTAAAGGCAAATATCGCGCCTTGCTGCCGCCGGGCAAAGACATAGGCCTGATGGTCTCATCACCAAAATACGAATCGCGAGTCGCGGTTGCACGGTTGCAGCTAGAACCAGGGGCAGCAAGTGCATTTGGACATTCCACTGTCGAAAGAATGAGCCATATCTTACGCGGAATTTGCGCGTGTGTAATACGGGTATGAAAACCGCGTAAGTAAAGCTTTCAACGTTTTGAGCGGCTCGCTTTTTAAATAACTTCCCTGTTTTAAATGGCTCGTTATATTTCAACTCCCACCGCCTCCACCAATTTTTCTGTCGCTGCGCTCCAACCCGCCAGCGCGCCTTCGGAACCTCAAGATTCTTCTGCTCGGAGTCTCAGAATCACGTTTATCTTCCCGCCCTCTTTATGGCACAATGCCAATTTTCGTAGTAGCTTGGCAATTTTTAAAACATCGGAAATCGTAGATTGCTGCAGAGATCAGAAAATACAATGGTTGCCCGTAGAGTTTGCGGGAAGCTACTCACATACGGCTTGATTGCTATCTTGGGCGTAAGCGCTGCTGCGCAGTCTCTGGGTGAGCTGGCACGCGAGGAGAGGCAAAAGAAAGCCTCACAAAGTGGGGTCGCCAGCCCAAAAGTCTTCAGCAACCTGGACAATCCGCCTGCTCAGGGGACTACATCCACTCCCCCAACAACTCGCCATGCCATGCCAGCAGGAGAGTCGCTGTTGCAGATCGATTCGCCCGCTGATGGCACAGTCTTCAACCCAGGCCAGACCGTCCGTGTCCGCGTAACCTCTCAAACTGGCCACGTTTGGTCATTCGTGGATGTGGGCTCTGACATTCCCGGTGCACTTCTTGCTGAACCCGCTTACTCTGTGCCCGCCGATTTCTCAATCACCATACCGTCAGACATTAGTCTTCGCCGGTACCCCCTAAGAGCCATGGGCAGAACCGCTGCCGGAGAGCTTGCGGAATCCGCCTACATAGAAATTGACGTTGAGCGGCTTGACATGCCAGTCTCTCTTTCGCAGGTAAATGGCAATAGCCTTATCTTCGAAGCTCCGGGACAAACCGTCCCGTTGCTGACTTTGGCGACTTTTTCTGATGGGCAGGTGCTTGACGTCAGTGAATCCAGCCATCTTTCCTTTTATTCGACGGACACAAAAATAGTCACCGTGGATGAAACCGGCGCAGTTACGGCAGTGGAAACCGGCGCGGCCGCGATCATCATCAGTTACAAGAATCCCAATGGTCCTGCTCGGGAGCTCAGGATCCCGGTCACGGTCTTACGTTTTGAGCTGGGGCTTACACCCTCTGCTCTGGACTTTGGAAAGGTACCTATTGGAAAAAGCGCAAGCCTCACCGTTATAGCAACTAACAATTCAGTTAGCGATAGCCAAATGAGAATCAAGGCTATAACGGTAACTGGACCTTACCGAGAGACTGACAACTGCAGTTCTTCGTCAGTTTTAGCGTTGGACGCTAGCTGTCTGATTACCGTGACTTTTACGCCCACAGCGGAGGGCCGGTTCCCAGGAACTCTCAGCATATCCAATTCGTCCAGCAGCTTACCCTCAGAGATTTTGCTGACTGGAGTCGGCGTGAAGTAAGAGAAACCGAGCATCGCCGTTATGTTCACAGTTATCATCCTATTGCCGGAAGCCCGAGTTGTTCTAGATGCAACAACATGTCTTGCGGTCTGAATAAATCCTGAATGCTCCGGCCCGATTTAGCTCTTCTTCGCCATAGCCCCCGGCAAGAATTCCAACGCCAAGCGCACCCTTTTCGATCTGGACGGAACCCTAATTGACAGCGTTTACGAGCATGTTCAAGCCTTGGTCTTTGCCATGATCGCTCCCCATCTGGTGTTAGATGCCATCCGAAAGAATCTTCTGGCAATCACAACCTGATATCACATTGGGAGCCAGTAGGTCTCTTCATATTGACACTTTTAACAGGCGACTGCACGCGCTGCTCACGCTAACTTACCTTGCGGGACACTTTTCGACATACGAGCCTGGAGCACAAACGGAGGCTTGACCGCACGGCCATGCCAGGCGAAGTCTCATGGTGCAAATGAACCGCGGTCGGGCCTTAATTCATGAAAAAGATCATGAAAATGAAGACATCAAAATGACGATCAGCAAAATGACGGCCCTGCATCGCCGCGTTCACCGCTTGTTTCTTGTCGTTTGTCTTGTCTCATTCATCGGTCTTCTTACAACGGCATGCAGCCACGCGCCGCAAGGCTCACGGTCCGCTTCGTCCACTGGGGAATGGCATGACTTCCATGGCACATGGACTGCCGCCGGCAGCCGCAACATCATGCCATTCGGTGGCGACCGGCGAGCCGCCATGTCGATCCTCAACGGGTCCCTTGTGCTCGCGGGCCCCTCGCGGCCAAACGTGGGTTTTAGAGCTGAGGCGTTTGTGTTCAACGATACCGCAACTGGCATGGTTGGCCGGGCGGTCTGGACCGATGAGCACGGGGACCAGGCTTTCAGCGAACTCCGGGGGGAAGGCAACGCCGATAACAACAAGATCGCGGGAACATTTGTGGGCGGGACCGGACGCTACGCGGGCGCTAACGGCACTTATGAGTTCTCCTGGCGCTTTGTTCTGGAGAACGAAGACGGAGTGGTTGAAGGCCAGTCGATGGGTCTAAAGGGACGAGTCCGCATAGGTAGCCCGCAAACAGGATCACAACAAGGGGGACTGCTGTGATGGGATCGGCAACAAAAATTCATCCAGCGCCACAACCCGCAGCCAAGAGCAGCAACCTGCCCCGGATGCTGAAGCGTGGATTCCCCTTCGTGATGGCAACTGCTATCTGGTTCGCGCCGGTGCCCGCCGGCCTGACGCCCCAGGCATGGCACCTCTTCGCAGTATTCGTAACCGCAATCGTATCCGTCCTGCTCGGCTTGTTTCCGCTGCTAACCGCAACGATGCTGGCGGCGGGAGCGGTCGTGCTGACTAACACTGTCTCACCCGCGAAGGCGTTCGCGGGATTCGCAAATACGAGCGTGTTACTGGTGGTGATTGCTTTCCTGGTGGCGCAGGCCGTCGTTAAGTGCGGACTAGGACAACGTATCAGCCTGTTTATGGTGAGCCTGTTTGGCCGGTCCTCGCTGGGACTGGCATACAGCCTTGTTCTGACTGACGCAGCGATTGCGCCAGCCTTCCCCAGCAATACTGCACGTGGCGGAGTGCTATTTCCCATCGTGCTTTCGGTAGCCAAAGGATCCGGCTCCAATCCGGACGATCCCAAGGGGCGCCGCTTGGGTGGTTATCTGATGTTCTGCACCATGGCGAGCCTTGCTGTCTCCTCCGCACTCTGGATGACAGCCACATCTGCGAATCCAATCGCAATTCAGGTGGCGCGCCAATATGGCGTGAACGTCGGCTTCGGAAAATGGCTGATTGCCTCATCAGTACCGGCGCTTGTCTCAATCCTTGCGCTGCCCTGGTTGCTTTCCCGCTTATTCCCACCGGGAGTGGGCGCCACACCTGAAGCGCCTGCCGCAGCACGGAAATCACTGGCTGAGCTGGGACCGCTATCGCGCGAAGAATGGATCACAGCCATCGCATTTGTGCTTATGGTGACGGGCTGGATATTCGCCGACAAGCTGAGCCTTAACGTGACGAGTGTCGCTTTTGCGGGTCTTGGCATATTGCTGATGACTGGTGTGCTGACGGCCAGTGACATTGCAACACAGGGCGACACGCTGGCCACATTTCTTTGGCTTGCCGTCCTTTTCGCTTTAAGCGGCGATCTCAACGAACTTGGGTTTATGGGATACGTGGGCCAACATCTGGCGTCCTACATGGGAGGGCTGTCATGGCCGGTCACTTACGTGGCCTTGATCCTGATATACGTGGCTATCCACTACATGTTCGTGAGCCAGTCATCGCAAGTGCTTGCCCTGCTGGGAGTGTTTCTGGACGTGGGTATTCGCGGTGGAGTTCCTGCAACGTTGATGGCTTTCTCACTGTTCTTTGCCAGCAGCTACTTTTCTGTAATAACGCCGCAGGGCGGGAGCCAGAATGTGATCTTTGTGGGCAGTGGCTATCTCACACAACGCGAACTCTATCGCCTTGGCGCTTTGACCACTCTCTTTTTTCTCGTTGTATTCCTGACGGTCGGGACCGGGTGGCTGATGCTGGTCGCGCGGTGAATCGTTCTTTACTGTGGACGATCTAACGCGCAGCATTGACACTCTGCGCCGCCCTCAGAAGGATGCCAAACGACATGGCCATTCGCGGCCTTGAAAGCTTTATTTAATGGGTTGCGGCAGACTCCAGGGCAAACCTTGTCTGCTTCCGCGTCATTCGCGATAGTTCCAGTTTTGACGAAGCGGCACGTATTGTTTGGTTCGGTTGGATGTTGCGGCAAAAGCGTTAAGTCAACACTTACCCGGTTCGGACCCTGCTTCTCTCTTGCAAAATGCGCTTTTCCGATTGGCTGAAGCGATAGCCGCGTCACAGTGGCGTCACAACCAAGCTGGAAGTTCCATTGTGCTGGTAGTTCCCTGCAGCCGGTTGAATCGTCTTTGCCTGTTCTTGATCCTGACCACTCAACCAGATCATGCAGAGGGTGAGCATCCGCGCTGGCGATTTTCGCACTGTATCCTAGAACCACAAAAGGCGGCACGGTACAACAAGCAAGGTCATGGTCCAGTCCGGATTCGCACTGACCGGTCCTGCTGACCACTGCGGCGTACACTGTGTGAATCTCAAGCCATTGGCCAATAGGCAACGGGTCGTTAGGCGTCCTTTTATCAACTTTTTCTTCCGCACAACCCTGGATATTTTCCACCGGAATGTGAAAATGCTTGTCACAACGATACAGGGTGTGGCCCTGATATCTGATCTGTTCCTCACTGCTGCGTTGCACAAGCGGAGACGTGCTGAAGAAGTTGTAATCCAATCCCTGTTCTGGCGGGCTCGTTCTGTTCTGATCAAAAACAACCTGGCGTGGTGATTGATTCACGCATGGATCAGCTTGCTGGCCTTGCATAAAAGCCGGTGTCGCCACGGTGAAGATGGATACAAATAGAAACGCAGGAAGGGACAGTCTTGGTCTTAGCAAGATGAGATTCATGGCGAATCTCCTTTCCAAAGAACTGCACATTATGCCAAATGCAGCCTCTAGTACCGCAAAAGTTTTTGCTTATCTATTTATAAAAGTGGTTAGCGGTTCAGCTTTTGTAAAATGATTAGAAAAATCTAACAGTGCTTGAATCAAAGCTGCAAATCTTTGAAGGATGTATTGCAGTACTCTATGGATTACTTTTCTCGCTGAAGAAGAGAGAGCGTCGCAATTTATTTCATAGAAATCTCAATAATTTAAGCTCGCGGAAACCCTGGTCCGGCGAGAGTCTTTGCGGCAAGAAATCATCCTGCATTCTTTCTGCAAAAGCTGACTTCCCCGCCGCCAATCCTAAGCTGATTTTGGTGGAAAAAACTGCGTTACTCGTCGCGGTCTGTATATTCCTCAGGAACGTCGTCTTCAAGCACTTCGCTGGTATGAACTTCGCTCTCGTCGGCATCAGGAGCGTTCTCAACGCCGCTGACGGCTTCGGCTTCAGCGTACTGCCCTTCTTCCAGCAACTCTTCCACGCTTTCGGAGTCGTCAAATTCGCGACGCGACAATCCCTGCGTATCGCCAGATTGTCCTGCCGATTGAGCGCCGAGCCCGCGCCGGCCAACCGGTGTGGGGTAAGTCATATCGGCGCCACGGCTCGCGCCCGATCTGGCACCGGACTTCCTGCGAGCAGGCTTTCTGGCAGAGACCTTCTTCTTGGCGACTGACTTCCTGGCCGGCTTCGTCTTAACAGCCGCCTTCTTCTTTGCGGGAGCTTTCTTTTTTGGCGACGAGCGCTTTGCAATCGCGCGTTTCTTTACAGGCTTGCGGGCTGTTTTTTTTCTGGCCATGCCCCAAGTCTATCAAAGACGACGAGCAAGCGATCATGCATCAGAAGCCCATGACAATCCCATCTCGCTCGCATTCGGCAAAGCTGTTGGTCCGTCGGCCCTGCCAGTTGGAAACGCTGTCCTGTTTTTTCCTGGCAACCGCCTTGCGTTTGGCCCGCGCCCAGCGAAAAGAGGCAATGGGCGAGTGTAAGAGGAGCAGCATTCGTTTTAGCCCGTTTTGCAACCTGACCCATTTTCCCGCCTGTAAGCGTCCGTCAGCGCCAGCCATGTCAGCACAAACCACAACCAGGCCGGCACGCTCCCGTGCTACCAACTTCATCCGCGCATTCATATAAGAGAACCTTCATCCTTCTCCATCCAGGTCATTCGTCGTGCAGAACCCTGCTGGCGATGCGAGACCGCCGGGCCGCAGTATCCTACTGCAACACCTTTAGTTAGTAGTGTCATGTCCCACCATATCGTTTCTGTGAGACTGTGAAATGCTTTGCTATGGTTGAAGCCAGTCAAACTGGGTGACAGCGGGAACCATGCACATCATCAGCAACAATCTGGGAATCCATTTCATAGCGATCTTTTCTGATGTTCGGGCTCTTGCACTACTTTCCGGTGCTAATTTGGCGCGACCGGGCACGGGCGGTCAATAGTTAGGAGTTCATTGTTTGCCCATTTGTAAATCATCACGCAAGCTGCAGAAATGATGATGTTTATCGGACTGAATCACCAGGTTTGTCGATCCTGTCGCTACGCTCCACACCGCCGAGGTTCAACTTTGATTTTTTGATTTGTCTTTCTTCTGCTCCTGAAACAGCGCAGCTCCGCGTGGTTGGCCTCGCTGCTTATTGTTTCCCGCGCCATTGTTCCAGTCTGAGCAGTAGTTTGCGGCTGCGCGCCTTCATGGCGGCAGTCCCGGTGCGTGCGGCCTGATGCAGGAGTTCTGTGACTTCAGAAACCCGCTCAGGCGACTGTTCGGCGAGATCGCTTAGCGCTTGCAGCGCGCACGTGCGCACAATCGAACTGCGATCTCCAAGATAATTTTTGAGCGCCGCCGCTGCGAGCGTGAGCTCTTTTGCGTTCAGCGCAAGCCGCGGGGCCATCAGCGCCAGATGCCAGCGCACCTCTTTTTCTTCCGCTTCATGGATCAAGCCAAGAAGCTCTTTCTTGTAAGGGCGCAGCAGTTCTGGCTTCTCACGGGAGATCTTCTCCACCGCGTCGGCAGCGCGCATGCGGACAAGCGAATCCGTTGACCAGAGCCCCTTTATTAGCTGTGGAAAAAGCCCGGGCGACTGCAGCACTGCCGCGGCTACCTCATCCGCGCGGCCAATCGAGCGGCGATCGCCGCCGGTGAAGAGAGCGAGAAGCGATTTCGCCATCAACCGTTCAATTCGACGATCACCACCAGCCGCATGGGCCCATGGGCGCCCTGGACTAATATTTTCTCGATGTCGGCTGTGCGGCTGGAGCCACTGATCACGCAGGCGTAAGAATTTTTGTCGAGCCGACCGTCTGCCGTTGCGTTGCGTAGGGCCGTTACCAGGTCAGGGACGAGTTGGTTTGCGAAGGCATAGACAATATGAGTCGGTGCTACCACGGATGCTCCGCGTCCGCCGCCTGAAGCGCTTACAAAAATCGAGCCGGTCTGCGCGATCAGCGCATCGGCCAGCGTTACGGTAGCTTGTGATTGTTCACGCGGGCCGCCTTCGCTTGACCAGCGAATCTGGCGCTGCTGAGCAACGGCCGCCATCAGGCGGCGCAACACCGGATCATCCTGAACAAATACTTCTCCGGGAGGCAATGACTGCAAGACTTGAACCATCGCACGCGCGCTGCCGGCGGCGTCAGAGGTCAGCTGGCACTCCATCAGGTTGGCTTTACATTCCTGCTGGAAGCGCTCCAGTGGATTTTCTACGGCCTCAAAAATCGGTCCGTAAAAGGTTTTGTCTTCAATTGGCGGAGGAGGCGTGCGGAGCCCGTCGCGGATACGGGCCAGGATGGCTTCGCGGCTGGGATTACTGGTTGCCATCGACAGTCCTTTGCAATTCTCGTTTCCAACGCGCACGGAACGACTCCTTCGGAAGCGGTACCGGAGTGCGCTTCCGGCTCCATGCGCGCATAGGATCGATTGCTGTTCCGGCAAGTCCCATGCCGTAAAGCAGGCGCAGGCTGCGGCGCATCATCCATCCCCCTAGAGCGTAGAGCCTAGGATGCAGCATGGCCGTTTTCCAAAGCTTGAACTGCCGACGCTCTCCGGCTGTTTTGGCTCCGCCGGCTTTGGTGAAATCGCGGCGATTGTGGAGCAGATGATGATGCAGGTTGATATTCACCGGGCAAACGCTGGTGCACGCCCCACACAGTGACGACGCATAAGAAAGATGCTCGAATTCGCTGCCGCGCAGGTGCGGCGTGAGTACACTGCCAATGGGGCCGGGATATGTTGTGTTATATGTGTGGCCGCCAATATTGCGATACACAGGACAGATATTCAGGCACGCGCCGCAGCGAATGCAGTGCAGCACTTCCCTTTCTTCAGCGTTGGCCAGCAGGCCGCTGCGACCGTTATCCAGCAGCACAACGTGAAATTCCTCCGGGCCATCGGCTTCGTCGGCGCGCTTTGGCCCGCCGACGAGCGTGCTGTATGTAGTAATCGGCTGACCTGTGCCGGACGTGGCCAGCACCGGCCAAAGCGTGCCCAGGTCTTCCAGGCGAGGAATCACTTTCTCAATGCCGGTCACGGCAACATGAATACGCGGGAGACTAGTGCTCAGGCGCCCGTTACCTTCATTGGTGGTAATGGCGACCGCGCCTGCATCAGCTACCAGAAAGTTTGCACCGGAAATTCCCATTTCGGCGGCAAAGAACGCTTCACGCAGTTTGCGCCGCGCAAGTGCCACCAGCTTTTGCGGATCAGCATCAGGAATGTCTTCGCCTAGCTTTTCGCGGAAGAGGTCGCGGATCTGATTGCGATCCAGGTGCATGGCCGGCGTTACGATGTGATACGGAGCTTCATTGCGGAGCTGAACGATGAACTCGCCCAGGTCGGTTTCCCAGACGCGTATGCCGGCTTGCTCCAGCACCGGCGCAAGGTGCATCTCCTCGGTGACCATTGACTTGGACTTCACCACGGTCTTCACGCCACGGCTCACCGCCAGGTCCTTTATATGGGCGCATGCTTCGTCGCTATTGGCCGCCCAGAAGACGTGTCCGCCGCGCTCCAGCACCTTTTGCTCAAACTGAAGCAGGTATTTATCGAGATTGTTGATGGCTTCGCGCTTGATCTCCTGGCATTTGCGGCGCGCCGCTTCCCAGTCCTTGATGCGCGCGCGCCCGCGGTTATGCGCTACTTCGTAGCCCTCCATGTTTTTGCGGATAATCTCGCGATGGACAAGGTCAGCCGATTTGGTGGCTGCGTCGCGCAGAAATTTTTGCGCTGCGGTCAGTGCGGAAGTAGTTTCGCCGGCAGGCGTGGGAGTTGGACTGGCGGTGCTCATGCCTTCACCTCGCTAGCCAAAATGCTCGCCAAGTGAATTGCCTTGGCACGATCTTTGCGGCGGCCCAGAATTCCCTGCACATGCATCAGGCAGCTAGGATCGATGGCGGTTACGTACTCTGCGCCGGTAACGGCAACGTTATCGCATTTTGATTCGCCCATGGCCACTGAGATGCTCTCAAACTTGGTGGCAAACGTTCCGCCAAAACCGCAGCACTCGTCGGCGCGGAGCATGTCCACCAGCTTCAGGCCTTTCACGCCACGTAAAAGCTGCACCGGCTCATTGCGCAGTTTCAACTCACGCAAACCATGGCAGGAAGCGTGATAAGTAACTGTATGCGGAAATGCCGCGCCCACATCGGTGAGGCCCATAACTTTTACCAGAAATTCTGAAAGCTCAAAGGTGCGCTTGCCCAACGCAACTGCCTCATCATAAGCCGGGCCGGACGCCAGCAGCTCAGGATAGAAGATGCGGATCATGGTTGTGCAGGATCCAGAAGGGCAGACAACAACTTCAGCATCGCGGAACACGCGCAAGAAGCGCTCCGCGCAAGGCCGCGCCTCGTCCCAGAAGCCGGTGTTGAACGCTGGCTGGCCGCAGCAAGTCTGGTCTACGGGGAAATCCACTTCACATCCAATGCGCCGCAGGACTTTCACTGTATCGACGGCCACTTCTGGCTGTAACTGATCAACAAAGCACGGCACGAAGAGTGAGATTTTGCGGGCCATCGTGGGACTTGCGCGATTTTAGCAGAATAGGGCTTGGTGGTTCCTGAGTTGAAACATTCGCATCTCATATTACTGAGGAAAGACGCATGCCAGAATCCAAACCGCTTGATGAAAAAATACAGAAGGCAATCGACAAGGCTATGTACGCCAACGGCAATCCTGCCGCCCAAAAGATCAGGAATTTCCTAAACGGCACATGGCTGGGCGAACCACTCCATGTCGCCTTGACGGACGTACCCATAGGAGCCTGGACGGTAGCTATGGTTTTCGATGCTTTAGCGATGATGGACAGCCGTTATGAGTTTGCCCTGGCCGCGGATACATCGATCGCGATAGGGTTAGCTGGCGCAGCAGGCGCGGCAATAACCGGGGTAACGGACTGGTCTGACGTTGATCCGCCAGCCCGCCGGCTTGGATTGATTCATGGGCTGCTTAATGTAGGCGCTACTACGCTGTTCGCCACATCGCTCATCATGCGCAAGAGGAAGGCGCGCAATCCGGGCCGGGGGCTTGCGGCCCTGGGATATGCGCTGATGACATTTTCGGCCCATCTGGGCGGCAAGATGGTGTACGAACATAGAGTAGGTGTCGATCGCACAGCTGGAGAGAAGTTCCCGGAAAACTTCACGGCAGTTTTGCCTGAGTCCAACCTGCCGGAAAATACGCCGACCCGCGCAATGTACCAGGGCGCTCCCATTCTGCTTGTTCGTCGAGGGGAGCGTCTCTTTGCCATGGCGGAGACGTGCTCTCATTTCAGCGGGCCGCTCTCTGAAGGCAAATTAGAAGGAGACAGCATTATTTGTCCATACCACTCATCGCGTTTTGCGCTGGAAGATGGCCGCGTGCTTAACGGGCCGGCGGTGCATCCCCAGCCTTGTCTTGAAGTAAGAGCACGCAATGGGGTCATAGAAGTACGCAGACCGCAGTCAGGGCGTGATGGGTTGGCTGAAAAACTCCCGCGAGCTGGTTAGTGAACAGCTACCCATGCTAAGGGTATAAGATGTAGGCCCGCGGAGTCTACAGGTTATGGGAAAATGGCATCGAATCTTCTACTCTCTTGGAATCAGCGCCTTTTTTCTATTCGCAACGGTCAACGCGTTTGCATGTTTCTGTGGCGGCAGAAACTCCAAGTCAACAATGCGGGAGACTGTTGCCTCTTATAGTGCAGGATCAACTCAGGTTATTTTTGAAGGCTCCGTCGAAAAGCAGGAACTCAAGTCAGGCTCTCCCGGCGCGCCCACCAGCGCGCTCTCAATGACAGGTTTCGGTAACCATCGCGCTGTCACATTCAATGTTCTCCGCGCATATCGGGGCAATGCCAGTGGAAAAGTAAGCGTTCTTACGGGTCTGGGCGGCGGCGATTGTGGCTTTGATTTTGAAACCGGCAAGCAATACCTGGTCTATGCCAGCAGAGTCAACACCGATGTTTTATTCACCAGCATTTGCAGTGGAACGTCGTCGCTGGAAGAAGCTGGCCCGGCGCTGCGATTTCTTCGCGGTGAACCGCCAACTCCCGATGACCTTCTGGACCCGCAAAGCTACTATGAAAAATTTGCGTCGCAACAATATGGGACCGCTTGCGGCCGGGTTACCAAGCTGGATGGAAGTGCATTAGGCAGAGCATCCGTCGACATGACTCAGGTGCGCGACGAACCTTTTCCACCTAAATCGGCTTCAGATCCAGACATGTCGAAACCAGACGGGAGTTTCTGCATACACGGCATCTCTCCCGGCAAGTATGTGCTCACCGCGGAGACGACGGATTTTGATCACGACCTTCGGTGGATGGGCTATTACCCTGGTGTGTCGAAACACGCAGATGCCACAGTCATAGAAGTGAAGGCCGGAGCAAAATTGCGAAACCTGGACTTTACGACCCGAAAGGAATCTCTTTACACAGTTGCTTTTCGGATTCAGTCATCCGATGGGAGCCCGGTTCCCCTGGATAATCTCAGAGTCAGGATCGACAGCCCTGACCGAGACGAACTCGCCTACCACCTGGACCAGCATAACGAGGACGGCGAATATACCATGGGATATGTTCCACCTGGGCACTACATGGTAAGAACTTACATTCAGATGGACGATCCTGAGCAGAAAGTCCCTGTCGAGCTCACCAAATGGCGCATGGCCAACCAGGAAGTTGAAATCAAATCTGATGCTCACATTGTCTTGAAACTTGATCGAGAGTGAGCACTGCAATGCAGCGTTGGAGCAAACTGCATGAACCAGTTGCGGCCTTGTGGAGTCGCCCGCTAGAATTGTCTGCGCTGCGGGGTAATCTCATGCCTTCCACCTCAACCAACGGCAAGATCTGCTACATTGAAATGCCCACCACGGACATTGCGCGCTCAGCCGAATTTTACCAGCGCGTTTTTGGATGGAACGTCCGCACGCGTGGCAATGGCAGCACTGCTTTTGACGACACGACCGGCCAGGTGAGCGGATCGTGGGTGCTTAAGCGGCCTCCGTCATCGAGTCCTGGCCTGCTCATTTATGTAATGGTGGATAGTGTTGCCGCCACGATTGAGCTAGTCAAAGCCAACGGAGGCGAGATCGTGCAGCCCATCGGCGGGGACGCGCCGGAGATAACCGCGCGATTCCGCGATCCGGGCGGAAACGTGATCGGCCTTTATCAGGAGCCTGCTTGAAGCGATTTTGGCTAGGCTGAGTGCGGCAGACCTCCCAGGTTGAAACAAAAGAGGACGCGGAGTCTATTCCGCGTCCTCAAGCTTTTGCTGCTGATCCTCTTCCCTGCTTATGGTAGATGATCGAGATAACACGCTCCGGTCGTTATCTGATCGGGGGGTGTGGGTGGAGTTTTCCAGGGCACAGCATTGAAGTCAAGAAACTCATCCGCCATGCTCGGTTGGGCAAAGTCACGCGCCGTAAGGGCCGCCAGGTTGAAACGCAATTCAATCAGTTTCAACATGGCCGTGTAGTCCATTACCTTGTGAGAGACAAAGTTCTTCTTGGCAAAGGGTGAAATCACTACCAGCGGCAGGCGATATCCGGTGTATTGGAAATTGCACGTCGGGCTGGAGTTGATGCTGCCGTCAGGGTTTTTGCAGATGTCGTTCGGATTGAGATCTAGGGGGGGAATTCCATCAGGACTCACGGTCGGTTGCGGCGAAACATGGTCGTAAAACCCGCCAAACTCATCCCATGTAAGAATAAAGACTGAGTCTTTCCATGATGGGCTGTTCATGAGGCCATTGATCAGGCTGGCCACAAACTTAGCGCCGGTTTGGATATCGACTGCGCCGGAGCCGACATCTGCCGGATGCTCATCCAATCCCTCAGCCGATGCCGGCTCAACGAATACAACCTGTGGAAGAGTACCGTTGTTGGCATCGACCAGAAACTGGTCCACGGTGGAAAGATGCTGGTTCCCCGCGGCTACTATGGTCGCCCCGTAAGTGAACTGGCCAAAGTAGCTTTGTCCCATCAGGCAGGCCGGGGTAACGCACGCATTCGCAACATTGAGAGGATGAACATAGTCTTTCCACGTAATACCGTGTTCATCCAACTCCTGAGCGATTGTCTTTGCACTGAGCAGTGGCCCTGGGTGATTAGTGTCGACAGGGTAGGCATGACCCTGGGATGTCCCAGCCAGCATGTACTGGCGGTTGATCTGCGTGCGAGACATGGCGGGCGAGAACCAGCGATCTGAAGTCGCAAAGTTCGACGCCATAAAGTAGTAATAGTTCAGGTTGTCGCCGGTGTAATAACCCATCACACGCGCGCCAATCACGTCATTGATCGGGCCTTCAAATCCAGCGGTTCGGGCGAATCCGTCGCCCATAAATACCGTGGAAAGCGAGTCATTTTTGTTGAAATCAATATGGCTCTCATTCCATGAGGGGCTGGGATTCTCGACGCACATGGTGTTCAACGCGAATGCCGTAATGGTTGGCGCTGGGCCGCCACCCGCCGGCGGATCACCCACATTCGACGCTGTATCGGGCATGCCGTCCAGGGTGGTCCCGTTGGTAGCTTGCGGATAGCCGTTCTTCTGCCAGTACTGCATCAGGTGGCCGAAATAGTGATCGAAGGAACGGTTTTCCTGGGCCAGAATGATGATGTGATTGACCGAGTTTTGCAGCGTAGCCGACGTTGCCACCGGTGTTGCGGCTGGAGTTGGCGTTGGGGTTGGGCCTCCCGAGACAGCTCCACCACCACAGCCGGAAAATAAAAGCAAAAAAACAAAGCAGACGAAAAGGCACAACTGTTTATTCATCGACGGACCCCGCGCACTATTAATCACTCCGATGAGAACTCCAGAGCTGCGGGTTGTCCGGAGCTGCTGGATTCGGTCGTGAGCCGAGATTTAAAGCAGTGTTAAGGAAAGCTCTCTCAGAAGGGAGTTAGGTCTAAGGATCCGGAAGGCCCGCATCGCCGCAAAATTTAATTTTCTATACGCGCGATTTTGGAAGTTTCCAGCCACAGGCGTTGCGCCTTGGCATCGTCTTGCGCTTCCTTACTAGGGGTCGCCCGCCGACACTTGTGGAAATATTCACCCGTCACGGCACTCACCTCGGGTGAAGAGGCTAAATAAACCAGAGTCTCTGCTCCCTGTTCCGGCGTAAGGGCAAAATGCTTGGCAAAGCCAATACCGAACCCGATAAGTCCGCCCGTCTGGTCGCCAAAACGCGTTGCGACAAAACCGGGATGAAGCGAGTTGGCGGTCACGCCGGTTCCGGCCAGCTTTCGCGCGAGTTCACGCGTATAGAGGATGTTCATCAGCTTGGAGCGGGCATAGACCTTGAACGCCGCACCGCCGTAGCGCATCCAGTCCCCCAGATTGAAGCGGTATGCCTTTTCCGACTGCAGATCATTGAAGTCCACGGTGCCAGAGGTGTGCGCGTCAGAGGCGGTATTGACCACCCGGGCCGGAGCTGAAGCTGCCAGACGGTCACGTAAACCCTGGGTCATCATGAAATACGACATATGATTCAGCGCAAAGGTGCGCTCCAGGCCATCTTCAGTAAGTTGGCGCGTTCCGAACATGGCGCCCGCATTATTGATCAGCACATCAATGCGCGGCTCGGCCTGGGCGATCTCTGCGGCAACGCGCTTCATCTCACGCAAGCGAGAGAGGTCAGCATAATAGATGGTGTGGGAGATTCCGGGTGCAATCTGATTGGCCGAGCCATCGCCGCCTGCCCTCGCTCCCGATCCCGGGCCACCTGCACAATGCGTGCTCCCATGGCCGCAAGCTTCTCAGCCGCTACTTGCCCAATGCCGGACGTCGCACCGGTGATAACAATGACTTCGCCCTTCATGTTTTCCGCCATGGGAAATCCTTCGGCAAGCCGCTAGTGACGCACAGCCGCAGGCAAGCTTAACATCCACGCAGGGCAAAACGGAGTACGATCAATGCTCAGGTGCGAGTCATCACTTTCCACTACGATCTTCCGCTGGAGCGGACAATGGCGTTTGAATCTCTCTATTCTGAGGGAGAACGCCTTGATCTTGCCGAAAAACAAAAGATGCACGATGCACCGGGAGCGATTTTTGTATGGATGCTGGTGGATGGAGAGCTGGCCGGCGAAACTTACGGCATCCCGCTGGAACCCCGCAGCCCCGGGCTAACGGACTTGCCGGAAAGCGAAAGACAAGCAGCTATCCATTGCTATTCCAATAGCATGCTTCCAGGGTTTCAACACCTTGGACTGGGAACAATCTTGAAAACACACTGGATGGGAATGGCCGCGGCCAAAGGATTTAAGACCGTATACGGCTATGCCCGTCCGGGAGCAAGCCAGAGGCTCAATGCGAGTTTGGGCGCAGTATTTCTGTGTGGCTTTGCTAATTGGTGCGGCACCGGCGAAGAATACAAGCTCTATCGGCTGCCGCTGGGATGAAAAACTCCAAACCTCACCACTGATGACACTGATTTACACGGATCAAAAGGTTCGATAGGACCAAAGGAAATCGGGCGATCGGAAAAAAGCTTACCGCTGATTGGCGCGGATAAGCGCGGATCGAAGGCAAAAAATCTCACTACAGATAACAGTGATTTTACATGGATCGAATTAGTTTAATAGAATCATTTTGACTTTATAAATCTCTCTCATCCGTATCCATCATCATGCGCTGGCCTTCACCAATTACACTGCGCGGAAAATATGCGATTCTTGAGCCGCTGTCGCAGGCCCACCATAACGATCTGGCTGAGGCCGTGCAGGATGGCGAGTTATGGAAGCTCTGGTACACCGTTGTCCCTGAACCGGCGCAGATGAAGGCCGAAATCGATAGACGGCTGGACCGCCAGGCCAAAGGCGGGATGCTTCCCTTTGCCGTCAGAGATGCCGTCACCGGAAAAGTTGTGGGCATGACGAGCTACTGGAATGTTGACGAAGCTCATCGTCGTGTGGAAATCGGCGGCACATGGTACCGCAAGAGCATGCAGCGCACGCCGCTCAATACAGAATGCAAGCTGCTCCTGCTTACGCATGCATTTGAGACGCTGAATTGCATCTGCGTGGAGCTGCGCACTCACTTCTTCAACCACGCGAGCCGGCGGGCCATCGAGCGGTTAGGAGCAAAGTTGGACGGGATATTGCGAAACAACCAGATTCTACCCAACGGAAGCATTCGCGACACATGTGTCTACAGCATCATTGCGAGCGAGTGGCCGGTGGTGAAGACAAACCTTTTGTGGAAGCTCAGTCAGCCATCGGCTGAACGGTAAGCTGGGAAGGAATCATCCTGCCGGAACAATCTTTTGAATTTCTAATCCTTCCTTAAAGGGTTTCTAACTTAAGAAGTTCACAGTGGTTGTCGCCGACGAGTGTCCTTCCGGATCATCTCAAGGGTAACCCTCTTGTGTACCGCGTTTTGGGTCTGATGAACGTCCTGCCTCAAACTGACTCCAAAAAAATCAGAACAAAGATTTAGAGAGAAAAAAGAGGACGAAATGCACACCCTTTCACGCGGTCGCACGCGACTGCTGCTCCCCGCCCTTTTGCTGATGACTTTCAGCAGCATCATGTCGTCAGCCGCTCTGGCCCAACGCTCCATCAACGAAGCCGATCGCGTGATCAAGCATGGAAACGTGCATCCGCTGGCGCGAGCCGAGTTCGACCGTGGCTCCGCCGACCTGAATCTCCCCATGGAGAACATGATTCTCTCACTCTCTCCGCGCGCTTCAGCCAAAGCGGACCTGGATGCGCTCCTGGCAGACCTGCAAAACCCGAAGTCGCCCAACTTCCACAAGTTTCTTTCTCCGCAGGAATTCGGTTTACGTTTTGGCCCCAGCGATCAGGACGTGGCTGACGCGGCCAACTGGCTCAAGAGCCATGGCTTCCGTATTGTGCAAATAGCCAATAGCAAGCTCTGGATTGATTTCAGCGGAAATGTGCAGCAGGTGGAACGCGCATTCCAGACCAACATCCGCCAGTTTGAAGTGAATGGGCAGATTCATTACGCCAATGCCACTGATCCTAGCATTCCGCGCGCTTTTGCCGGACTGGTAGAGGGCGTGGTTTCACTGCATGATTTTCCTTTAAAGCACGATGCCAATCTTCGCCAGTTACCCCCTAACGCCAACCTCGTCGGCGGCACGAATGCTCTTGCGCCCGGCGATTTTGCCACCATCTATAACCTAACTCCGCTCTACAATGCCGGCATCGATGGCACAGGCCAGACGATTGCCATTGTGGGGCGCACGGACATCGTACTGGGAGACGTTCAGTTTTTCCGCAGCAATTTCCTGCTTCCCGCCAAAGACCCTGTCTTTATTCACAATGGCAACGCACCCGGCGACCTGCACGGCACTGAAGAAGGGGAAGCCGATCTGGACGTGGAGTGGGCCGGCGCAGTGGCAAAGAATGCCACCATCGATCTTGTTATTTCTAAATCCACTCATACAAGTGACGGCGCGGACCTTTCAGCCAAATTCATTGTGGACAATAACGTGGCCCCGGTTATGAGCATGAGCTTTGGCTTGTGCGAAGCCAGCCTGGGAGCAACGAGAAACGGTTTCTTCAACAGCCTTTGGGCACAGGCAGCCGCACAGGGCATCACAGCCATGGTGAGTACCGGTGACAGCGGAGCGGCAGGATGCGATGCCGATACCGCGCTTACCGGGACCGTCCAGGCCGTTTCTGGTATTAGCTCAACGCCAAACAACGTTGCGGTCGGCGGCACGGAATTTAACGATGGCGCGGGAGGCTTCTGGGCTGCGGCAAACAATCCAGACAGTTCATCGGCGCTTGGCCCGATCCCTGAGATCGTGTGGAATGAAAGCGGCACGATACCTGTGACTGGAAAAGACTTATTTGCCACAGGCGGCGGCGTAAGCACCATCTACGCCAAGCCTATGTTCCAAACCGGCCCCGGCGTACCGGCAGACGGTTTCCGCGACGTGCCTGATGTAGCTCTCAATTCGGCTGCCCACACTCCTTATCTGATCATTCAGGGTCACACGCCCAATGTACTCGGCCTGGTAGGGGCTTCCGGCACATCTGCCGCAGCGCCGTCATTCGCCGGAATCATGGCACTGGTCGTCCAGAAGACTGGGTCGCCGCAGGGCAATGCCAATATGGTCCTATATCCCATGGCTAACACCCAGTATGCCGGCGGCGCAGCAGTATTCAATGACGTTACCAGCGGCAACAACAGCGTACCGGGCGTGCCAGGATTCAGCGCCGGAGTGGGCTACGATCAGGCTACCGGCTGGGGATCAGTAAATGCGGCGAACCTGGTAAATACTTGGAACAATAATTCGCCTGACTTCGGGCTTGTCGTATCGCCGACGTCGCAATCAGTGGTTCAGGGCAACTCCGCTACTTATTCTGCCGTTATCACTGCGTTGAACAACTATACCGGCACGATCAGCTTCTCAGTTGCCGGACTACCGGCGGGAGCTACGCTAACGCCACCTCCACCAGCGGTGACGAATTCCGGGTCTTCGGCCATCACCATCCTGACGAATAACGGCGCTACGACGCCGGTTGGTTCTTATCCACTCACCATCACAGCCACCGATGGAGTGCTTACTCATACAGCGTCTGTAACCCTGGTCGTGGCGAGCAATGCGCCTGATTTCACGCTTGCTGTATCGCCGAGTTCGCAAACAGTGGTTCAGGGCAGCTCCGTTGCTTATTCTGCCGTTATTACTGCGTTAAACAGCTATACCGGCACCATCAACTTCTCAGTTGCCGGACTGCCGGCGGGAGCGACACTAACGCCGCCTCCACCAGCGGTGACTAATTCCGGTTCTTCAACCATCACCATCCTGACGAATAACGGTGCTACTACTCCGGTTGGAACATATCCACTCACAATTTCGGCCAGTGATGGAGTACTTGTTCATACAGCGTCTGTAACGTTGATCGTAACTGCTCCGGCCGATTTCACCATCAGCGCCACTCCTGCATCGCAGACTGTTACGGCAGGCGTGAATGCTGGTTATCAAGTCAACGTTGGTTCCGTTGGAGGGTTTAATGGCCTGGTGAATCTGAGCGTGAGTATCGCGAGCACCACTCAGCCCCCGCCTGTGGGCGCCATCAATCCGATTGCCAGCATCAATCCAACTTCGGTGACTGGGTCTGGATTGGCTGCGCTCACGGTGACGACCGGCGCCAATACCACAGCCGATACTTATCTGATTACGATTACCGGCACGGCCGCGAACGGGGCACTGGTCCATTCAACCACCGTTACACTGGTTGTGAATGCGCAAGCCACAGGGGATTTCACGATTTCATCCCCGAATAACATCACCGTAAAACGGACCCAGAGCGGTTCGCTGCCGGTGACGATTACAGCCCTGGCCGGATTTACCAGCGACGTAAATCTCAGCGTTTCCGGATTGCCGTCCCTGGTGACCGCAGTGTTTGCGCCCACTTCAATCAACACGTCCGGGACATCAACCCTGACTCTGACGGTGAGCAACCAGCAGAGACAAGGAACATTCCAAATCGTGATTACCGGAACCAGCGGAGCGATAAACCATTCCGTCACTGTAAACCTCACCGTGAACTAGCAGCGACGGACAAACATGAGAAAGCCACCCGGCAGCAGCTGGGTGGCTTTTTTATTTGGTGAATAGTCTTATTTGGCGCTGAAGTCTTTCTTGCGGATCAGCGCATGGACGCCCTTGGTCTTGTCGACGACTTGCGAAATTTCAAAGTCGGCGGCAGCGCTTAGATAGGCGAGAGCTGTCGCCCGATCCATGCCGAGTTTCTCTGACACAAAACGAACGGCTTCACGCGTAGCCTTCTTCATGGCCTCATTCAAATCAGGATCAAGACCGATAGCAATCCAATACTCAGGCGTTTCAGCAAATGGACCGGTGAGCTTGCCTTTTGCGGGAATGGTAGGATCTCCGGCTTTGAGCACGGTGAAACGCACCGTCGTGCGCAAAGAACCTTCAATCGCAGTGAGTGCTACTTCGCCATTGCCCTGGGCAAAGTGTGGATCGGCGATAAAGAACATTGCGCCGGGAACCTGCACCGGCAGATAAAGCGTGGCTCCGGCGGTGAGGTAATGGATATCGAGATTGCCGCCGTAGTCGCCTGGGGGAACGGAGTTGGGCTTGCCGCTCACATTCGGCGCGACGCCCATGGTCCCCATGAAAGGCGCAACAGGAATATGTGCTTCCTTGCCTTCGCCCGCAGAAAGAACGCCGAACCATTTTCCATTGATCACCTTGATGGGAACAAACTTTGAAACATTGTTATAGAGCTGAGGATTGCTCGCGCCTGCGCCGGGCTGAGGGTCGGAGTTCTCAGGGAATTCTCCCGGCAGCGCGCCTTTGCCGTGGCGATTGGTGATTACGCCATAGGGTACGCGCGGAACCAGAGAAATCATTTCAACTTTTAAGACATCGCCGGGCTGCGCGTTCTCCAGCGCCACCGGCCCAAGCACCACGTGCGGACCATCCTTGACGAAATCATGCACCACGCTGGAAGCCGCAATGGCCTTGGCATCACTAAGCACCTGATTGGCGGGCACGCTGAAGCCGCCGAAAAACTTTGCGGGATCGCGGCCCTGATCTTCCAGAATGCCTTCGTGCGAGACCGTGTCAAACGTCACGGTCGCGCCGGAAGGTACGGTGACCACGGCTTTGGCCGCATTGTCCGGCAGGTAGCCCCAGCGGATTGAATCCGGCGTGGCCGGAACGTAAAAGTCTGATTTGAGTTTTACGGAAGCGCCTGCGACAGGCTTATCCGCTAGCGGCTGCAAGATAGCGGTTTGCGCCGCAAGCGCCGGGGTGAAGGCAAAGACTAAAAGCCAACGGGAATGCCGCGAAAGATAGGTAAGCATAACGGCGGGAATTCTACTCCAGGGACGAAGCGGAACCCATGGATTTTTTTTGGCGAGGATTTAGCTCACTTCTTGGCCGCCGGAGGAGACTTCTTTCCCGGCATCGTGGCCGATGGCGGTGAAAACAAGGAATCCGGCAATGGAACATTGAATTTAACTGATTTCACGATTTCTTTGTTGCTGCCTTCTTCGCCCGCGATCTTGACCGACGCAGCTTTCTCCTCTAGCGCAGGGTCTTTACGCACAGCCCACCAGCGCGTCTCCCACAAAAAAGGAACCATCATTCCATCTACTTTCCGGTAATTGCTGTAGATGTCCTCAGTATGTGAGCCATTAGATTCGCGCACGACTTTTACGAGCAAAAAGCTTTTCTTGTCCACATAAAAGTGTGCGGCAACATGCTTGGAAGAATTATTCAATTGCAAATCATAGGCGTCTGAGTTCGCAACTTTTTGACTACCGGCGAGCGTTAACCGATCTTTTTTTGTTTTGTAGTCGAGAAGAGGAGAATCTATTTCGGCGATGATCTTGCAGGTTTCATCTGAGGGTGTAATTCTCGGCTGCTCATCCGCGATTATAGGATCCGGCGTTGTTTTGCCGGTAGTACTAACAAACCAGAAGCTTTTCCCATCGCAACCTTCAACGTTGCGAATCTTTATTGCGTATTTCGGTACGAAGGTATTGGTTTCCATGCGAAATTTGTTGCCGCGCTTTCTGGATATGGTAAATGTGTCATTTTTTTTAGAAGGGTCGGCGTCGACACGCTCCATGCTCATAGTTTGAACAGCTCTCAACCTTTTAGCTCCGCCCATGGCTTCAAGATGTTTAGAAACAATCTCATCCAACGTCTGGGCCTGCACCAGGCAAACAGAGGCAAACAATAAAATGCCGGAAGAAATAATTTTGCGCATGGAGCGAATCCTTAGAAAGAGCAGTACGCTTTATAATATAAGGGGGAGGAAGAAACTCAATTTCGTGTTAACGGATTAGAGCCGCTTCTTCCCCGCTCATTGAACTTCTTGGCAGCAAATAAGAATTATTGCCCCGAAGCCGGCGCGGCAATGTCTACCTCTGCGACCCATTTTCCAGACTTATCTTTTTTCCAGACCGTGGTGTAGCTCCCAGACATCGGCTGATTTCCCTGGCTGCCGGAGAAGGTTCCGCGCGTGTATCCCATATCTTTTGACACGTCGGCGCTCTCCACTGTCCAGTTCAGCTTGAAATTTGGATCAGCCAGCATCTTTGACCAGAGGTCTCTGATCGCTTGCTTGCCGTGGACCCACTTGCCATCATTCCCTGATACATACGCGTCATCGGCGATGAAGCTCATGAACTGATCAACATTCTTTGAGCCTGCTGCCTTTGCCCAGTCCTGGTCCGCTTTCTTCAGGTCATCGGTTGGATTAGCCGCCAGGGCCAGAAACGCACCAAACACTACAAACAGAACCAATGCAATCAGCTTGCGCATCGTGCACCTCCATGGGCGGAGATTAAAACACAATTTGGCGCAATAATGAAATTACGCTGTCAATTGCCTTCATGTAGATTGGGTGCATGAAGCGCAGTTGGATTTGGGCCATCGCCGTCGGCATCCTGATATTAGTTTTTCTTTTCGCCCGACTTGAGTTTATTGTGCGGCTTCCACGGTGGACACGATAATGGCGGTTGGCCTTGTCCAAAGCCCCTAAATCCCGTACAGTTTCCAAGTCAGGAGAAAGCCCACAATCCTGCATGCGCGGTTTGGACTTGGAAGGCATCTAACTTAATTGAGGGCACCGTGATTCGAATCATTACCATCGAACGCGAATATGGCAGCGGAGCAGCGCAGATAGCTGAAAAACTGGCTTCCCGGCTGGGCTGGAAGTTGTGGGACCAGCAGTTGACGCAAGAAATTGCCAGGATGGCGAATTGCCACCAATCTGAGGTGGCGCGACGGGAAGAACGCCGCGATCCGCTCTACCAGCGCCTGCTTAAATCGTTCGCGCTAGGAAGTTCTGAAGGATATCGCGGCGCGCCAACGGTGGAGATGCTGGATTCAGACAGCATCTTCCGGCTTGCCAAGCACATTGTGGAACAAGCGGCGACTGCCGGCAATTGCGTAATTCTGGGCCGCGGGTCGCAACATTTTCTGCAAAGCCGCAAGGACACGCTCCGTTTCTTTCTATACGCTCCCACGGCGGACAAAGTGCGGCGGCTGGTTTCTGAAGGCAACACGCAGGCCAAAGCTGAGGCGCTGGTGGATACGGTTGACCGCGAGCGCGCCGCCTTTATCAAAAACTATTTCCACGCGGAATGGCCCAACCGCCAGGTTTACCATGCCATGATCAATACTGCCCTGGGAGAAGACGCCGTAGTGCAAGCAATCATGAATTTCTTGTATCAAGAGAAGGCGCAGCAACCCGCCGCAACCCAGCCTATCGCGATCCACCAGTAGCCCCTCGGCTTCTTCCTGCAACCTGTCCAAACTACGCAGTCTTGCGCCAAGGGACGAATCACTTATGACTCCATTCCCACTAAGTTCCTGTCCTGCGTAAAAGCAGCCATACCGATATATATTTGTGAGCAGAAAGCTCAAAAATGAACAGACGCACATTGCTTAAAACCGCCGGTGCAGCCTGCGCGATCGCGATAGCCGCCCCCATGGTGAACCGAAATTCATTTCAATTGTTTGCCCAATCACCACAGAAATACTCAGCCCGCGCCATCGAACTCATTCATCGGTCAACAGTGATTGACATGCTCAACGACTTTGGCGGCGACTGGAACAGCATTCTGGCTCCGGGAGAGAAGCAAGATAAGAATCCATGGTTTTTCGATCCCACTCTGTTCAAGGCGCAAGATTTTGAAGTGTTCCGGCAATCGGGGCTGACGGTGCTGCATACTGGCGTCGGATTCGCGGTGCCCAATCTCTATGAGATTGCCTTGAAATACTTTGCCAGTTGGAACGGTTTTCTGGCCCACCACAGTGAATGGCTCATGCGGATCGACAGTCCTGACCGCCTGAATGCGGTGAAGAGCTCAGGCAAGTTGGGGATCATTCTTGGACTGCAAAATGCCGAGCACTTCCGAACACTAGACGATATTGATTATTTTTACAGCCTGGGACAACGGGTCTCACAGTTGACCTACAATGCCAGAAACCTGATTGGTAGTGGATCAACCGAGCGCAATGATGATGGTCTGAGCGACTTTGGCATTTCCGTGGTGCAGAGAATGAACGCGCTGGGAATGGCCGTAGATGTTTCTCACTGCGGCGACAAGACGTCACTGGATGCGTGCGAGTTTTCCAAAGCGCCGATCCTGGTTACGCATTCCAACTGCCGCGCGCTGAATCCGGGCCATCCGCGATGCAAGACCGATGAGATGATCAAGCGCATGGCGGCAACCGGAGGAGTGATGGGAATCACCAGCTTCCGCTCTTTCGTGAAGAATTCCGATCCCACCACTATCGACGACGTAATTGACCACTTTGATCACGTTGCCAGACTAGTGGGAGTAGAACACGTAGGTGTAGGCAATGACAGCGAACTTCAACCGGACGACTCCATGTCACTGGAAGATCGCAAGAAACTGCAAGCCGGATTCAAGTCCAGCTATGGTTTCCGCGAAAAATTTTATATCGACGGCCTGAATCATTCCCAGCGTGCTTTTGATCTCACGGAAGCGCTGATCCGCAGAAAATACTCTGACAACGACATAGAACTGATTTTAGGCGGCAATTTTAAGCGCGTTCTAAACCAAATCTGGAAGCCAAGCTCCGGAAACACAGCGCGGTAAGGCTTATGCCGCTTTTTTGGCTGCATCCTCCAGCGATTGCCACTCCGCATCACTCAACTTCAGTTCTGCCGTGGCAACATTTTCTTCCAGATGTTTGACCTTGGATGTACCCGGGATCGGCAGCATCACCGGCGAGCGGCGCAGCAGCCATGCGATAGCTACCTGCGACGTGGTCGCTTTGTGAGCATGGGCAATCCTATCGAGAACGCCGCCCGGTTTGGTTAATTCGCCTGCCGCCAACGGAAACCATGGGATGAAGACGATCTTGTTTTTCTCGCAATAATCCACTACATCTTCATAAGCGCGATCGGTGATGTTGTATTTATTTTGAACGCTCGCGACCTTGACGGTCCTCTGCGCGCGCTGAATATCTGCGACCGTGGTTTCTGAAAGGCCAATATGGCGAATCTTCCCTTCTTCCTGCATCTTCTTCAGCTCGCCTAATGACTCCTCAACAGGAACTTTGGGATCTAAACGGTGCAACTGGTAAAGGTCAATGCGCTCCACTTTCAGGCGGCGCAAGCTCATCTCAACGCATTGCCGCAAATACTCTGCACGCGCCACCGGCGTCCACTTGTTTGATCCCTGGCGTGTAAGACCGCCCTTGGTGGCAATGACCAAGCCTTTGGGATAGGGATGCAGGGCCTCGGCAATCAGGTTTTCGCTGACTTCAGGACCATACGAGTCAGCCGTATCAATGAAGTTGACGTTCAAGTCGAGCAAGCGCCTCAAAACGCGCTTGCACTCTGCCGGATCTTTAGGATCGCCCCAGATTCCTTCGCCGGTGATGCGCATTGCGCCAAAGCCCAGGCGATTGACGGTGAGGTCCCCTGCAATAGAAACGGTGCCGCTATGGGCTGCATTCGGTGTTGTCATAATTATTTTCGATTCGGCGGACAGACAGAAGGATTCCAGATCATTTGTCCTGTCGAATGGGCCGGCGGGACCGCAAATCGGTCCGCTAGTTGTTAAAAAGCACCCATACGAGCAGCACGAAAGTATCATGCCGTCCGTGAGCAACTCTGCTCCTTAACCAGGGTTAAGATACGCATGACGCCGCCTGAAATTCCCCTTGAGGCGCCGCCAGTGGTGTGCTTTGCAGCGGCATTGCTTTTAGCTGCGATTGAGTTGAGTAGTGAATGACAGGGCGTAATAACACAACCAAGGAGAGTAGTGATGTCAGCAAGAGAGATTTGCAATCGTGAGCAAGGGGCAACCGGCAAGATTCTAACAATGGTTCTGGCCGTATTCGTGATGTGCTGTGCGCTGGCGACGCAGGCAAGCGCTCAGGCAGCGCCGTATTTCGCGCCGCCGCAGCTTGACCGCATGGTATCGCGCATTGCGCTGTATCCTGATCCTTTGCTGGCGCAAACGCTGGCCGCGGCAACCTTTCCTGACCAGATTTCCGATGCATCCTACTGGGCGGACGAGCACCAGGGCATGACCGGCAACCAATTGGCCGACTCCATTCAGGGCGATCAGCTGCCGTGGGACCCCTCCGTGCAGGCGCTGCTTCCCTTTCCCGCCGTGCTGCACATGATGGCGTCTGACATGAACTGGACAACCGATCTGGGCAACGCTTTTCTGGGCCAGCAGCAGGACGTAATGTATGCCGTACAGAGAATGCGCCAGCGCGCACGTGATTACGGATATTTACGCACTGGCCCGCAGATTGTTGTGAGCGGCGGACCTTTTATTACGATTCTGCCGGCGCGTGCCGAATACGTTGTAGTTCCCACGTACGATCCGGTTGTAGTTTATGAGCGTCCACGTCCGGGATTCTTCGTTGGCGCCGCGATTGGTTTCCGTTTCGGCGTGGTGTTGGGAGCTTCTTACCGCCCATGGGGATGGGGTTACAACCGCATTGCCTGGGACCGCCGCGTGGTGTTCATCAACAACGCGCCGTGGCAGCGCACGTGGGTGAACCGCTACGAATATCACCATCCTTATACCGTCCACTACTACCCTGAGCATCATTTCGTGCGGGAAAATCATGGACACGAAGTTGCGTATCGCGCGCATGAGCGGAATGAAATACGCCATGAAGAGCGCCATGACGAGCATGTGAGAGAGGAACGCCGCGAAGAACACCATGAGGAACATGCGAGAGAGGTACGTCGGGAAGAGCACCATGAAGACCATAGCCACGACGTAGCGCATGAAAATCACGGCCACGACGACCATAGCCATGAAGTGGCGCAAAACCACGGACATGATAACCATGGAAACGAAAATCATGGAAA
Organism: Candidatus Angelobacter sp.; assembly: GCA_036496525.1. Lineage (GTDB taxonomy): Bacteria > Acidobacteriota > Terriglobia > Terriglobales > Acidobacteriaceae > Angelobacter. The sequence goes on from DASXKZ010000132.1 coordinate 64,556, forward strand.
CAAGGGACATGACAACGGAAACCATGGCCGCGACAACGGAAATCATGGACATGACAACCATGACGATAAGGGCGATAAGGGAAATCACAATCGCTAAAGCGTGAAAAAAAACATGGCGCGGTCCAAATGAGGCCGCGCCATTTTTTTGGTCTTCCGCAGCTAGCCTGAACTATCGGTTCGTCTTTTTTCCTGACCTTTGAGTCTTGCGGCGATCATCCAGACGCTGAAGGTGCTGCGTCCAGGCCGCGGTGCGCGTTTGAATGTATTCGCCGATTGCCGCACTGGATGACAAATCTGGCGGCGTGTGTTGATCGTAAGTGCCTTTATCGTTGCGTAAAGGCAGCATCGCAACCTTTGCGGCATGAAGCTTTTCAATGACCGAGGGTTGTGACTGATTGGGATGTACCGAGGTCGAAACAGGAGTCTTAACGCCCTTCAGCGGATCGTCTGTGCGCGGTTTTTCGGTCAGGACATCGCCCAAGTCCGGCGCCGCCTTATCACGCGCGGTAAGCGATCCAAGCCCCCAGCGCTGCTCCACTGTTTTAAGCAATGAAGTGTGGTCAATGGTGCCGCTCTTGGTGCGAAACACACGGCCAGGCGCGATGCGCGGAGAGATAAGCAAAGCAGGGATCCGAACGCCGAAACGGGTAAAATCGAAACCCCATTCGCCAACCGAGTTATCGGGCGGTGTGGCTCCCCACGGCGGGGCTACGTGATCATAGTTTCCTCCGTGCTCGTCATAGGTAATGGCCAGCAGCGTGTCATTCCATCCAGGACCATTGCGAAGAGCATAGTAAACGTCGTGCAGAAGTTTCTCACCAACCGCTACGTCATAATTGGGATGTTGGCTGTTGCCGCTCGCGCCCCAGCTTGGCTCCAGAAATGTGTAAGGCGGCAGTTTGCCGGCCGCGGCTCGCGTCTGAAAGTCACGGAAATGACCAAAGTGACTCTCCGGCGCGCTTTGAATGTCAGTGTAATCAAGGCGGGTGAGCGGGTCGCGATTGTAGCCGTAAATCGCCCAATCAATGTTCTTCTTTGACATCAGACCAAAAATACTGGGGCAGGTAAAGACCTTGACTTGATTGTCCAGATGGCCTTGTGAAGTAGCTGCCGAGGCGAAAGCACGGTTCGGTATCGTCTGCGTTGGCGCCGATGAAAACCAATGGTCGCAGACGGCAAAGCCTTTGGCCAGCGCCGACATTACCGGCAGCATTTCCGGTGAATACATTCCCATAATTTCTGAAGGATCTGTGCCGGGTAAAGTGTCTTTGTAGTGTTTGGCCAGATCGGACGCGATTGACGCCTTGAAATTGATAACAAAACCCTGGTTCTTTGGGACTTCGCCGTGTGCGGGAATGTCTGTGGAGAACAACTGATAATTTGTGTTGTGGAAACCTTCTCCCGGGTCTGCGCCCGGCATCAGGTAAGGATGCTTGGCAGTGTGATCAATTTTAAAGACCTTGATCTGCTGGCCTGTATCGTCAGGATTAGACTCGTTGCCGGTCAGGCCTTCAAACGGTTCGCCGGAAGGAGACTTGTTGCCGGAGTTCTGGTACAGAAATCCCAGCATCTGATCAAAAGATCTGTTTTCCAGCATGAGTTGAACAATGTACTTAATAGAAGAGAGTTGATTGGCCATCGCTTACCTCGTACGTAGATCTAGAGACGCATACGCAAATTGTTTTGCGGGTCTTGTGGTGATGGCCACAAATTGTACACCTTTCTCTCCAAGGGCGACACGAAGGCCACAAAAACAGCAAAGCGGCTCCACTCAAGTCGCGTGATCAAAAACTTTGCGATGAATGAAGCCGCGATTCAGCAATGATTCGATTAGCGCATGCCGCCGGTGGCAAGAAGCTGCTCGCCGGTAAGCCATCTGGAGTCGTCCGAAGCCAGAAATGATGCGATTGAAGCGATGTCGCTAACCTGGCCGGTTCGGCCAAGCGGCACCTGCGCGGTGATCTGCTTCTCAAAATCGGAACCGATGATGCCGGCGGATTGGGTTCCTTCCGTCTCAACTACACCGGGATTAATGGTGTTCACACGAATCTTGCGCGGGCCGAGTTCACGGGCAAGCACGCCGGTAATGGCATCCACAGCGCCCTTGGTGCCGGTATAAACCGCGCTGTTAGGCGGCGTGATTCGGCTCACTCCTGAGCCAATGTTAATGATGCTGGCGCCCTCTTTCAGGTACTTCACCGCCGCCTGCGTGGTGAGCAGCAGGCCGAGCACGTTGACGTTGAATAGCTTGTGGAATGAATCTTCTGTGACGCTTTCAATGGGAGCAAACTCATAGATGCCTGAGTTGTTCACCAGAATGTCGATGCGTCCGTAATTTTTGATGGCTGCGTCAATAATTCCCCTGGCATCGTCGGCTTTGGATACGTCTCCACCGACGGCTACGGCTTTGCCTCCAGCGGCTTGAATGGCGGCGACAACTTTCTCCGCGCCGGCTTTGCTGGAAGCGTAGTTCACCACGACTGAAGCGCCATCCGCAGCGAGTGACTTGGCGATGGCCGCGCCTATCCCCTTGGACGCGCCTGTAACGATTGCGACCTTACCTGTAAGCTTGCTCATGATGTTTCCTCTCAAGAAAGAATTTGTGCCGGAGTGCATCCGATCCGCAGCTCCCAAACCAACTGCCGCCTCATGAGATGAGCAGCAATGCGTAAGGATTCATTAGTTCCTATTTTTTGAACTATTGAACTAACTCACCGGAACAGGCTAAGATAAAGCTTAGAAATGAAGCCGCTTTTTCATCCTTCGATTGAAGACGTTACGGTAGAGGTAATCATGCACGCCCTCTCCGATCCCGTGCGTGTGGCCATTTTTGCCCACATCGCCGGGGCGTCCTGCCCGCAGACCTGCTCCAACTTCGTGAACATCAACGCGAAATCCATTCCCAAGTCCACGCTCTCACAGCACTTCAAAGCGCTGCGCGAAGCCGGCCTGATTCGAGGCGAACGCCACGGGGTGGAGATGCACAACACCTCACGCTGCGCGGAAATTGATAAACGCTTTCCAGGGCTAATCGCGGCCATCGTGAAGGCCCACAACATCCAACAGGCAGAACAAGCGCGTGCGAGCAATGGTCGAAAGCGCAAGCGGGGCGGAAGAAAACCGCGAAGAAAGTAGAAGCGCGCAGGGATGGAAATCCCACCCTTCGCAAAGCGCGAAGGGTGGGACACATTTTTCCTTCAGGGTTTCACGCAGAAACATCCGAATTGGTTACATCTGAAGACAAGTCCGGGCATGCAAAGGATCACGTTGGTGCTGGTTGAAATACGCGGGCTCGTGGCGCTTGGCGCCTGAGCGTTTGACGCCATGAGCGGCATGCACAGTAGTGCGGCAACGATGAAGAGTTTTTCGAGGTTTATCATTTTCATAAAGTCCTCCGGGCTTTTTTTGATTCGCGAGCTGCGCAACGTAGTTGCACTTCATTCGCATTGTAAGTCGTCTTCTGGAGCATAGAGCATTAGTTCCAGTCGATTTTCTCAGTGAGCGTCCCGTTTTGAAACGCAAAGAACCCGCCGTCACTTTGCGAAACGCGCGAGAACTCGGAATTAGTGAGGAAGACGCGTTAGGGAATTCACGTCAAGGGCGTCTGGCAATTGATCGTCGTCTCGAGGCGCCGCTTATCTGAGGACTCCCCCTGCTGAAATCTACCTTATCGAAAACCAACCCTGTTCGACAGAGACGCTGGACTGCCAAACAGAATGCCGTACATTGAAATGGTAACTCTAATTTATTCCATTTTTGAAATGGAGAGGCCTGTGTTTGACGAAGAACATCGAAAAGGGCAACGCGGGAGTATCCTGAAGAACATCGGACTATCGAGATTCGATTTATTGTTTGGGAAAATGGCATTGTGGGCTTACGCTGCCACCGGTTCATACATTGATTGAGCAGCCACTTACCAACCCAAAAGCAAATTTTTGACTCCTAGTCATGATGAAGAAAGTTGCTTTCGTGCTCGTGATAGGCTGCGCTATTTCGGCCGCAATCGGCCGTGGACAAGAAAAGCCTGACAATTCGCAGGACGGCGGCGCGGTGAAGGTGCAGATGCACAACGTAATGTACCACTTCACTGACCAGATAGCAGTGCACCTGATCAATGTTGGCGGCAGCCTGGTGCCTACCTCGGCGGGCCATATACCGGTGTTTGACGACAAAAATTCTTTTGAGCTGCAGATCACCGCCGCTGAAATGACCATGGACCCGCAATCGCTCGCAAACGTCCTGAATACTCATGTCTTCTCCGCGAAGGATGCGCCGTTAAAAGATATTTCCATCACCATCGACAACGGCCGCCTCAAGGTAAAGGGGAAGCTGCACAAGAAAGGCGATATCGGCTTTGAGACCGAAGGCCAGCTCAGCGCCACATCCGACGGCAAGATTCGCCTTCATGCAGAAAAGATCAAAGCGCTGCATCTGCCGATAAAAGGCATGATGGATTTGTTCGGAATCGACATCGCCGACTTGATCAAAAACGGCAAGGTAAAAGGTGTGCAAGCGGAAAAAGATGATCTGATTCTCGATCCCGGGGAGATTCTTCCGCCGCCCAAGATTTCCGGCAAGATCACTGACATTCATCTGGAAGGCAACAACATCGTTCAGATTTTTGGCGACCCCAAAAAGTATCCCTGGATCAAGGTCCATGCGCAGAACTACATGGCGTATCGCGGGAACAAGCTGCAATTTGGAAAGCTGCTGATGTCTGATACCGATCTTGTGTTGATTGATCCCGCACCCAAAGATCCGTTCGATTTTTACCTGGACCGTTACAAAGACCAGCTCGTGGCCGGGTATAGCAAGACTACGCCTACTTTCGGGCTGAATACCTATATGGTGGATTTCAATAAGCTGAAAAAGACTTCTGCGCCGGCCAAAACTGTCAAAAGGGCGAAATAAACGCGCTTTCCGCTGGCCGCAAATTGCCGAGAAGTCCTGCAAATTACCCGCAAGTGCGCCCACATAGGTCGTTCTAACACTGCGGGGGCTCACTTATGGATGTTCTTCGGGCGGTTCTTCGTCGGAAATCCAAGCCTGACTCAATTCATTTAAGGAATCTTCAGATTGCATCGCCCTGCCCGGCTGAGTGGAACAAAATGGTGGGTGATGAGCGCGTGCGACATTGTTCTGAATGCAATCTCAACGTTTATAACCTGTCCGCAATGACGCAGCGGCAAGTCCAGGAGCTGATTGCCGGAAGTCGTGGGAAGCGGCTCTGCGCGCGCTTTTATCGCCGCGCAGACGGCACGGTGCTAACGCAGGATTGTCCGTGGAGTTTTCAGGCGCTGGCGCGAAAAGTCTCCCGCCTGGCTGCCGCTGTGCTCACTGCGATTATGGGCGTAACTTTCGTGATGGCAAGAACCAAGCCACGACCGGCCACTTGCGAATGCAGCCAAAGCCAACAGAAGGACTCAGGGATCAAGCTCATGGTCATGGACCAGCATGGCGCGGTCATTCCTAAAGCTGAAATCGCCGTGGAAGGAAAATCAATCAAAGAACCTATCGCTGGCGTGACAGGGCCATCCGGCGAGTGGAGCCAGCCGAAGCTCACCGCAGGCCGGTACAAAGTGTCGGTTAAGGCTCAGGGATTCAGTACATTCAGCAGCGTCATCGACGTGCAAAATGGAACGCTGTTGAGATTGAAAGTAAAGTTACCGGTTGCCGCCGTAAATACCACGGTCGAAGTAAAAGCAGAGCCCGTGGTCATCATGGGTGGTTTAGGGATTCTGACTGAAGTTCATAATTCTGTTCTTTCGGCGCCCTCTTCCGGCGGTGGGCCTTTGCCGATGCGGCCATGAGGTTAATAACAGCATGAAACCTCTATTTGCGATATGTCGCACATGCTGAACGTGGTTCATATCAGCAATATCCGCATCGCATCGCCCTGCCCAGCTGACTGGGAAAAGATGGTGGGCGATGAGCGCGTGCGTCATTGCGCTGAATGCAACCTCAACGTTTACAACCTGTCCGCAATGACCAAGCAGCAAGTCCAGACGTTGATTGCCGCCAGTCGCGGAAAGCGGCTCTGCGCGCGCTTTTATCGTCGAGCGGACGGCACCGTACTTACGCAGGACTGCCCATGGAGTTTGCGGGCCTTGGGACGAAGGGCATCGCGAATTACGGCAGCGATCATGGCCGCTATGATGAGCATCGGCGTCGCATTTGGCAAGAATCATCCCCAGCAGTCGCCGAGCCAGCAAGCCGCAAATCATCAAGCCAAAGCTGGTGTATGGATCACGGTTTTTGACCCACAAGGCGCGCTGGTTCCCGGAGCAGAAATGCGCCTCATTGATTCCAGCGGAAAGCAGGCTTGGGCAAAGACCAGTGATTCTGATGCTCTCTTTTTTCCGCCGTTCCCCAGCGGGAATTACTTACTCATTATTGAAGCACCGGGATTTTTAAAATTTTCGCAGCAAGTAGTTCTCAAGCAGGACAAGCTTGAGGAGCTTAAGGCCACACTCACGGTAAGCGAGGCAGCGATGGGCATTTTGATCGAAACGGATGCTCCTCTAGTCCAAACAGAGGCAACGGTCAGTACAACTTTTGAAAATAAGATGCTCAATGCTCCTTTACCGTTCGGCGGTCAAAGCCGCGGTGGGCCGTCGCCACTTCGTCAATAGAGCACTGGGAAACACATTTTACGTGCGGTAATTTCTGACCCCTCGAAGGCAAAAATGCGGGCCTTCCCGGCCCGCATTGTCCAAACTCGTTTTTGGTTCAGGCGGCTTTACCCGCACTAATTTTATGCACGGTTGACGTTTCTACCTCGAAGGTCCGGACACGCGGCGTCCCTTCAATCTGGTTGCTGATTGTCTCCGTCACTTTGTTGAATTGGTCCCGGTTATATGCGTCAGCATGCTCTTTTGACTTCCAGAAGCTGATGGCGAGAATGCGATTTGGATCCTCGTCGGAAACCAGGGTGATTTCGTCCATGAAGCCCGGCTGGTTTTTCAGGATGGTAAGAACTTTGTCGCTCACTGTGCGAGTGAGGTCTCTGGCTTTTCCCGCCTTGCTGGTAACTTCTACGATTCGCGTAAACATATTAAGGTACTCCTTTCGTTAAGAGGTGAAAGTTGTACCGTCGCTTGCGGCGGTAGGATACGAACTCCCCCACCATACGCCCGCTTGCCCGCGCAATTCAATGTGGAAAACTTGTGCCCGTCACATGCCAGGCGTGATCTCAGCGCGCGTATCCGCATCTTGATTGGCGATTTCCAGCATTCGCCGCGCGGCACCGGCGCTAAAACATTCCGCCGGTGTTTACCGTCAGCGCGCTCAGCGCAAGCTCCAGCTTGGTGATCGCCTCATTCAATTCAGGATGAATTGCGCCAAATTTCTCATTCAGCGTTTTCAAAAGCTGATGAGCACCTGTGATGTGCTGTATGGGCTCGCGAAGAGGCTGTTCACCACTTTTTGCTTCATTGCTTTGCGGTTCCATTGCAAGTACCTCCTTAAGGAACGAGCCTTAGCGGATGGGATATGGACGTAACATTTATTATCCCATGCGCCTCGATCCCATACACTCAATCAAATGACCGCGGCGATTCATGGTTTGCCGCTCATTACGCGCGGCGCATATCCTTTCCAGATATGGATGGTCGCGTAACTGCGATACGGACTCCAGCGGTTAAAAGCTCGCTCCAGCCCGCCTTGCGCGATCATGGTTTTGTCTTTGCTCAATGCCTTGCGCAAGATTAAATCACCTTCAGGCCAATGATCGTGGTTGGCGGAGGTGCGCATCAGAATATATCCGGCTGTCCACTTCCCTATCCCTTTCAGCGCCAGCAAGTGATCTTTTATATCTGCGCGTTCAAGACATTGTTCGCCATGTTCCGCAAAAAATGCAGCCAGCGTTTTCACGGTTTCCCCCCGACTGCCGGGAACTCCCAGTCCGCCAAGATCAGATCGCGCTATTTGCTCCGCCGTCGGGAAAAGCCATAACGATTCATTCAAACGCGCCCCAGCAGCGCGCACCAGACGTCCCATCAGCGTGGTTGCAGCGGGAACGGAAACCTGCTGTCCCAGGATGGCTCGCATGGCAATTTCCAAAGCTGACCATCCGCCGGGCACCCGCAATCCGGCCTGCCGTTTCACGAAGCCCCCGAGCCAAGGATCACGAGCAAGGAAAGCTTCGATCGGCACGGTGTTAACGTCTGGTTTAAAGATCTGTTTGGCGCGGGCCTCGATAAGTTTCTGCGTACCAATCTCTCCCGAGTACGCAATCCGCAAAACCTTGGCCGCGGGGTCGTACGTCACGGAAAATGTTTGCGCCTCAACTCCGTCAATAATTGTTCGCCTATAGATGGAATCCGTGACGACTTCCACGCCGGGAGTAGCGCGCAACCGAAGGAACGCAAGCAGAGATTGCCAGTCAAAAGGCTGTTGGACGCGAAGCACGAAGCTGTACGTTGGAGGCACTATCTCCACTGGTTGGGACACTGGCGGCTGCACCACACGGGTATCGCTACGCTCTTCCGCGCATCTTGGCCCACCACCAGCGCACGCCTACCAGCAGAAAACGCCAATCGTGAAAGAATTCCGGCGGCTTGTGTTCAAAGGCGTGGCCAATGAACTGCAAAAGCCAGCCAAAAATGAAAAGTCCGGCAGCAAGCATCCAGAGCGGATGATAAAAAATGGTAGCCACTGCAAGCGCCAGGGACACCACAATCAGTGGAATACCAAGGCTATGGCAGAACCGGTTGATCGGATGGACATGGCTGCTCGCGTATCGCGCAATCCACTGTTCGCTGGTGCGTCCGCCTAACATGCGCGGATTATAACCCAGACTGCTGCGACAGTGCCTCGCTATCCCTGCTTGCGGGCTGTCAGCACATTGAGGTTTTTCACATCTACGCAGCGTCAGATCATTGCAGCTTAATCTTTCTGCGGCATTAGCCTTTGGTCGTTGCCTCCCATTCCACCCCAGCTTCACTGCGGCGTGAGTAAAAACACCCGCGTAGGCCCGGCATGAACGTGGCTATCTGCCGTTACTTCCTGATGATGGCTTACATTTGGGTTCTTCAATCCAAATGCAACGATTTGCCCTTTGTCATTGATGGAAAAAGCTCCAATCAGTACAGTGTCATTCGGTAGATTGGTGACCGCCTCATTCAGGTCAATCAACCCGTCCTTGGCTGTCCACAGAAATGCCCGCGTGCCAAGAGCTGAAGCTTCTTCACCCACCACCTGGCCGGCATTATTGATGTCAAATGCTTCACTGTAAGTTCCGTCAGAAGCCAACGGCTGCATACCGGCGGCGCTGGTCCATACAAAGGCGCGAACGCCTCCGCTGCCTTCTGACGATCCTACGACCATTCCGGTGTCATTAATATGGTCCGCGCGGCTGCTGGTGTCACCGGAAAGAACGCCCAAGTCCTGCATAGCCCCGCTTTGCCACAGGAAAGCATGTGGGCCAGTGCTGGTATCAGACACTCCGACGACTGCGCCCGGATTATTGATGCCATGCGCTTCACTCGTCGCGCCGCCAAGCGTGCCCAGGTCCTGGATGCTGCCGCCAGACCATAGAGCTGCATGGTCCCCGGAGCTACCCACAATCTGGCCCTGATTGTTGATGGCAAGTGCTGAACTCGCATTTGTGCCCGGCAAGGTTCCAAGATCGGTAAGACCCTTGGCTGGCGTCCAGGAAAACGCGTGCATGGTGGTTGCGGTGTTTGAAGTACCTACCGCCAGGCCCGAATCATTGATGGCATAAGCAGCACTGTAATCGCCTCCGGGCAGTGTGCCCAGATCGCGAATGCCGCCCTGCTTCTGCCAGAAAAACGCATGCGTATCTGCGCCGTGCGGATGTCCCGAAGCGCCCACTGCCTGGCCCGACTCATTCACGCCGTGCACACGGGCGCTGCCAGCACGAAGAGTGCCGAGATCGGTAACAGCATAGGTTTGCGCCGCCGCGCCAGTCGCCAGACAGGAAACCAGAAAAGAAACCATGACGGCGATCATGAACATTTTGGTATTTTGGCCGTTTTTCATTGTGTTCTCTCCTAGAATCCCGTGAACGTGAGTGACGTGGTTACGCCGCTGGAAACGGTTGTGGTTTTGGTCTGTGTAGCAAAGCCGCTCTTCGCAACTGTAACCGTGTAAGTGCCCATTGGAATCCAGTTGGTCGTGAGTAACCCGGTGGAGCTGCTGGATCCAGAAACTGTAGTTGCAACTACTCCCCCTTTGATCGTTACAGTAGCGCCACTAACCACTGCCCCGCCGGAGGTAACAACTTTCACGGAGATCTTTCCGGCTGTGGCGATTGGTATATTGAGAGTGCTGGTTGCGCCTCCCGTTACGCCGACGGCGAGCGTGCGTGACAAGTAGCCCGTCTTGACGGCTGTAATGTTCTGGGTTCCGGCGGTGACATTCGTGAGCGTATAAATGCCGCTGGTGTTAGTGGTGGTTGATCCGCCGCTCCAGCTTAGGGTGGCTCCACTAACAATGGCTCCACTGGAAGCATTGGTTATTTTTCCTGTCACAGTTCCCGCAGCAGCACCTGCTGCCAGCGTGAAATTTGCCGTGCTGGTATTTCCGCCAGTTACTGTGACGCTCTGGGTTGAGCTCTGGAAACCGCTGGCTGAGGCAACCAGTTGTACTGTTCCAACCGGAACGCCGGTTAGGGTGTAATTTCCGTTTGCGTCAGTGGTAGCGGTGCCGCCGCCAAATCCAACAGAAGCGCCTGCAATCGCTCCTCCTGATGTGTTCTTTA
>DASXKZ010000133.1:0-7692 GCA_036496525.1 Candidatus Angelobacter sp.
TGTGGAGCGGACCAACGCCTGGCTGGGACAGTTTCGCAGGTTGCTGGTTCGTCATGAGCATCTGCTCTCCATCTACCGTGCTTTCTTCTATCTCGCCTGCTTATGGATTACGCTCAGGCGCTATTTATGAAACACGCTCTAAGAAAATCAAAGCTCTGGTTTGCCGCGCACAAATGCAAGCGTCTAGGAGAAGAGGGATTTGGGGGCCGTCTCTGAAATGTTGCAGTCGTCCCCATTGCGGTGGAGGTCATCAGCGATTTGTGACCCCAGGGATATCAAAAACGGGCAGATCTGGCGATCCGCTTCTTACGAGGACTGCGGTGGCAGCCGCCGCACCCAACTCATCCGCTGCCCAGCCCTGTCTAGAAGTGGGTTTTGGCCACCGGGCATTTGTTCGCAGGAGTCCGCCCAGCGATCGCTCATTGGGACTCTCCGCTTGCCGCTTGGAGTCTTGCTGTCCGGTATGAAGATCAACTTGTTCATCCAGTTGATGCTTTCGATACGAACACGGTAGAGCTCTCTCTTGTTCCGCATTCCTGTTTCGCATCAGCCCCACCACATCGCGAAACAATTCGAAACTCTCGTCCTCCAGCCACAGAGAGCCGCAGCGCTATTTGACGGGTTGTTTCTCGCCTGACTAAACTTCTCAGCTTGGTACTTCACCATCCAAGGAGAGACTTGCCATGTTCAAGCGATCGCTCACCAGCATCGCACTGATTTCGTTTGTATTTGTGCTGAGGTCCGCGGCACAAGACGAGAAAATTGATCTGGGAATGATCTCCAGGATCCGGTATGAGGGTTTTCACAATTCCCAAGTTATGGAAATTGCCAGTGGCCTGGTGGATGAGATTGGAGAGCGTCTCACCGGCTCCCCGAATGTAAAGCGCGCAAATGAGTGGACTCGGGCTAAGCTCGCCGACTTTGGTCTTGCCAACGCCCACCTGGAGCCTTGGGGGCCTTTTGGGCGGGGCTGGTCCAATGAGTTCATCAACGTGCGCATGGTAGCGCCGGATATTGCCACCCTGATCGCCTATCCTCGAGCCTGGACCCCGGGCACGAACGGCGCGCTTCAGGGACCGGTTGTCCCTGTTGAGATCCGCCTCACCTCTCCGGAGATGGAGGCTGACATGGCCAAATATAAAGGAAAGCTGGCGGGAAAATTTGTTTTGATCGGAGATGACCCGGAAATCAAGACTCCTGTCGACCCCCTGGCAGAACGATATGACGAGAAGGCACTGGAGCAGCTCAGCCAGTATGCGGTTTCCCGCGAGCGCAGCAGCCAGCGGATCCGTGAATTTCAGCGCCGCGCCCGCATAATCCGGCAGATCGGTAAGTTCTTTGCTGACGAGCAGGTGATCGCTGTGATTGAGCACAGCCGGGGCGATATTGGAGGAGGCACTGTCTTTGTGGATGGCGGCTCGTATAAAGCCGACCAGACTTTCGCTGTGCCGCAGTTGCTCCTGGCTGCCGAGCACTGGACCCGCATCGCCCGCCTGCTGAAGCAGAAGAAAGACGTACAGTTGGAAGTGAACGTCAAGAACACCTTCTACGACAACACCACAACCCAGTACAACACCATAGCTGAGATCCCCGGGTCAGACAAAAAAGATGAACTGGTGATGCTGGGCGCTCACTTGGACTCCTGGTATACCGGCACTGGAGCCACCGACAATGGCGCAGGCACCGCGGTTATGATGGAAGCAGTGCGGATTCTAAAAGCGGCTGGCGTCAAGCCTCGCCGTACTATCCGCATCTGTCTCTGGACAGGAGAGGAGCAGGGCTTACTGGGCTCGCAATGGTATGTTGCGCAGCACTTCGGCTCGCGTCCTCCCTCCACGGATCCAGACAGCAAAGGCGATCCATCCGTGATTCGCCGGGAGAACGGGCCGCTGACCATTGAACCGGAGCAGGCCAAGGTGTCAGTCTATTTCAACCTTGATAATGGCAGCGGCAAAATCCGGGGTATCTACCTACAGGAGAATGCTGCAGTCGAGCCGATCTTTCGTGCCTGGATGAGGCCCTTCCGCGACCTTGGCATGGACACGCTGACCATGCGCAACACCGGCGACACGGATCATGAATCCTTCAACGCGGTGGGCATTCCCGGTTTTCAGTTCATTCAGGACCCGTTGGATTACGATACCCGCAGTCATCATTCCAACATGGACGTCTATGACCGCCTGCAGCCGGACGATTTAAAACAAATGGCCGTGATTGTTGCCTCGTTCGTTTATGAGGCGGCCATGCGTGACCAGATGCTTCCCCGCAAGCCGCTTGAGAAGGAGCTGCTGGCATCGCCGTCAACCGGGCATAAATAAAACATTTTTCCGCACCAGCCGCAGGTTTGAGATCATGTAAGAGCCGTGCAGGCAACCAGCACAAATAAATTTCCGGGAAAAGCCGAGGTAACCCATGGGAGCCTTGGTAGCAATTTTCAACCATCAGCGGGTCGGCGCAAATGGCCCACTCTGGACGAGAGATGGCAGCGAACGGCGATTTCTTCACCATGTTATGATCTTGATAGTTTGGAGGCACTATGCCAGTAGAGCAGGAATTGGCAAACGCGGCCAATTTCGGCGACGAAAGTCTTTTTCCGGCCAGAGATGATGCCCGCGTAAGAAACGGCCTCGTATTCCCAAAACTTTTCCCGCGATTCACTATTGCAAAGGGGACCTCCGTGTTCACAATGGGGTCCTGCTTTGTACGACATATTGAGGAGAAACTTCCGGAATTTGATCTTCCAACCCTGGGCTTCCGCACGTCAAATAAAGAGCGGATGGGCGGAAATGGGCGGCCCAATGCAGTATTGAATGAGTTTAACCCAGGCACCATGTGCCAGCGTGCGGAATTGGCCGCACGCAGAGCTTCATTCGAAAGCTTATGTATCTGTCCGGAAAACGATGGCTTTATCGATCTCATGCTTTCCAAATATGTAAACAGCGCCAGCATGGATCGCATATTGCAACGTCGAGCCGAAATTGACCGGGTATATGCCTCGCTATTCCGATGCGAAACAGCCATCGTTACTCTAGGATTAGTGGAGGCTTGGTACGATAATGTAACAAAGTTATATTTAAACCGCATGCCGCCTCCGGTCGATGTGCTTGGTGGCAGGGGACGCTATGAGATGCGCATTCTGGACGTTGACGACGCATATCCTTTGCTGGAAAGAATGGTCCAGGCACTGATGACGATGAATGTGAAGAAAATTCTACTGACCGTATCGCCTGTCCCGCTGGAAGCTACGTTCTCTGGGACCGACTGTGTCACGGCAAATACATTTTCAAAGTCAGTCCTGCTGGTGTGCGCCAGGCGGCTTACTCGTAAGTTTCCTGAAGTGGATTACTATCCCGGATATGAAATCGTCACCTCGGGCGGCCCGGCTTCTTTCCGGGACGATGCGCGCCATATCCAGGATGACGTCGTTGAACAAGTTACTTCCTATATGCTCGAGCACTATGTTCCAGAAATGAAGTAGCTTCGGTGTCACCCTCGGGCATCACCGACCTTCTTACCGGAGTCCGTTAACAAATGCGCGGGAGCGTCACGTTTTGAGGGTTCTCTGCACATGCGTCCCTACAAAAGGGCATTTCTATCCAATGGAGCCGCTCGCCAGAGCGGTGGCCGGCGCTGGCCATGAAGTGGTGTTTGCCGCAGCGGAGGAATTTCAGCCGGAATTGAAAGCCGCCGGATTTAACGCGGTTCCCGCCGGCCTTGGGCTCACCGCCCTGCGCGATGCAGTTTCTCAGGATGTTGAGACAAGTGAGAATTTGCCTGAGGATCAAAAAGCTGCATTGATGTTCACTCGATTGGCGCCACGCGCTCTGCGCGACAGTCTGATGCCCTTCGCCAAGCAATGGCAGCCGGATTTGATTCTGAATGAAGAAACGGAGTACGGAGGAGCACTCATTGCCGCGTTATTAGGCGTCCCCAACGTCGTGGTTGGTTGGCCTTCACCCATACGATCACCATTCGTTCTCAAACGGCTCAATCGCGAACTGGCCCAGTTCTGGCAGGAATCTGGAATTACCCCCGTCGCGCTGGGAGGATTGTATCGATATTTATTCCTGGATTTGTGCCCGCCCAGTCTGCAAGGCAAACATGCCCGCTATTTGGGCCGTTCCTGGCCTGTGCAACCGGTTTTATATAACGGCACGCGCGAATTTGTGCTGCCATCCTTGATTGACCGTTTATCGGGCCGCCCAACTGTCTACGTAACTCTGGGAACGGTGCCGGTTTTCAATGAGGCTCCGCATATCTTCAGGGCCGTTGTAGACGGACTTTCCGCCGAGTCTTTCAATGTGATTATTACCGTTGGCGAGAACAACGATCCCGCCCTGATGGGCTTGCGATCAGAACACGTCCACGTGGAGCAATATATACCGCAGGACCTTCTGCTGCCGCATTGTGATGTAGTGATGAACCACGGTGGAGGCGGCTCATTCATCGGGGCTCTCAGGCACGGATTGCCGCTGCTCATTACGCCCCGGGGCGGAGCGGCACAGTACCGAAATGCTTTTGCCGGTGAGAAGGCAGGCGCCGGCCGCATGCTGCTGGAGAAGGAAATCAGCGCCGAAACTGTTCGCCGGCATATCTGTGCGCTCCTCAATGAGCCGGGTTACAGGATCGCAGCCCAACGAATCGCGAGGGAAATCGATGCCATGCCTACCCCTGACAAAGCGGTCGAGGTTTTAGAGCAGATAGTTGCTGGTCAGGCCAGGAATTAGTTGGAAATTGCAGGCTCGGGCAACTTATTGCCCAGCGGGCCGAAATGCGCCGGCAACGCCGGATTCGATTCCAACAGTTCCAGAAAATCCGGACGCAGAGGCACTCGAGCAAAACGCTCCGCAATCGCGCGGGCGTTCAGCAGCGGTGGCGTACCAGGCACATCGGCGGCCCTGAAGGTCATGTTGAGGAGTGAGCGGCGTTCTTGCAACACGTTGTTTCCCTGCGTGTGAATGGTCATGGGATCCAAAAGAATGAGGGACCCCCGAGGCGCCTCGAGTTGAACGCTGCTGGGAAAGTATTCCCGTTCATAAAGCCGATAGTTGATGCCTTCCTGGGGAGCCCTGGGATCAGTCTGTTTAAAGTAGTAACCGGGCTCGCGCTGTTTGTGTGTACCGGGAACAACAACGGTGGCTCCATTGTCGCGAGTGAAGTCCGTCAGCAAAAGGAATACGTGTAGATACATCGGGCGGATTGTATCGGAAGGCCATAACGTATCGCGGTGATAGCTGACGTCACTCTGCAGGCCACGGCCCGCGTTTCGCTCATCGGGCATATTCGTCTGAATCAGGCAATCGCGTAAGACCGGCTGCCCAAGATAAGCGCGGGCAAATTGCACCGCAGTCTCCATGACGAGGTCCTGAATTTCAGCCACAACAGCATAGAGGCAGCGGGTCGTTCGCAACGGCCAATTATGCCTGAGTATCGCGCTGCCGCCACGATCTACAAAACCAGCAACTTCTTCTTCGAATTCCTCGGCGCCGCGTGCAATGGCGTCCAGGCGTTGGGTATCTAGAAGCTTGGGGAGTATGACGAAGCCTGAGCAGTGTAAGCAGTACATATCCCGGTCAAATTGCGTTGTCATCTTCAACCTCCTCAAGAAAGCTAATGTATCCGTTATGCATGGAGCGTTACCAGGCCCATCCAATAGAAACGTTCGATCACCGGCAATAATCCACCGGCATCCATGCCAGTTCCTGCGCCGGCGTTGCTGGTGAATGACTGCTGCAGCTCGCGGATCGCCAGTGTGCCTTTTTCAATCAGTTGAAGCAGAGTCAGGATCTTGTCCCCGACAATCATTGGATTGCTACAGGATGAAAATAGGACCCGTGTGACTCCATTTAGGGACGGCCGCTTTCCCCCAGCACCCTTCATCCAGGCTGTTGCAGCGCTGATATCAAACGTAAACGTGTCGATCTCGAAATCGCAGGCAACGCGGGGCACTTTATTCACAGACCATCCATCGCGCGGACAAGGGGCATGCCCCTCGGAAATTCTCACATCCGACCGACGAACCCGCCACGCCTCAACCTTCTCTTCATATCGGCAAGCTTCAGAAACGAGGTGCGCGCCAAGTTCCCCGCCAAAGCATTCGCGCACCAGGTTTGCCAGCTCTGCCGCATTCAGGCGGCGATTTGACCTGGCTGCAATGGCTTTGTCCAAAATTTCATGCTGGTTGTTATCGCAAAGTGCATATGTAAGCGGAAACACCTGGCGAAAAACGCCAGAATGTAAAAACGGTATTTCAGGATGGTCCGAGTGGGCAACCCTGGTCAAAAGCGACTCAAGAGCCTGGACGGCTACTTCATAGCTGACGCCTAAATTCAGATCGCGATGACCTTGCATTCCAATCCGGATTGCGCGGTCGCGGTCCTCCAGCGCATATCGCACGCTTTCCGCCAAAACCGAATGGTCGCGCGGCGTGCGAACCACCACAGCATTTCGGCCGTTTTGAATTTGAGCGCAAAAGGGCTGCTTGCGCGCAATCTCCTCGGAGACAATTAAGCAAACGCCGCATGCCACTACCTCGCGCGGGCTCACCGGCATGTGGGCCGCGATCTCAAAATCGTGTTCAAGCATGGCCACCGCCGTGCAGCGACGCAGGAATGCAGCAACGCGCCAATTTGGCAGAAACGGGCGGATTCGGATGTACCGTTCCAAATCCATATCTCTGACGGCTTTCCGGAAGCGATCCTCCTGACGGCCATGAGCCATTGCGATCAGATAGAGGGGGAAACCTGATCGGGTTAGTTCAGCGATCGCTTCCAGGAGATCGAAGGACCCTTTTCCTCCCCCGATCTTCCCGTAAATTCCCAAGATGGGCCAAGGCTCATCAAGTGGCGCGCCAATCAAATCGTCCACACCCTTTGCGGGAACAACAAACTCATCTTCGCACAGCGGTTTTATATGGGGATGGAAGTAAGCAGTGGGGACACCCGCGCCGACATCAGATACGATGCGTTCCGGAGCAACACCCATCGCAATCAATTCAGTGACGCCGCGGCCCTGGGAAATAACTCTGCACGCGCCTTTCAGCACCTCCACGTAGGTGCTGCGCAACGTGGGTATTTGGGCCAGCTTGAACAAATCTGAGCCTGCATGTTTTAGAACATAGGGCACGCCGCACCAATGGCTTGCCAGGTGAGCTGCGACCGCATAGGGTTCGAGATAATGAGCGTAGATGATATCGCAGGAGTTGGATCGCACGATATCGGTTGCCACCGCAGCAAGCCGCGAAACCGTAGGGTTGTTATAGGGTATGTGATATTCAACCGCAGGATCAGACCCTCGCGTGCTCGTAACGTGAACGCGACCGCCAGAATGCTCGGAAACCCAGGCATAGTCAGGTCCCGAATAGGTGGCATTGCTCATCTCCATCCGCCACGGCATATCCACTTCCTCGGCATTCGTCACCACAAAAACCTGGTGTCCATGAGAGGCCAGCCCGCGCGCATTCCAATAGGTATCTGAACTGACGCCGCCCTCAATTGGCGGATACTTCCCAATGACGCAAATTCGCATCAGACTAGCCGCGCCTTTGTCTGTGCGCCCTCATCTTTCCTCGAACCATTCAGGATGGAGCGCGCGCGGCGCATTTCACCGGCCAGTTCTTCGAAGGCGGGCATGTTCCTGTCGCGTTCCAGCAGAATGGCAGATACGGGCGAGTTGTCACACACAAACTCCAGA
>DASXKZ010000134.1:0-5577 GCA_036496525.1 Candidatus Angelobacter sp.
TCCTCCTCGCGCCTTTTCTGGTGGAGCGACTGCTAAAAGTTCCGGCTTCGCTTTCTCATGAGGCTTTGGGTTCGTTTTACTGGCTTGGTGCTGCTGTGCCGATCGTCGTGGTGACCGCCGGATTTCGCGGAGTGCTTGAAGCACTACAGCACTTCCGTCTTGCTACAGCCATCCGCGTTCCCATGGGAATCTTTACTTATCTGGGACCGGCCGCTCTTCTGCCCTTTACCCATAGCCTGATTCCCATCATTGGGGTGCTTGTGCTGGGAAGGATTGTTGCCTGTGGAGCGCACTTATGGGCTTGCTTTCATGTAATGCCTGCTCTGCGCGGCGGCTTTGGATTTCACACGCCTTCCGCCAAGCCTTTATTTCTCTTTGGCGGCTGGATGACGGTGAGCAACGTCCTTGGCCCGCTGATGGTCACCTTCGACCGTTTTTTGATCGGCAGCATCATTTCCATTGCTGCCGTGGCGTATTACTCCATTCCGTATGAAGTGGTTACCAAGCTTTGGTTGATCTCCACGGCGCTTGTCGGCGTCTTGTTTCCTGTGTTTTCCGCCACAAGCGTCGCCGACCGCACTCGCCTGGCCTACCTGTATGAAAGCGGAATCAAATACATTTTTGCGGTCCTGCTCCCGCTCACGCTGCTTCTGGTAATTTTTGCGCCTGAAGGTCTCTCCGTCTGGCTGGGAAGTGATTTCGCCCACAACAGCGCGCCGGTGGCTCGGCTGTTAGCTGTAGCAGTGCTGGTCAACAGCATGGCACACGTTCCCTTTACACACTTGCAAAGCGTTGGCCGACCTGACGTGACAGCCAAGTTCCATCTGCTGGAGCTTCCTGTTTACGTTACGATGCTGTTTTTTCTGGCCAAATCCTGGGGGATCACTGGCGTTGCCGTTGCTTGGTTGTTGCGAGTTACCATTGATTGCTTTCTGCTTTTCTGGTTTTCGTTTCGCTTATTGCCTGAGTGCCGTTTCATTATTACTCGGTTGCCGCTCATGATGGTTGGGGCCATGGCCCTCAATCTAGCGATGGCGTTGATCACGGGCCTGATGATCAAATTTCTTGTAGTCGGCGCAATATTTCTTGTTGCAATGCCGGCTGCATGGCTGTGGTTGTTTACACCCAATCAACGCGCTCCTTTTATTTATCTGCTGCAGCGCTTGAAACGCTAGAGGACGCGCAAGGGCCGGAGCATAACGTGCATCGGATATAATGCGGCCTCGCCATTTCCAAACTTACATGGGATTTAATTTCATTTATTCTCTGGCCAAACGTTATTACCATCTTTGGTATTACAACACCGGCGTCTGGCAACAAACCACATGGATGGGCGTGCAAACCTATAAATCGCCCATGGACATGTGGAATTACCAGGAAATCCTGTTCTTGCTTAAACCTTCCGTGGTCATTGAATTCGGCACATGGCACGGCGGCTCGGCCCTGTTCTTTTCGTCAATAATGAAGCAGATTGGCAGGCCTTATATTGTGGTTTCTGTGGATATCGAGGCGTCCCGCATTTCCGAGCAAGCAAAGTCAGACACAAACATTCGCTTGTTGACCATGTCCTCGGCTGCCCCGGAACTGAAGGAAACGCTCAAAGACATACGAGAAAAAAAACCGGGTTCGGCCTTTGCAATCCTTGATAGCGACCACTCAAAGCAGCATGTTCTGGCCGAAATGATGAACCTGCAGGATATCCTGATTGCAGGCGACTTTCTGGTAGTGGAAGATTCAAATATCAATGGACATCCCGTAGCAAAATCATTTGGGCCCGGCCCGTATGAGGCCATACAGGAATATTTCCGTATGTTTCCACACGATTACGAACATGACTTTGATCGTGAACGCAAATTTGGCTTTTCATTTGCGCCAAACGGATTTCTTCGCCGGCTCTAAGGGTGCTGAGGGTTTTGTAGTTGCCATTCTCTTTGCTAGCATCGCAACAGTGTCAGCAAAAGAAATTCTTCATCTATGAATCCGCTAAAATCAATGAAAGGTTTGGTACGCAACACGCCGCTGGAGCCTGTTGCCAGAAAGGCCTATGCCTTCGCCAAAGGCGTGTTGCGCAGGGCGAAGTGCTATTCATTGGTACAGAAGCATCTGAGTGGCAAAAGTGGTCTGGAAGTTGGCGGCCCCAGTGATGTTTTTGAAACGAATCTTCCCATCTATCGTCATATTCAATCCCTGGACAATTGTGTTTTTGCCGAAGTAACGCATTGGGAGGGCGCTCGTGCTTCAGGAGCGACGTTCCATTTTGATCAAGAAAAAAGAACGGGCAATAACTTCATTATTGAAGGTTCCGCACTTGAGGGCATCGCGGATGCTACATACGATTTTGTTCTGTCATCGCATAACTTGGAGCACATGGCCAACCCCATCAAAGCTCTGAATAATTGGAAGCGCGTCCTGAAGCCACGCGGTTTCCTTCTCTTGGTCCTGCCGGACAAGCATCGCACCTTTGATTATCGTCGTCCCGTGACAACGCTTCAGCATCTGCGCGACGACTATGCGCGCGACATGGGCGAGGATGACATGACGCACGTGGAAGAGTTTGTCACTTTATGGGATTACAAAAAATACCCGATCGCAGCCTCGATCGCTGAGCACCGGGAGCGTTATCGAAATAATTATCAGCAACGCCTTCTTCATCACCATGTTTTCGATCTAAAAAGCGCAATCAATTTCGTGACAGATTGTGGCTGGCAGGTGCTTGCGGCAGAGAGATCAAGGCCAAATCACCTGATCTTGTTCTTGCAAAAGCCATAATTGCAGCCATCGCAGCGATTGTGTGCCTAAGAACGTGCGCCTGCAACCATGGATAGTGAGACAACGTTGATTAGGAGTAAGCGCCGCCGCGTCCGCGAAGCGCGTCCCATCCCCCTCTGGCCGCAAACACCAGCTTTTCCAGGCGATTGCTCTCAAAAAGGACCATCTTCACAATCTCTTTGAACCACGACCATATATCGTGGCAAATCCAGCGCGGGTCTGAAAAGGCGTACCGCCGATAGACGCGCAAGCGGTTCCTGGCTGCGTAATAGCGCCGCAGTGGGCTGTGGTTGAAGACCGTGCAGGTTATGCCGAGGAAACTATGCTGCGTGGGTGTTCCCACGCGATGATAGATTGGCGCTTCCGTAGCTTCAATGAGGCGAAATCCGTGTTTTCGCAGGCGAAGGCAGAACTCGAAATCAACGTAATCGATGAAAAACGCCTCATCGAATAAACCTACATCTTTGAGCGCCGATCGGCTGAACAGGCTGCCGGACTGCAGCGCCACTGTTATCTCTTGAAATAGCTCGCCATCTTGCGTCGTCGTCTCGTCATCATCCTCTGAAGTAAGCAGATGGTGCGGCGCGATCATCGCAACTTTTTCTCGAAACGGGCAAGCGGCTTGGGCCGACAGCATGGCCGTACCGAACCCCGGAAAAACTCTGCTGTCCTGATCGAATGTGGCGATCCACTGATATTGCTCATTTGCGAGCGCGAGGCGAATACCTGTGTTCAATCCCGCAGCCAGCCCAATATTTTCCTTGTTCCAGATCACTTCAAAACTGCAGGTCGCAGCCAGCGCCGCGATCCTCGATCGGACGGACGGCTCGGAACAATTGTCCACCACTACAAGCCGGGCAACTTCATTCAGCAGTGCCCTGATATTTTGTTCCAGCGTGGAATCCGGGTTATAGATAACCATTACAGCGCATATTCTTGTTGCGGCTGGCGCAGCCGGAGTGGTCATTCGATCAGGAGGGGCTGGAGTCATGAGTCTCAGCGAGCGGCTCAACCAGAAATAACATCTGAAACGCTAGAGAATTGGGAAACCGATTCGTCAATCGCTGCCACATCGGACGAAAATGACTGGTAAACCTGCCGCCCATCACCGGATGGAAATGAACAATCCGGTAGCCGGCTTGCTCGATCATTTTGCGGCCTGTATGAAAAGTAAAAAATCTGAGATGAGTGTAATCCAGCAGCCCCATGCTCTCGTACTCGAACTTTCCCAGCAGCAGTTTTACGCGCATCGTCCAATAGGCGATGTTGGGAAGGGAAATAAGCACGCGTCCGCCCGGCGCCAGGACATCTTTGGTTTCACGCAGAACAGCTTGAGGCTCCAACAAATGCTCAAGCACGTCGCCGTAAGTGACCAGTTCAAACTGTTCGCCTATGGACTTGCTCCAACCGGGTCGATTTAGGTCAAGAGATAGCACGCGGGCACAAAATTGGCGGGCTTTTTCTGCGGCTTCTGTGTCAATTTCAATGCCCACCACCCGGGAGCCGCCTTCCGCAATTTGCCGGGAGAGGAAACCGGTGGAGCAGCCGCATTCCAGAATGCTGCGGTACTTTCTGGCTTCTTCAATGAAGAGATGGTTCCGGCTGAAACGATCGCCATTTGTGGAGATCTCATAGCGACTGCTTTTCAGAGTGGCGTGTTGCATCAGCGTTTCATGGATGGGACGAGCACAATTGTAACATCGCTTTCCTTACGGCCTTCAGGTTCTCACATTACAATGGGGAGGCGGCAGGTCATCGGGCCGCGCCGAAACCATCCAAATGTCATTGAGTGAACCGCGCGTCAGCATCGTGATACTGAACTGGAACAGCTATCAGGTCACGTTGGATTGCCTGCTATCGCTCCGGAAAATGGACTACCGCAATTTTGAAGTGGTCCTGGTGGACAATGGTTCTGTTGATGACTCACCGGTAAAACTTCTGGAAAATGTGCCTGAGATCAGGCTCATCAGAAATGCCACAAACTTGGGCTTCGCCGCAGGCTGTAATGTCGGCATTCGCAATGCCCTACGCCGCGGTACTGACTATGTTCTCTTGCTCAACAATGACACCATCGTGGCCCCTGACTTTCTCAGTCAGTTGGTTCGTGTGGCCGAATCAGACGAGAAAATCGGCGCGGTGAGCCCGAAGATATTGTTCTTCGATCATCCTGACAGGCTCAACTACGCGGGAGGCGAGCATAGGCGCTGGAGGCTTTTTCCCAAAGTGTTTGGTCTACGCCAGCTGGATGACGGCAGTTATGACAAAATTCGCGAAGTTTCATTTCTTACCGGCTGCGCATTCCTGATTAAGGCGAAGGCGGTCCGCCAGATCGGGGTACTGGAAGAAGTTTACTTCCATTTTTATGAAGATATTGAATGGTCGCTTCGCGTCCTAAAGGCCGGATACAAAGATATGTATGTCCCTTCCGCGGTCGTCTGGCACAAGGAGCATTACGTTACGAACAAAAATCAGGGAAACGGTTTCATCGAGTTCTATCTGGCGCGTGCCAACATGATTTTTGCTCGAAAGCATGTTCCTCTGAAGCTCTGGCCTTTCAAAATGCCATTTTTTGGCGCCTGGATGGTTTACCGAACCCTGGTGTTTTCCTCTCGCTGGGATTGGCAAAAAGTTTTGTCCTTATACAAAGGATTCCTGGCTGGTTGCTTCCTGAGGCTTCCTGAAGAAGAAACAAAGCTTTGATCTTTGCTTTTTGCTGCGATCATGCGATAGTAATATCCATCCCCTTAACTGCCATTTCCCTGGGTATTTATAGTTTCGCGCGATTGTGCATAAAAAGAGCTGCATATG
>DASXKZ010000135.1:0-3079 GCA_036496525.1 Candidatus Angelobacter sp.
GCGTGCAAAGCCGCATCTGGAGGGAGATTGGCTGACATAGCAATCAATTCTGACTGCGCTTGCGCATCATCGTTTTCGTGCAACAGGAATTCGATGAGTTCAAGCCTCCCCGCCAATCGCTGGTTTTCTGCATCAACGGGCCAGGTTGCATAGAGGGCATTGTGGTAATAGCGGATGGCCGTTGCCGCATCACCTTTTTTGGCGAAGATGCGGGCAAGTGCGAGATTGACTGTGCCGCTCTCCGGTTTTTGCTCGTGAAGGTTCAGCAGGTAAGAGTATGCCTCATCGGTGCGGCCTAATGCCGTGAGGGTTTGCGCCAGGCTTAACTGGTAGTCGAAGTTGCCGCGGGAGTAAAGCTGGGCCGCTTGAAACTCTCCCACAGCACGATCTAGGAGTCCCTTCTGCTGGTCATAGGTTCCGCGGCGGAACCATTTTTCAGCTTGCGAGGCCTGGCGGTCGTGATACACGCGCGCGAGCAGCGATACGGCAAGGAAAAAAACAACGGCAATCGCCGTCAAAATCAGAAGGATGGCCGGCTCACGCGTCGAATACCACCTCAGACTTCGATCGCTGCTATCGGCCATTGACTGTAGATAAGCTCCGCATTCTTTTGGTCATTCGCCTGCTCTTCAAGTTTACATCGCCTGCAAGCAGAATGAGATGCAGAACTCGCATGCGGCGCATCAGAACAGTGACTTTATCCATCCCTGCTCGCGATTATGTTCTTCTTCGAGGCGGCGCAAGCGGGCGGACAGGACTCCAGGCCTGCCGAGATATCCGATGACGTGGCGTGGGTCATTGCGCTCCACAACCGGTAGGCGGCCAATGTTGTGGCGCAACATTTTGGCCAGGGCTTCGTGCAGAGATTCATCGGGAAACGTCACTATCAGTTTGCGGGAGGAGGCTTCGGAAACCGTCATTTCACCAGACGGCATTTTGTCGAGTGCACGTAGCACATCGCCGCGCGTAATCATGCCATTCAGCTTTCCTTCTTTGTCGAGCACAATAAGCCCCTGGTGGCGGGTTACCGCTGGATCATGCTGGGCGATGCGCTTGGCTAGTTCGCCAACGTTCGAGTCGGCAGAAATTGTGGGAACATCGCGGTCCATGGTTTCGGAGACCGCCGTTTGCTGCAAGACATCTGCTTCGTAGTCCTGATGTATGCGCAAGCCGCGTCGTGCCAGTTTTTCCGTCATGATTGAGGTCTTGGGTTGGAGCAGAATGGCAATGCCCAGAGCGATCACGCTGACCAGCATCAAGGGAAGGACCGAGTTATAGTCGCGCGTGATTTCAAAAGCAAAAATGATGAAGGAGAAAGTCGCGCGGGATGCTGCGCCAAAAACCGCGCCCATCGCCACCAGCGCAAAAGCGCCGGGATCGAGTTGTGCTGAAGGAATGATGTGGTTTACTGCGATGGCAAAAGCCCCGCCCATGGCTGCGCTCGACATGAACATCGGTGCGAGCAATCCACCGGATGTGCCTGAGCCTAACGAGATGACGAGTGCCGCTGCCTTGGCGACCAAAACGATCAACAACAATTTCAGCGCGAGTTGTCCATTCAGGATTTCACCAATGGTGTCGTAGCCCACTCCCAGCACTCGCGGCACAAAATAGCCGATGATGCCGAGCCCCAGCGCGCCGATTGCCGGCCACCAGAGTTCGTCCACGGGAAGTTTTTCGAATTGATCTTCGGTCCAATACAGCACTTTGCTGAAACCGACTGCCGCCAAGCCACACAAAAGCCCCATCGTTACATAGAAGGGGAGGGCTTGGGGTATGCCGAAGGTCATGTGCGTGACGGTGAACATTGGCCCTGCGCCTAGAAGTTGCATGTGCACAGCCGTGGCCAATGTGCTGGCGATGACAAGCGGGATAAACGACCGCGATTTGAATTCGAACAGCAGAAGCTCAATTGCCAGAATGACACCAGCAATCGGCGTGTTGAACGTTGCCGACATTCCTGCCGCAGCTCCGCAAGCCAACAATACTTTTCTTTCGGAAGCAGTAGTGTGGAAGACCTGGCCGACGAGTGATCCGACTGCGCCTCCGGTTTGAATGATTGGACCTTCTGCGCCGAAGGGGCCGCCGGTGCCGATAGCGATAGCGGCAGAAATTGGCTTCAGGATCGCGACCCGCGGCTCAATGCGGCTGCGGTTTACCAGTACCGCTTCCATGGCTTCGGGGATGCCGTGGCCTTTGATTTTGGAGCTACCGTACTTGGCCATGATCCCGACAATGAGCCCGCCGACGACTGGGACCACAATGACCCATGGGCCGAGCGTGTGTGCACGCGCGCTTACAAACTCGGCCGACCAACGATGATAGAAGACGAGGTTGGTGAAAAGCCCAATGAGTTTGTAGAGTGCGTAAGCAATTAAACCCGCAGCCAGTCCAATTCCTGCGGAGAGGAAAGAAACCAGAACCATGCGAAACTGCGCTGGTTCGCCGATCGGTGTTTCCTGAATTGGGGTGCCATTCGCTGGCTGAAATCCATTGCCATTTGTTATTTCAGACATATTTATTTCACTTTCTTTTTTGTTTTGTGGGGAGTCGCTTCGACAATTTGCATTGCGTGCTTCAGAGCTGTCACTAACTTGGGCCCTTGGGTCCGTAATTCCGCGCGATGATGCAGTGACAGCTGCCGCAAAATCTTTTCACCCTTGAAAGTCATGGAAATCAATACCTCGCGTCGGTCCTGGCCTCCGCGATGGCGTTCAACATAACCTTGCGCTGCCAGGCGATTTACCAATTCCACCGTGCTGTGGTGGCGTATCTGCAGCCGTTCCGCCAGATCGGCAATGCGGGGCTGAAGTCCAGCAGGCAAACCTTTTACCGCCAGCATTAACTGATGCTGGCGCGGTTCAAGGCCAGCCTCTGCCGCAACTTGTTGGCTGAAGTGCAGAAATTTGCGGATCTGGTAGCGGAACTCGGACAGGGCCCGGTAATCGGGAAGGCTTAGTGTCGCTGTCATCATATATATCGTATCACGATATATATAGGTAATATTTTGTGAGCATCAAGTTTTTGGTAAGCGACGCGGGTTAGTTGGACGTGCTGGCTGCTATCGAGCGCTGCTTGG
>DASXKZ010000136.1:0-3584 GCA_036496525.1 Candidatus Angelobacter sp.
ATGTCAGATGCGCAGAAATAGAAAGTGTCCGGCGCGTGACGATCACCAATCTTCGGGTTCCGTTGCAAGTATTCTTCTACAATGTTCACGATCCGCTGCCGCAAGTCCGCGACGGCCGTAAACTGACGCACGTCCACGCTAGCCAGCCGTTCCGCCAATCCCGGCTCATTGCAGGCTTCCAAAGCCCAGTGGGCGAAATCATTGGAAAATCCTTCGCGAATGAAGTGATGCTCCTGTAAGGTGCGAAACGTGTGCTGGAAAATGGAATCTTCCGGACACGTGCGCAGGGCGCGCAGCAAATCATTAAGCGTTTCCGCCTTTTCCCGCGTAATACGCAGTAAATGCGCCGAAGTATTAAAGTAAAACGGTTGCCGGGGAAGGTGTGGTACTACATTTGGAACTGTTGCGGCACTTGTCATTTGATCGTCACCTTATGAGTTGACGTAGCTCGGGGTTGCTTATATTGACTAGCCTGCTGCCACTTCCCCAGAAAATCCAACAGTTCATCCGGGGGTTTAATCCAGATATCCGCCGCTGTCTCGCGCCACTCAGGGCGCACCAGCACTCGTACCCCACGTCCTTCGAGAGCAAGAAAGGCGCGCTCATCGGTTTTGTCATCACCCAGGTACGCGACCGGTGTGCCCGGATCCAGTTGCTGCAAGATTTCGCGGACCGCATCACCTTTATCCGGCCCCGCCGCGCGCAATTCGATGCCTCCGTCGAACTCCAGCAACTCGACGTTCCTGCGTTGAGCAATACGCGACCATCCCAGTAAGACTTGGCGGCGAATATCCGCGGCTTCTTTTTCACTGCGCCCGCGCCAGTGAACAGCAATACTGCCCGGCTTGAACTCTGCCCACTGGCGCAGACTTTGCGCCTGGAGCCAGCCGTCTGCTTCCATCAAGCCCTGTACCAGGTCTTCGTCTACGCAAGCCATTTCCACCGCACCATTCGGATTTCGCCGCTGCGCCCCGTGCAGTCCCCAGATCACTGGATACGGATAGACGCCAAGGAGCGAAACAATGTCATCCGTCTTGCGGCCGGTGACGATGAATACCTGTGTCCGCGTCGTGCTAAGAATCTCCTGCAAAGCTGCGGTTACACCTGGGTACGGAGATGCCTTATCACGGTCCACCTGAAAAGGGGCGAGGGTCCCGTCATAGTCAAGCAATAACGCGGAACGCGGCGCTTGCGTTAAGCTTTCAAAAAAAGCCGATAGGTCGTTCTGTGTTGCAGGCTCAATCAACTGCATCCTCCAAATTTAGGGTTCAGCTTGCGGAAGCGATGGAGCGCACCTTCTCCTGCACTTCACTTTCATCCAGCCGCAATTCGCAAAGTTCCGCCACTAGATTGGCAGCCCAGCGATAGACATTGTTTTCTCTTACAGTCTTCCGCATGCGTTGCATACGCAGCTCTTTTTCTTCTGGCTCCATCTCCAAAGCACGCCGCAATGCATCCGCGGTTTCGTCAATATCGTAGGGATTGACCAGCAAAGCATCGCGCAGTTCGCGCGCCGCTCCCGTGAACTGGCTGAGGATGAGTACGCCACGCTCATCCGATCGCGCCGCAACGAATTCCTTTGCAACTAGATTCATGCCGTCGTGCAGAGAGGTCACCAGGCAGAAGTCCGCCGCCCGGTAGTATTTAGTGATCTCTTCGTGGCTGTGCTGGCGTTTCAAGAACAGAATCGGTTTCCATTTTCCGCTCTGGAAGCGCCAGTTGATGCGCTCCGCCTCCAGTTCCACCTCTCCCAGAAAATCGTGGTACCGCTTGATGTGTGTACGGCTCGGGGCCCCGATTTGCACAAACGTAAACTGTCCCCGATACGCAGGCCACTTCTCCAGGAACCGTTCTATTGCCAGGAAACGTTCCAGAATGCCCTTGGTGTAATCAACTCTGTCTACGCCAATACCCAAAAACATCGCTTCAACTCCCAGACTTTTCATCAGGGCCGACCGCTCCGCATATGACGAATCCTGATCAGTCTCGGGATGCAGACCATTGGTGAGATCCACACTAATTGGGAATGGACGCACCATCGTGTGGTGATCAAGTCGGCTGACGGAAAAATGCTCCCAGTCAATGCGCGATTCCAGTGTGCGGTCCACGGTTTCCAGAAAATTGTTGCAATGTGATTGGGTATGGAACCCGATCAGATCTGCACCCAGCAAACCTTCCAACAGTTCACGCCGCCACGGACAGATACCGAATGCTTCCGGATTCGGCCAGGGAATGTGCCAAAAAATCGCCACGCGCGCATCCGGCCTCTGCTGCTTGATAAGCTTGGGCAAAAGCGCAAAGTGATAATCCTGCACCAAAATCACGGGCCGAGGTGAATCTGCGATCTCTTCTAAGACGGCATCCGCAAATTTCTGATTGACTTCAAGGTAGCTCTGCCAATCGGAGGCACGGAAAATGGGCCGGGTATGAGCAATATGGCAAAGCGGCCAGAGTCCTTCATTGGCAAACCCATAGTAATAACCCTGCTCTTCTTCTTTGGTCAGCCAAACGCGGCGCAAGGTGTATTGCGGATCTTCAGGAGGCACACGCAAATGAGAGTGCCGGTCCACTGTTTCCTGATCGCCATCACCACTGCCATGAGCAACCCACGTGCCGGAACATGCCCGCAGTATCGGCTCCAGCGCAGTAACTAAACCGCTGGCCGGCACAATGCACTCGATGGTCTTGCCATTCCGCACATGCATGTAAGGTTCGCGGTTGGATACAACGATGAGCTTGCCTTCATCCAATCGGCCCTGAATATGAATGGCAAGACGCTCGGGGGTCCATAACGATTCACCAGCATCTCTCAGGCGGGCTTCGTTCTCCGCTGCGTTACGCGCTTGCGAGAGACTTTGCGCGAAGGTCTTCACTTCTCGGGCAAGAGGGCGGAAAACATCGAGGTCCGGTATTTCCTGCGGCAAGGAAAGGCGGCCCATGCGTAAGGCCCTCATCCACTGCGCTGCCCGAGCAATCGGTCCTGCAATACTCCAACGCACAATCAAAAGAGTGATGACCGAAATCACCAGCACTTGCAGCAAGACACGCAGGAAACTTTCCCGCCACGTTCTTATATTCTGGTCGTGAATGTAACTTGCATCATGAACGATGACCAGACCACCCACGACTTTGTCGTCCCGATGGACCGGCACAGCGTACATTTCCACGGGCACAGACCCTAGATGCAGAAACAAACTTGCACCTTCATCCTTTTTGATTGCCTGAGAAAGCAATGAGGGAGGCGTGCCTAGTTTGTTTGCGAGGTCGGGTGTGGCTACAACCAGTTTATTGGAGAGGTCATATACCGCGATGCCGATCAGATGTTCGCGATTGCCGAAACGCTGAACAATACGTGGCAGGTCGCGCCCAGAATCTCGTTCCCATGAACGTTCCACGTTGCTGACTAAACTCTCACCTAATACTTCCGCTCTTCGCTCTAAATCACGACGTAAGCTGTTCTTCTCCCCCAGGACTTCATAGTAGGAAGAGAGTAGCGACACCAGCGTGATGCCGATGATCAAAGAAACAATGAGCCGGACGCTAAATAACCTCATGCAATAAGACTCCAAGTCTGTGCAACGGCC
>DASXKZ010000137.1:0-44642 GCA_036496525.1 Candidatus Angelobacter sp.
AAGATGTAAGGGCCCGTTCAAATGGACCCAATGATGAAAGGAGAAAACACATGAATGATCAGAACAGAGTATTGCTTCGCCGAGGCGCTCGTGCCTTGAGTGAACAGGAAGTCGAGCACGTTGGTGGAGGGATACGTACCACAACCCTTTGCACCGCCCCTACTTCGGCTCAAGCCAGGGCGGACGGAGATACCTTCCTCAGCGAGTGCGGCGCCGACGTATAGGCATTTCCGCCATGAAGATTTCTTTTGAAGAATTTGGGCCCGCTCAATGGACCCAAAATGATGAAAGGAGAAAAACATGAATGACCAGAACAGAGTATTGCTTCGCCGAGGTGCTCGTGATTTGAATGAGCATGAAGTCGCGATGGTAGCCGGTGGGCTGAGGACTTTGACCGCGTGCACCCTGGCTGCAGCCGGCACTCTTGACGGAGATACCTTCCACAGCGAGTGCGGCAGTCCCGATCAATAGCCGTTTCCGCCGTGAAGACTTCTTTTGAAGAGCTTGGGCCGCTTAGCTGACCCAATGGATGAAAGGAGAAAAAATGAATGACCAGAACAGAGTATTGATTCGCCGGGGTGCTCGCGAATTGACACCCACAGAATCCGAAATCGTGAATGGAGGATTTGCTACTTTCTCCCTCTGCACCAACGGTCCTCGTCCTGATGGCGACCAACACGTTGGCGAGTTCGGCTGTTAAACGCTTTCCGCTGCGCTTGAGCGCGGCAGAGCAACTCTTTTTGAAAGAGCTTGGGGCCTGTTTCAACGGACCCAATTGATGAAAGGGGGAAAAAATGAATAACCAGAATAGAGTACTGATTCGCCGGGGTGCTCGCGAGTTGACGCCCACGGAAGCCGACCTCATCCATGGAGGGTTTATTACTCTTTCCATCTGCACCGCTGCTCCTTCTCCGGATGGAGATCGACACGTCGGTGAGGCAGGTTGCTAAACGCGCTCGGCCGCGCTTAAGCGCGGTCGAACAACTCTTTTGAAAGAGCGTGTGTTTCGCTCAACGGATCCAACAGCGAAAGGAGAATAAGCATGAATGATCAGAACAGAGTATTGCTTCGCCGAGGTGCTCGTGATTTGAATGAGCATGAAGTCGCGATGGTTGCCGGCGGGCTCAGGACTGCGACCAAATGCAGCGTGACTCCAGCCGGCGCCACCGACGGAGATCTCCACAGCGAGTGCGGCGCCGACGTCTAGGCATTCCCGCCGTGAAGACTTCTCTTAAAGCTTGGGCTCGTTCAATGGACCCAATAACGAAAGGGAGAAAAAGCATGAATAACCAGAACAGAGTATTGGTTCGGCAGGGTGCTCGTGACCTGAACGAGCAGGAAGTCGAGCAGGTAAGCGGCGGGTTCAGGACGTTGACCGCATGCACCCTGGTTGCAGTGGGCGTATTCGATGGCGAATGCTCCAATTAAATGGCGGCTCCTTCGAGGGACCCAACTTGAGAACAGTATTAGTGCATTGTTTAGCAATCAACAAGGAGGAACTTATGGACCAGAACAATCGCGTACTTACCCGCAGGGGTGCGCGCGAACTCAGTGAGCAGGAAGTGGAAACCGTTATCGGCGCATTTAAAGTCCGCCACACGCTCACACCCTGTTTTGTGGACAGCAAACAACAATTTCTCAATGGCGATCAGGCCATTGGTGAATGCGGTCCTTGATCCATTTCAGGCGGCGTCCTTAGTGTCGCCGCCTTTCTATAGCAACCTAAACTTCTGAAACGGAGGCGAATGCCAAATGAAGCTTACAGTTTTAGCGCCGGAAGACGATAACCACACAGCCCCTATCAAGTGGGCGTTGGAGAAGGCAGGTCAAAAGGTTGTGTGCTGGGCCGGTCTCTCCTCGACTGATGAAGGCCAGTCTTCTCTCTTGATAAAGGACGATGACACCTTGATTCTGGGGGAACATTCTGTTGATGCCGGCGACGTAATATGGGTTCGCCGCCCGGAGCTGCCTGTCCCGAATCCTAAGGTTTCCGAAGCGGACAAGAAGTTTGCTGCGCTTGAATACCGCTGTTTCTATAATTCCATTGCCTACTTCCTTGATACCCTGCCCGTATGGTGCATCAATAGCTATTCCGCCGCCCGGGTAATGATCCAGAAGGCTGTGCAAATCCAGTTGGCCCGTAAATGCGGACTCAAGACCCCGGCCACCCTGATGTCCAATCATCCGGCAACGGTCAGGGAATTTTTTGCGCGTGAAAATGCCCGCACCATCTGCAAAGGCTTTACCCCGCATGTGTGGCAGAAGGAAGGCCAGATGTCCGTTGCCATTACGGAAACTTTTGAGCTCACGCCCAGCCAGTTGCCGAGCGACGAAGTACTGACCTATGCTCCCGCCATCTATCAGGAACGCGTCCCCAAGGAATATGACACACGCATGGTGCTGATGGGCAATCAGATTTATTCCTACGCGCTTAAGAACACCAAGCAGGCGCTGGACTGGCGGCAGGATGCAGGGTTAGGACACGTTACGGCAGAATTGGTCCCGACTCCTCCTGATGTCGAAAAAGGTGTGCTGGAATTTGCGCGGCGGTCCGGGGTATGCTTTGGCTCTCTCGACTTCGGCGTCGATGCTGAGGGTAAGTGGTGGTTCCTGGAGATCAACGAGCAAGGACAATTCCTCTGGATCGACCAGTTCAATCGTGAAGCCAGGTTGCTGGAAAAGTTCTGCGCTTTTGTGACTTCTCCCCAGGGCTCAACCGTGCCTCTGGAAGCGCGGCAAGACCTGTTCCCTTCTCTGCAAGAATATGAAGATCTGCTCAAGAATGAACAGGTGCCGCCTGTAGGCAAGCCCCGCCAGGAAGATCCCTTCCTCTCCATGGAGGCCTAGGAGACCAAGAGACTTTGCGATCTTCGTCGCTTTTGGAGTACAACAGATGCGATGAAGATCGCGAAGAAGGCCCTCAAGCTGGCGGAAGCGTTCAAAGTAAGGCACGCGGACTCCTTTCGGCTCAAGGATTACGATCCCGCCGATATCCGTGACATTACCTCTAAAGAAAAAGCCGATCAACTTTTGCAGCAGAGCATGAGTGTGTTGCAGGATTTGCAGGAGAAACTTTACGCCCAGGACCAGTGGGCCGTCCTGCTGATCTTTCAGGCAATGGATGCTGCTGGTAAAGACAGTCTGGTCAAGCACGTGATGTCCGGAGTAAATCCGCAGGCTTGCGAGGTATCTAGTTTTAAGCAGCCATCGACGGAAGAGCTGAACCACGATTTTCTTTGGCGGACGACGCGTCGCCTGCCGGAGCGCGGAAAAATCGGCATCTTCAACCGCTCCTACTATGAAGAAGTTTTAGTCGTCCGGGTGCATCAGGAATATCTGTCAAAGCAGCATCTTCCGCCAGAACTGGTCACTAAGAAAATCTGGAAAGAGCGTTTCAAGGACATCCGGAACTTTGAGGAATACCTCACGCGCAATGGCGTGGTCATCCGGAAATTTTTCCTCCATCTCTCAAAAGAAGAACAGAAAAAACGCTTCCTGGCCCGGCTGGATGAACCGGAAAAGAACTGGAAGTTTTCAGAAGCAGATGTCCACGAGCGCAAATACTGGGACGACTACATGAACGCCTATGAAGACATGATCCGCCACACGTCAACACCAGAAGCGCCATGGTATGTGGTGCCTGCCGATCACAAATGGTTTACCCATATTGCGGTAAGTTCGGCAATTATTCAGACGCTCAAAGAAATGGATCTGGAATTTCCCCAGGTGGATAAAGCGCGCCGCAAGCAACTGGAAGAAACCAAGCAGATGTTGCTAAAGTCGCGCGACTAGCCTGAATCTTACTTTGCCTGGTACTTCATATTGTCTGGAACCGGAGACGCCAGCCATTGCTCCAGGCTCTGCGCCTTGCGGTCTCGCTCTGAAGTTTCCGCGGTGGCAACAGCGATGGGCCACTTGATCCCAATTTGCGGATCGGCGAAATGAATTCCGCTTTCTGTGTTCTGGTTGTAAGTGCCGGTGGTTTTGTACTGGACTTCACAATCGTCTGTAAGCGAGCAGAATCCGCGGGCAAAGTTATGGGGCGCCCAAACCTGCTTCTTATTTTCCTCTGAGACCTCAATACCAAACCATTTCCCCAGAGTCGGCGATCCTTTGCGAATATCCACAGCCACCAGGAACGCCGCGCCGCGTGTAACGCGCATCAACTTGCCCATGGGCGGCTCCCACTGGAAGTGTAGTCCGCGCAACACGCCTTTTTTTGATTTGGAATGATTGTCCTGGACAAAGTTCGTGGGCAGGCCTAATTCCTTGAATTGGTCAGCACGATAGGTTTCCATAAAAAAGCCGCGCGAGTCCCCGCGCACTTCCGGCTGCACGACAATCACTTCATTCAGGTGGACTGACTCGATCTTAAAGCTCATTTCGGCGTTCGCTCCCTCGCAAAATTGGATTCGTACGTCAGGAAGGGTTCTTCTGCGCCTGCGCCGAACCCATCTTGAGTGTAACAGCCGTATGGTCTGTACCGGAAAGCGCCTGCCAGCCGCGGCGTGAGAGGTCCCAGAAAATCAGGTAGCCGGCTACGGCAGCAATCGCCAGCAGGATAAGCCCAAACGAGACCTCGCCGAAAATGATCTTGCCGATTCCAAAGAGCGTTGCATAAACCAGCACGCATCCCATGAGCCAATCAAAAGCATTGCTGCTGATATCGCGTACCTGTGGGATTTCTGGCGCAAGCACGGCAATGCGCTTCCAGCCATGCACCGTGGGCCGCACGCGACGATAAAATGCCAGCAGCTTCTCATCTGATTCCGCCGGTGTAAGAAATGTGGCCGCGATCCACGCCACCGTAGTGATTCCTGCTGTGATCAGCGAGGTCTTGGCAAACGTGACCGGATCGTCGCCAGGAAAATGCTTGCTGAGATAAACCGCCACCACGGCAGCTACGACCATGGCGCTGATTTCACTCCACGCGCTGATGCGCCACCAGTACCAGCGCAGAATGTAAACCGCTCCAGTCCCCACGCCAAGTCCAAGAACGATCTGCCACCCTTGTCCAACTGAATGCAACTGCGACGCAACATAACCGCTGATCAACACCAACAGAATGGTGAAAAGCCGCCCTACCGCGACGTAATGCTTCTCAGTTTTTTCCCGCACCATAAAACGACGGTACAAGTCATTTACCAGGTAGGAGACGCCCCAGTTCAATTGCGTTCCCAGTGTTGACATAAATGCGGCTAGAAACGCAGCTACCATCACGCCGCGCAAGGCTGGAGGAAGGAAGTCGCGCAGC
Source organism: Candidatus Angelobacter sp. (assembly GCA_036496525.1). Lineage (GTDB taxonomy): Bacteria > Acidobacteriota > Terriglobia > Terriglobales > Acidobacteriaceae > Angelobacter. The sequence continues at coordinate 5,255 of DASXKZ010000137.1, forward strand.
ACCATCACGTAGCCCTGCTGAGGATTCGCACCAAAGGCAGCGTCCGGTCGCAAGCCGCCGTGCGGTGAGTAGACTGCCAGAGCCACCAATCCGGTGATGATCCACGGCCACGGACGTATGGCATAATGCGCAATGTTGAACCACAGGGTTGCGCCCAGAGAATTCTTCTCGTCCCGGGCGCAGAACATGCGCTGCGCTACATAGCCTCCGCCGCCAGGTTCAGCGCCGGGATACCACGCTGACCACCATTGCACTCCCAGATACATCAGGAACGTAAGCACCGGCAAAGTCCAGATGGCGCTGGATGTCCAGCCGAGATGGAAGTCAGGAAAGAAAGCCAACGGGTTTGATGTTTGCACTCCGGTCTTTTGCACCTGCTGCCCAATAAACTGGAGTTGAAGTTTGAGCGCCTGCATGCCGCCAATTTTCACCACTGCAACCCACGCCAGCACCACCACCATTGTCATCTTCAAAGCAAACTGGAACAGGTCCGTCACCAGCACGCCCCACAGTCCTCCAATGGACGTGTAAATCCCAGTAAACGGAATCAGCACAAAAATACAGATTAGCAATGCGGTGTGGCTGGGAGCGCCAAGCGTGTAATGCAGCAGAGTGTGTCCGCCCAGCGTGAGTTGCAGCACTTTGCCTTGCGCAATGAGCGGTCCCAGCAACACCGCAATAATGCTGACCATCGCGTTGGTAACCCAGCCCAGGATGAGGCAGTTCATCGCCAGCCCAAGATAAATGGCTTTGAATCCGCGCAGAAACGCCGCCGGCTTGCCGCCATAGCGCATTTCGGTCAATTCCACGTCCGTAAGGACTTCCGCGCGCCGCCAGTAGCGTGCAAAGAAGAAGACTGTCAACATGCCGCCGAGGCATGATGTCCACCAGATCCAATTGCCCGCTATTCCCTGCGTTGCAATTACGCCGCTTACAAAGAGCGGCGTATCAGCGGCAAAAGTTGTGGCGACCATGGACGTTCCGGCCAGCCACCAGGAGACGTTGCGCCCGGAAACAAAAAACTCTTCAGTATTGCCGCCTGAGCGACGGCGGTAATAAATGCCAATCGCCAGATTGATCAGCAGGTAGCCGACAATCACGATCCAGTCAGTCCAGGTTAATGGCATAAGTTCTCCTGTCCTCAACGCCAGACTAGCAGATGAAAGCCGTCACGGAACCCGGGGAAACCGCTTAACCACTGGGGAGCGCCTGCAAGGTCAACTCCTGTGAACCATGCCGGATACTGACCGATGGTTCGCGATATTCTGCCCAAATCGCTTGAACATTTCTGGTATTGTTGCGCCATGGCAAAAAAGATGGCGCAAAAGTTGGTGCTTGCCGGCATTTTTCTGTTCATTCTCTCCTCTCTTGGCTTTGCAGGCGACTATCAACGCGTCGCGCCGGTCCATCTTGATCATGACGGTGAAAAGTGGGCCCAGAAAACGCTGAAGAAGCTTTCGCTCGAAGAAAAAATCGGGCAGATGTTCATGATCCGCCTGGCCATGCCGCAGTTTGTGAACCTCAGGAACCCTGAATATCTAAACTGGCTTGACCAAATTCAGCGCTACCACCTAGGATCTGTCCTTCTTACCGTCCCTGCTGAAGGCCCATCGCTTTCCAAGAGCGAACCCTATGAAGCGGCCATGTTGATCAACCAACTCCAGCGCGTCTCTAAATTTCCGCTGCTGGTGGCCGCCGACTATGAGCGCGGCGTTTCCATGCGGCTGAACGGCACCACGGTCTTCCCGCACAGCATGGCTTTTGGCGCAGCAGCCAAGCCGGAATTTGCCGAACAGTTTGGAAAGATTGTCGCCCTGGAATCCCGTGCCATCGGCGTGCAATGGAACCTGATGCCGATTGCCGACGTAAATTCCAATCCTGCGAATCCGGTAATAAACACTCGCTCTTTTGGTGAAGATCCCGCACAGGTGAGCTCACTTGTAGCCGCATACATCCGTGGAGCGCGCAATAATGGCCTTCTCACAGCTGCCAAGCATTTTCCCGGCCACGGTGACACCGCGACCGACTCCCACCTGGGATTAGCAGCTGTGAATCGAACGCGCGATCAAATCAATCAGATTGATCTGCCGCCTTTTAAAGCTGCAATCTCTGCGGGTACGGACGCAGTAATGGTGGCGCATATCACGGCGCCTGCGCTCGAACCAGATCCGTCCCGGGTCGCTACCAACTCGCCTGCCGTCGTTACAGGGATTCTCAAGCGGCAGCTGGGTTTTCAGGGTCTGGTAATTACTGACGCCATGGATATGGGCGGCCTCACGAGCGTTTACCCGGAAGGCGGCTCGGCGGCGGCGCGGCACGCGGCTATCGACACGGTAAGGGCCGGAAACGACATGTTGCTTCTCTTTACCGATCTTGATGGCGCTTATAAAGGCCTCTTGAGCGCCGTCCGTAGCGGAGAGATTCCCGAGAAGCGCATTGATGAATCCGTGCTGAAGATTTTGCGCGCAAAGGCAAGCGTCGGTCTGAACAAAGCCAGCCAGATCGATATCAACAGGCTTTCTTCGGTCATTTCCAGTCCGGAAAACCTGGCGCTTGCGCAAACGATTGCTGATTCCGCCATCACGCTTGTTCGCGACAATGGCCAAATGCTGCCATTACGAAAACAGCGCTCTGCCACTTCTGCCCCGGCTTATGGGACCGTTCAGCAGGAAGGCAGCAAATTCTTGTGCATCGTCTTTATTGATGACGTAAGGAGTGACAACGGCCGCCAGTTGCAGCGCGAGTTGCGCGCGCGTGTGCCCGATGCCCGAATCATTTTTGTCGATCCGCGCATCGCCGCCGGAAGCATGGCTGAAATCCAGAGCGCGCTCAATGCAGCAGAAAATGTTCTGGCCGCTATCTATCTGGTCCCTGTACCGGGTCGTGCTGTGCGGAAGGAAGGCGCTACCGGCGTGAATACCATTTCCGTTCCTGATGCCACGGCAACCTTGCTCCAATCGATCCTTGAGGCTAAACGGGAAAAAACAGTGGTAGTCAGTTTTGGCTCGCCATACTTCCTGGCAGATTTTCCCCAGATTGAAAATTACGTGTGCGCCTACTCCAATGCGATTACTTCTGAAGTTGGAGCAGTAAGAGCGCTGTTTGGAGAGATTCCATTTCGCGGGCGCTTGCCGGTGACAATCCCAGGAATCGCAGAACGCGGGGCGGGCAAGGACTATCCTCAAGGTCTGCGTGGCGGAACCAAAGCACACCTGGACCGTTGAAGATTTAATCGGACTCCTGCAAGGTCTTCACATGCGCCTCAAGCGCTTTTGCATACTCGCGCTCGGCCTGCAATTCTGACTGAAGCTTTTTCACCAGCCCTTCCAGACGCATAATTTCAATCTTCAATTTGCCGGCATCATTGAGCGGCGCCGCTTTTGCAGCCGATCCTGAACCATTTCCGTTCGTTACAGCAGGCTGAACCGCTGGGCTTGGAGCCGCTGTTACGGGCGCGGGCACCGGCTGTGGCAGAGGAACAGCAGCCGTCGCCGTAATTGGCAATGGCATGGCAGGGACAGGGGCGGGCGGAGCAGGCGCAGCAGCCACTGCAGCGCGTTGCGGCGCTGGTGCGGGAGCCGCGGGGACAGAACGCGGAGGCATAGGTGCAGTTGCGGCGGAAAAAATACTGCTGAGCGCAACTGCCGCATTTGCTGCTGCCGCTGGTGTGGGTACTGGCGCACCATTGGTTTTAAGCAGATTCTTGACGCGCGTGATTAAATCTTGCGGCTGAAAAGGCTTGCGCAGCAGTTCGTCTGCCTTCACGGCAAATGCCTTCTCCGCCACAGCGCGGTTCACCACGCCCGACATCAGAATCACTGGCGTCTTCGCCAGCGCAGGATGCGACTTGATATGCTGGCAAACGTCGTACCCGTCTTTGTCCGGCATAATCACGTCAGTAATCACGATATCCGGCTTCGCTGCTTCGATTTCCGTCAGCGCCGTGGCTGCATCATGGCAGGCCACCACGTTGATGTTCTCACGGCGAAAGGCAATCTTGATTACTTCGCGCATGGTCGCACTGTCGTCAATAAAATAGACAGTGGGGATCGTGCTCATCTAAAACCTCCATCGCCATTGTCGTGCGCGGACTCATCCAGCTCCCGCAGGGCTTCCAGCATTAGTTCCGTGGCCGAGCGGAGCACCGTGCGCGTGACAGCACTCTCTCCGGGCAAGAATTTATAGGATCCGGCATCCACGCCATTGCAGTGCTTCACAATGTGGATTACGGCATCGTCGCCGATGAGATCTCCACTTTCGGCATGTGTAATGTTGCCATTTTCAAAAAACACGATTCCGTCAATATCGCCGGCATTCACAGAGAGAGAGCCCGTCTGTCGCGAATGTACCAGCATCTGGACCACTCCGGGAAGATCAAGGTGTGAGAGGCTGCCGGTAAGCCCCTCGTCAGCGGAATTCAGCATCTGTACGGGATGGAAACCTTCAGCGCTGCTGCGCAGGAATGTCTTGATTTGCGCGGCGATCAACTCCGGCCCCAGGCGCTTGTCCACATAATCGGCACAGCCGGAACGGAACGCTTCCATCAAAGCCTGCTCGCCGCCATCTCCCAGCGCAATCACCGGAATATGCGCGGTTTTTGGATCGGCATTGATGATCGGCGGCAAGTCATGCGCGCTGATCTCACGCAGGTTGGTCGAACACAGAATCGCCGAAGGCGTGTCATATTCGAGCATTGTCAGGGCATAGCCTGACTGCGTGGTGTGCACCACTTCAAACCCTTCAAGCTTGAGCGCTTCAGTAATGCGGCGGGCCAGAAACACATTGGCATCGATCAGCAAAATCTTTGCAGGCGTGGCAACTGTCGGGTTCATGCCGTTGCCTCCGCACAGATTAGTTTTTCCAGCGCCACCACGGCCACAGTCTCGTCCCCAATGGACAACTTGGCGCTGACATAAGCCGGCTCACTCCCTGTGAGCGGCACGCTTGTGGCGCTGGCCAGTTCGCATTCGCCAGTGACCGGCACAGCGGTCAACTCCTGGCGTGATCCGATTTTGCAATTCGCAATCAAATAAAACTTTCTTGGCGGCGCTGCCGGTCCAACCAGGACCTGGGCAACGTCACACACCGGAATAATTCTTCCTCGCCGCACCAGCACGCCGGTCAACAATGGCGTGTGATGCGGAAATGTCTGCACGCTGTCCGGCCGTGCCAGTTCAGTCACCGTCTCTGCCCGCAGAGCAAAGCGCTTTTCACCCAGAGGAAAGAGCACATATGATTTTTCTCCCTCCGCGATCATGCGTTCACCACGCCACGTACACGTTCCAGACCTGCCCTGACGATTTCAAGCTCCGGCCTGTTCAGAAAAGCAGAGTGATTGACTACCGGCACCACCTGTCCATTCACCACAGCCAGGCCCCGATACCACCCTCGCTCTTCATGGGTAAATGCCGGCGGCAACGCATGCAGCGCTGAAATCTCCATGATGCGGTCAGTGGAATCCACCAATAAGCCCGTCGGCATGTTGCGCAGGACCATTACGCGTGACACGTTCGAAGCCGGCAGCCGAAAATGCCGCGCAGCATCGATTACAAAATACGTGCTGCCATTCCGCTCCAGCGTGTACTTCAACTTGGCAATCTGCGCGGAGATTCCGCCGAGCGTAAACGGATGCAGACCGTCCATGCCTCGGATTTCCTTCACCGCACCAGCGGCAATGGCAAGCTTGTATCCGCCCACGGCAAACACGATTACGTCTTCACGTGCCGCTTTCACTTCTGGCCGCAGCTGTTTCAAAGGCTTCACAAGGCCCCTACTTTCGCTGCGCCAAAAATGTAAAGAATGCGCTTCTCGATTCCCTGATAGATCGCTTCTATTGGCAAGACCTGTTCCACTGCGCCGGTCTTAATGGCTTCCTGCGGCATGCCAAAAATTACGGCGGTCGACTCATCCTGCGCAATCACATGCCCGCCAGCGGAGCGGACAGTCTGCGCGCCCTTGGCGCCATCATTTCCCATCCCCGTCAGAATCACTCCGATCGTCATTGGCCCGGCATATTCCGCGGCGCTTTCAAAAGTGAGATCGGCGCAAGGACGATAACCGCTGATCCGAGGCCCGTCGTCCAGAGAAATCCGGCCCGTCGGCGATACGCGCAGGTGATGCGAACCCGGGCAAACATAAAGCTGGCCCGGCACAATAATCTCACCGGCTTCCGCCTCTTTCACCTTAATCTGTGACACTTCCGCCAGTTGGCTGCTGAACTGCGCAGTAAAGTTTCCCGGCATATGCTGCACCAGGATCACCGCTCCCGGAAAATCCTTGGGAAAATACGGTATGAACTTCATCAACGTGGCCGGCCCGCCTGTGGACGACGCCAACACGATGAGCGGAAATTTCCCTGCGCTCTTAGCCGCGGCATTTACCGCAGCACGAACTTCCTGCAGTCCGTTGTCGCCATTCTTTGAAGCAGGCTCTGAGCGCGGTAACGACGAAGCCACCTCATGCTGCAACTTGGAACGCGTTGCGGTACGGACAACGCGAACTTTCGCCGCCATCTTCAGTTTGCGGCACAACTCTTCTTTCACTGAACTCATGTCCAGATCAATGCCGCCGCTGGGCTTGGGAATAAAATCAATCGCGCCCAGTTCCAGCGCTTTCAAAGTGACATCCGCACCTTCACGCGATTCCGAGCTCACAATCAGTATCGGCTTGGGATTGCTGGACATAATGATTTCGGTCGCCTGAAGGCCATCTACATGCGGCATGTTAATGTCCATGCTGATGACGTCAGGCTTGAGCGTCTCGGTCTGAGTCACGGCATCGCGCCCGTCACGGGCCTCGCCGCACACCTCAAGCTGGGGATCAGACGCAATAATGCCCTGCAGCACCTTGCGCATGAACGCTGAGTCGTCCACAATCAGCACCCGAGTTTTCTTGCTTAGCGTCATCTGTTACAACTTTCCTGCTTATACCGCCGTCGCCTTTTCCAATGCTTGCCCCGCCGGCGAGCCGATCAACTTGGCCACCGCCGTAATGAACTGGTCTTCCTGCACCGGCTTGGTCAGAAACGCCATCGCGCCTTCTTTCATTGCCCGATCACGATGCTTGGCGCCTGCACGCGATGTGACCACCATCACAGGGATGTTGCGCGTCTGCGGCTCCTGCCGCAAGTGCGATAAGAGCTCATAGCCGTTGGTACGCGGCATTTCCAGGTCGGTTACAACCAGATCGCAACGCGTCTGGGTTACAATCTCCAGCGCTTCCAGTCCGTCAGCCGCTAATTTCACTCGGTAGCCGGCCTTCTCCAGCATGCGTCCAACAAACTTGCGCACGCTGATGGAATCGTCCACCAGGACCACGAGTTTTTCTTCAGGAACAAAATCAATGGCTTCCTGCGGGATTGCGCCGTGCGCCACCGCTGCTGCTCCAGGGGCAAAGATTCTCGCGGCATTTGCGCTAGTCATTAGCGGACGATGCTCAATAGACTCGCCCGCAACCAGGCGATTCACATCAATGAGCAGAATCAGGCTGCCATCCGGAGCGATGGTAGCGCCGGGGAACATCTTCAAATTGCGCAGGAACTCGCCCAAGCTCTTGATAACGATTTCATCCTTGCGGACGACGTCTTCCACCACGATTCCTACTTGCCGTCCCGCGACATTGGCGATAACCATGCGGAAGTAACCGTTGATCGGCTGAATTGGCTCCAGTCCCAGCACACTATCAAGCCGCACGATTTCCGTAACCACGTCGCGAACTTTCGTCAGCAGTTTGCAGCCAACTTCTTCAATCTCGTTGATGCGGAGCCGCCTGATCTCTTCCACAAAAGACAACGGAAGCGCAAACATTGAATTGCCGCAACGGACAAACAGCGCTTGCGAGATGATGAGCGTGAGAGGGACCTTCAGCGTGAAGCGCGTGCCCAGACCCCTTTGAGTCTCAACTTCAATCTCGCCATTCAGCAGCGCAAGGTTCGACTTCACAACGTCCAGACCAACACCGCGGCCCGCCAACTCGGTCTTGCGTGGAGCGGTGGAGAAACCGGGCTGGAACAGAAGATCAAGCAAGTCGCGCTCGCCCAGCTCCGCAGCGCTCTCTGCAGAAAGCAGGCCATGTTCCACCGCGGTCTTGCGAACTTTCTCGTAATCGATGCCGCGGCCGTCGTCCTCTACTTCTATATAAATGTGGTTACCGCGATGGTAGGCACGCACGGCAACATTACCGGAATCGCTCTTGCCTTGCTCGTAGCGCTCTTCGTCCCGTTCCAACCCGTGGGCAACTGCATTACGCACCAGGTGAATCAACGGATCAGAAATCTGCTGGATGATGTTGTTATCCAGTTCCGTTTCTGCGCCAGCCAGCGTGAGCTCTACCTTCTTGTTCACGGCTTTGGCGGCATCGCGCACGGTACGTGAAAGCCGCGTGTACAGGTTGCCAATTGGGACCATGCGCGCCTGCGTGATTTCATCCTGCAGGCGGTGCGCCAGCTTGGTGAACTCGTCAATGTCCCCATCCACGCGGCGAACAAAGCCATCGAGCTGCGTGAGCACTTCTGTGATGTCGGCGGAAATTTCTGTCAGAGAGCGCGAGAGGATATTGAAATCGTCATAGCGGTCCATCTCCAGCTCGCTGAATTCGGCCAACGAATGATCAAAGGAATGCGAGTAACTGGAATAGCCGCTGCGCAGTGGAAAATCGTCTTGTGGCCTGGGAGTTGGCGCGGAGTGTATGCGGCTGAACTCGTGCTTCTCCTGGAACTCTGAGACTTTGTCCTGCATACGCGCCTTGGAGAAATTCAACACGTCAGCCAGCCGTTCCAACTCGGCCACGCGGCCCAGCATGCGTGTACGGTTGATCACCAACTCGCCCACGGCATTCATCATGCGGTCCAAACGTTCCAGGGCAATGCGCACAGACTTGGACTGCGGCATGGACGCAGGCTCTTTGCGCAGTAAATCTTCGTCGGCGAACTTCTCTATTCCTTCCGGCTTCTTGATTTCCGCCGCCGCATGCGGGGCCGCCGGAGCCACTACCGCAGGTTGTGCCTCGGCAGTCGACCCAGCTATAGCCGCTGGCGCTGGCTCATCATCGGAAAGGTGTATCTCCTGCAAGTAGCTAGCAGGCGCAGTTTCCGCTGGCTGCGCAACCACCGCAGCCGGAACGTCGCTTGCTGAAGCAGTGACGGTGCTGGCAACTTCCTCTTCTTTCTCTGGTGGCACCAGTCGCGCGATGCGCGAGAACAGGCCATGGACAGAAGCTTGCATGGTCGCTTCGTCCGTCCATTGGTGGTACAGAAACTTCTTGAGCGTATCCACCGCATCAAGGCAGATATCGATAATCTCTGCGCTGGGACGTAGCTCGCCTTCGCGCAGCCGTCCGATTAAATCTTCCGCTCGGTGCGCCACGCTGGATATCCGGTGCAAGCCCACTTGCGCCGCCGAGCCCTTTACCGTGTGCATTGCGCGCAACAGGCGGTGAATCTGCTCAGAGCTGGGATTGGTCTCCAGCGAGAGCAGGCAGTGCGTCACAATCTGCAAATGCTCTTCGGCTTCAGGGACAAAGAACTCCAGTACTTCAGCAGGAACTTCGCCATCAGCCGGCAGCGGCTCGTATGGAATTTCCGCGACTGGCTTTGGCTCTTCCAGAATCGACTCAGATTTTTCTGCAGCCGCGGCGGGAGAGCTTCCGCTGGATGCCGGCTGAGGCCGTTCTTCCTGTTCCGGCACAGCCGAGGTCTGGAACGCGAATGGATAACGCTGCTTGAAGACGCCAATGTCCTCGCCGGACTCCACCCCATTCGTGCTGATCATAATGAGATCGGATTCAAGCAACGCCACGGCTTCAGAGATAAATTCAACCAGCGGCCCAGCCGCGTCCGCCGCGATGGTGGCATTCATCGCATATTGAAAGATGTGAGCAAGCTTGCCGGAAATTTCAGCAAAGAGTGGAAATCCATAAGAAGCAGAGGTGCCGGCAAGCGTGTGCGCTGCAATGTGCAGACGCTCAACATCTTCCTGGCGTGGATACGCGTCCTGCAGGATGCCGGAGTATTCCCGCAAAAACTGCAGGCGCTCCGACGCTTCCTGTAGGAAAATCTCCACGAATTCTGCCCCTTGCTGGCTCAAGCCTTCTCCTGCATTGTGGCGGCCCGCGCCAAATTGGCGGGCTTCTGGTAAATCCGCGCATCGCGATAGATGTGCGTTTCAAATTTTACGTCGGCCCGGCTGATGGATTCCGCGTGGCCCAGAAACAGATATCCCCCCGGCTCCAGATATTCATAAAATCGCTGGATCAATTGCGCTCGCCGCTCTTCAGAAAAATAAATCAGCACATTCATGCAGAAGATGCAGTCAAACTTGCCCATATAAACGACCTGTGCAAGATTCATGGGCGCGAATGTAACCAGGTTGCGAATGCGGGGCCGAACCAGATAATGATCGCCGGCTTTAGAAAAATATTGTTCGCGCTGGCGCGGCGCAATGGTTTCCATGTCGCGTGGCTCATAAAGACCGTGGTCGGCATGCTCAAGTGCATCGCGGCTTACGTCCGTGGCCAGGATGTGAATGTTCCACGCGTCGGCAAACTCAATTGCGTCTGCCACGGTCATGGCGATGCTGTAAGCCTCTTCGCCCGTTGCGCATCCGGCGCTCCATACGCGCAGCGAGCGTGGACTCTCCCAGAATTTTTTCATGTGCAGGTCCGGCAAGACCTTCTTTTCCAGCGCCTCAAAGAGCGATGGGTAGCGGAAGAATGAGGTCTCTTGCGTCAACAGCCGCTGCAACAGGGAGTCATATTCAACGTTTGAATTCTTGATCAGGCGGATCAGATCGGTACCATGCGTCAGCTTCCTGGACTCAACGTGCTCAACCACGCGAGTGGAGAAGAAGCGTTCGCGCGAATCGTCAAAATGGATTCCCGAGCGCGTTTCAATCAAGCCGCGTATCTCGCTCAATTCGTGTTCGCTAACGGTCACTACCCCTGCCATGTCTTCCTCACCCTGAACCTAACGAAGTTAACGACGTGACATTGCCGCTGCCGCACTTACCAGTTCCGGACGCGCCTCACTGGGCAACGCGTTCTGGCTGCCGGCGACTACGCGGAATTGCGATAGCGCTTCATTGAGTTGTTCTGACATATGGACCAGCTGTTCCACCGTGCGCGAAGTCTGCCTCGCACCCTGTGAAGTCTGGCGGGTGATGTTCGAGATAATTTGCATTGCGTTGGCTACGCCTTCAGTGCCGCGCACCTGCTGTTTAGAAGCCAGAGAGATTTCCTGCACCAGTTCAGCCGACTGGCGCACCACGGTGGAAATTGCGTCCAGCGCGCGACCGGCCTGATCAGCCAGCTTGGCACCGATTTCCACTTCCTTGGTGCCTTCTTCCATCACGATCACGGCGTCGTTCGTCTCGGCCTGGATGGCCTTGATCAACGCTGCAATATCTTTCGTCGCGGCGCGTGAGTGTTCAGCCAGCTTGCGGACTTCATCCGCGACTACAGCGAATCCGCGGCCTGCCTCTCCGGCACGGGCAGCTTCAATCGCTGCATTCAGCGCCAACAAGTTGGTCTGTTCCGTAATGTCATTAATGACGTTGACGATTTCAGAAATTTCCAGTGAACGGTCGCCCAGTGCCTTGATGCGTTTGGCAGTAGCCTGCACGGAAGAGCGAATGCGCTGCATGCCTTCCAGCGTGTCACGTACGGACCGGTTGCCTTGCTCGGCGGCGTCCAGAGCACGGCGTGCCGCTTCGGCGCTGGCTTCAGCGTTGTTTGAAACCTGCTTCATCGAAACCGTAAGCTGCTCCACGGCGGATGAAGTGTTGGTAATTTCCTGGTCCTGTTGGATGGCGCCGGTGGACATCTCTTCCGACGCGATCAAAATCTCATTCGCGCTGGACTGCACGTCGATAGCGGCCTTGCGCACGCGCTCCAGCACCTTGGCAAAGTTATCAAGCATGTAGTTGACGGAGTCGACTACGTTGCCAAGCGCGTCATTGCTCACGCGACCGCGCAACGTCAGGTCGCCGCGGGCAATCTGGCTCACGATGGTCAGGAATTCGGTCACGCTCTTCTGCAGGTTTTCCTGGGCTTCCTGGTTGAAAACGGCGCGCGACGAATTTTCAGCGGCGCGGTTGAGCTGCTCGGCGATGAAGCCAAAGTCATCCGCCGAATCAACCGTGGCGCGCGTGCGGTAATCACCCTGGGCAAAGCGCTCGGCAAAGTCTGAGAGCCGCTTCACCGGGATCAGCACGCGGTTGCCAATGGTGATAAAAGTCCACAGCCCTGCGCCCGCTGCGATGACGAATGCAAAAAGCAGCTTCAGGCCGGAGCCCTGCCCCAGACCGCCAAAGTCGGTAATCGGGAGTCTGCCTTGCTCGCCGGCGCTGTACGCCAGCCACAAGACCACAAACAGCGCGACCACGTCGATCGTCACCATTAACCACAGGGTCGAGTTCAAACGACCTTTCATAACTGTTACTCCTGTCGCTCCGCTCCAAACCGCCGCAGAGCTTCAAAAACTGATCTACTTCTTTCAGCACTTTCTGCTGGCCGCTCAGCGCGTGGTCGGCTTCGCGGCCTTGTTGAACTTCTGTCGCTTCGCTCCGCACCGCTCGGGGCTTCGTCCCGCGGAGCATTTCAGCGCTTGTTGCAGCGAGTTCGGCGTCCTAATAGGCCTCGCCCTTATTTCTTCCACCGCTTTTTTTAGCGGCAAAGCTACTTTCAAATCACCGGGACGGGAAACGTCTCCGTTAATTTCTTCAAATTCAACGCCAGGGCCATCCGATCTTCATGCCGCAACATGCCACAACAATGCGGCATCTCAATGGGCGCCTCATCCACCAACAGGGGCTCAGAGGTACTGCATGTGCCAATCACCTCGTCTGCTGCGATTCCTATCCGCAGGTCGTCATTGTCCCCTACACCTTTGAGACTCGCCACCACCACGTGCTTTGGGTGCAGGTCAGCGCGGCGGCCTTCCGTCAACGCAATATCCACGACCGGCACAATCGAGCCCCGCAGGTTGAAGATGCCCATCAAAAATGCGGGGGCCAGTGGGACTTTGGTCAGGTTCGGCCATTCAACAACTTCTTCCACATCGAGCACAGAAAAGCAGAAGCGCTCGCGTCCGGCGCGGAACAGGCAATATTGCCGTTCCGGCTCGGCCTGTGGCAGCAATTCAAGCTGTTCAGCATCCGGAGAAAGTGGTTCGAGTTGTTGTTGCTCTTCCGCCATTGTTTTCTTAAATCCCGAACCCGCGCTCTTTGCGGGTGAGGGATCACTATTCCCTCTAAGCTCTTAACGTCTACGTTTCTCTGCAAAAACTCCTTGTAACGATAGGGTTCCCTCGCTGCGCTCGGGATTTCACAAATCAGCTTTTTCCTACCAAGTTGCGCACCGTCCCCAAAAGCTCTTCATTTGTGAACGGCTTTACCACGTAGCCGTCCGCGCCTTGCTGCTTGGCCCAGAATTTGTCGCTCTCAGTGTTCTTGGAACTCACCATGATCACCGGAATGCGCGCGTAATCGGCGTTGCCTTTCAGCTCACGGCACGCCTGGAAGCCATTGCGCTGGGGCATGACGACGTCCATCAAGATCAGGTTAGGACGCTCAATGTCGATCGTCTGCTCCAGGCGCATAGGATCGTGGACCGAAACGGACATGTAACCGGCGCGATCCAACACCGACTGCATCAGCTTCACCTCAGCCGGCGAATCATCGACTATGAGAATCTTGGTCAAAACGGACGAACCCCTGCCCTTTGGTATCCACAATAGGTGTTGCAATTGCGCAGCCAAGCTGCTGTGGGCTGGAAGGAATCTCCTAATGGAGATAAGATACTTATTATCAATAGGTTGTAAAGAGTCAAAACCTGTTGTGCCGGAGTGCGGTAGACCCTATGAGATCGTCGTTACTGTCTCATGCTGAGACGAAATCTCAATAATCCCAAGAAAATTGTGTTCCTACCCTGCCTTTTCGCATTCGGCGATCAATGACAAGAGGCGCTTGCTGGTTGCAGCCAGGTTCACTGCCGCATCAATGTTCTTCGCCTCTTTCGCTGCTTCTACGTGCTGTTTCATTTCTTCAACCTGGCCCCGGGCAATGTCCATGGCAGCGGCAAGGTCGGTGGGTTCGTTCTTTTTATGCCGTTCCACGCAAACATGCAAAATGGTGCGGGCTGCAACGGTACGCTGCAATGCCTTGGACGTCTCATCGTCCTGCACAAAAGCCTGCGCCTCCCAGGTGGCAATTAAGAGCTTGCAGCCTCCAAGGACAATTGGCGTAACAGCAGGGAAACTCTTGGCCGGCACCGATTTTAGCTGTTCGGCGATATCGACAACACAGCGGGTAAGATAGTTATCTTCATCGGCCTGCTCTTCAGGACCTGCGGAAGGCTCGGCGCTGCTGTGCGCCGACGGTTCAGATTCCGCAGTAGGAGCGAGCTGCTTCTCTTCCGCTTTAGCCACCGCGGCGGCTTGAGTATCAGGTACTTTTGCAGGCGCGGGCATCGCCACTGGCGCTTGCGCTACAACCGGATCAGGTACAGGAGGCGGAGGCCCAGCATTTACGCGAGCCTCTTCCAAAGCGCGCTGCAAACAGTGGCGTAAAAGAATCAGCTGAAGGAAGGACGATCCGCCGGAATAAGGTGCGCGGAAAGGCGTCTTCCACTGGTGAACAACGTGCCGAACCTGCTCCAGCGATTCGCTTTCTGTTAAGCCGGCATCGCGGCAGTCCACGCTGGCAAATCCCAGCCGCTCCAATTCATTCACAGATTCACGAATGGCATGCAGATCAAGATGCATGGCGCGGAAAAATGCACGTCGCGCCAGGAAATTGAAGCGCGTAAAAGCCACCAGGAAACCGGGCTCAAAATAATCATCGCCAACGGCAAGCTTCAACTCGCGGACTTCCTGGAGCGCACCGGAATTCTGCAGCTCTTCCAGGCTATTGGATTCATTCAGCTTAGCAAGCTTGGCATCGAGACTTGAAGCCCAATCAGGAAAAGTTTTGGGGGACTTTCCCATGGCAGGCTCAAGCACGCGGGCCACTTCTGCAAGCGCTGTTTCCGTCAATCCATGCGGTGCGCAATGGGCGAAGTATTGCACCAGCAAAAAATCAATCTTGTCTTTGTCCGCTTCGGTCTTCTGTTTCCTGTTCAGGTGGCGAACGATCAGGTAACGCAGGTTCTCTTCATTCTGCAGACTGGTGCTTTGCAGCAGCTGCCGTAATTGCCAGACCTGCACGCGCCCATCAATCTGCTCAAACCATTGAAGCACACGTTCGCGAGCTTCGGGTTCCGGGCTGTCCGCCGCATCTTCAAGCTCAGGACAGGTAGGCACATCGAGCTCAAAAGTGTGATCCAGTTCGATATAGACGGAGTACAGCCGCCGCGCAATGCGCCAGAATTCGGCAACCTCATCCAGATTGAGCGTAGCTGTTGTCGTCGTCATTAATTATTTTCTAAATCGCTAAAGCTGCGTCTCTCCGTCAAAGACTGCAAGAGATTCCACGCTATGCAAGTACCTTCAGTTTGTTGCCGATCTATACCCCCAAAACTTAGCTAAAACACTTAGAGCAAGGCCCCAGCCAAACCCTAGTTGAACTAACCTGTTGATTCCCAAGATGCAGACTTTTTCATCCACTCACCGGATGAGGAAAAGTGTCTCAGGATGAAACATCGTCTCACGCCGGTTGTCTCATGGGGACGCTGACGCCGCCTTTGCCATACCAATGTTGTAACGCTTGAGCTTCCGATACAAGGTGGCGCGGCTTATCCCAAGCATCTTTCTGGCGCGCGCTTTATCGCCATGGACTTGCTCAAAGACCCGTTGAATTGTCTCGCGCTCCAGTTCCTCCAGATCGGTATTTGAAGATGCAGCCGGTTCATAGTCGAGATCCATTTCATCTCCGGAAGAGATCCATTCCTTTTGCTTGCGAACAGCCGGAGGTAGATCAGATACCTCGATTATTTCCTGATCACCGAGCGCTATGGCGCGCTCAATACAGTTTTCCAACTCGCGTACATTGCCCGGCCAGTCATACTTAAACATCGCCTCCATGGACGCGGGAGAAATTGAGATGTTTTTGCCGGGAGCAAAACGGTCCAGGAAGTAGTGGACCAACGGCGCAACATCTGACCTTCTTTCCCGCAGCGGCGGCAGATTCAGCGTGACCACGTTCAAGCGGAAATAGAGGTCTTTGCGGAAGGTGCCTTCTGTTTGCGCAGCTTCCAGGTCACGGTTGGTAGCGGCAATTACCCGCACATCAACCTTGAATTTCTGGTTGCTGCCTACTGGGCGAACTTCTTTTTCCTGAAGCACGCGCAACAGCTTGGCTTGCATCTCAGGAGAAAGTTCACCAATCTCGTCCAGAAAGATGGTCCCGCCATTGGCTGTCTGGAACAGCCCTTCCTTGGAACGCATAGCGCCGGTAAATGCGCCCTTCTCATAGCCGAACAATTCGCTCTCAATCAAAGTCGGCACCAGCGAACCGCAATCTACCGCCACAAAGGGCCGCTTGGACAACAGACCGCGAAAATGAATAGCCCGCGCCACCAGCTCTTTGCCGGTCCCGCTTTCGCCGGTGATCAAAACCGGCGTGCGGGTATCTTTCAATCGCGCCACCATCCGCAAAACTTCCTGAATTTTGTGTGACGAGCCCACGATGCCGCTGAGTTCCATTTCGGCATTCACGCGCTCGCGCAGGAACTGGTTTTCCGCCACCAGGCTTATTTTTTCCGCCATGCGTTGCAGCAGAAGCTTGAGTTCTTCAATCCGGAAGGGCTTGGTGATGTAGTCATAAGCCCCAAGCTTCATGGCCTGCACCGCCGTCTCAATAGAGGCGTGGCCGGTCATAATGGCGACTTCCGTTCGCGGTAACAGTTCTTTCACCCGAGGCAGGAATTCCAGGCCCGTCATGTTGGGCATCATCAGGTCAGCCAGAATGATGTCGGGCGAATCGCTCTCCAGTTGGGCCAAAGCGGCAACCGCGCTCTCTGCCTCTATACAGCTGAAACCCAGAGATCCACCCACGGTCATGCAGAGCTTGCGAATGCTCGGATGATCATCCACGATCATGAACCGGACTTTGGCGTCAGTCGTCATTCCGCTTTACCAAAAATCCTTTCCACAATATTGATCAGCTCCTGCACTCGGAAAGGCTTTTCGATGTAAGGCACTCCGGTGCTCTGCAAAGCCTTCATGGTGTTTTCATTCACGGTGTCGCCGGTGATGAACAGCATGCGATCTTTCAACTCCGGCCGGTGCAGCACAATCCAGGAATGCACGTCAGCGCCGCTGGCACCGCCGGGAGTGCGCATGTCGGAGATGATTCCGCCAAAACGACCCGTTTCCAGTGTGCGAATGCCTTCCGCCGCGGAGTTGGCCGTACTGCAGGCATAGCCGTTGCGCTCCAACGCTGTGCGAATAAAATCCATCACCGAGCGCTCATCTTCAATGAGCAGCAAAGGCAAACGTGCGAGCGTTGCAGCGCTGGAGCTCATTGCTTCACTCCTGCCGCCACCACCAGCCTCAAATCGGTCTTTGTCCGGACAGGCAAGCGCACGCTAAAAGTAGCGCCTTGCGTTTCCTGATTGTTGGCGCACAGAATCTCGCCTTCATGCTCGCGCACAATTCCATAGCAGATACTCAAGCCCAGACCGGTTCCCTGTCCAACTTCTTTTGTAGTAAAGAAAGGATCAAAAATGCGCTCAGGGTGCTGTATGCCTTCGCCATTATCACGGAACAGGACCTCAACCCAGCCACCATCCTGGATGGTTTCAATCTCAATCAGCCCCGGACGTCCTGCAGACTGCACGGCATCATAAGCGTTGTTCAGAATATTGAGAAATACCTGCTGCAGTTGGTGCGAATCGCCGATGAGGTCCGGCAGACGCGAATCAAATTTCTCCACGATCTGCACGCCATGGTTGGCGAAGTCATAAGACCGCAGCGCAATCGTTTTGCGCAGGATGTTGTTAATTTGCAGCGGCTGGCGTTGCGGCGGACGTTGGCGGGCAAAGCTCAGCAAGTTTTGCACGATTTCCTTGGTGCGTTGCGCCTCTTCCAGGATCACCTGCAGGTCTTTACGCGCGCTGCCGGGAACATCAGGATTTTCCATCAGCAGATCAGAGAATCCCATGATCGCAGTGAGCGGGTTATTTACCTCATGCGCAACGCCGGAAACAAGTTGTCCTACGGCAGCCATTTTTTCCGTGTGCATCAGCTTGGCCTGAATCATGGACGTATCGGTGATGTCGGTCATCAGAACAACAACGCTACTGACCTCGCCGCGATCGTCGCGCATGGGGCTCAAGTTCACGGAAAACTTCCCCTGCGTGCCGTTCCCGCGCGTGATCATCAGTTCCAAGTTGTCCGATTGCAGGCCGTGCAAGCTGGCGTCAAAAGCTTCAGCAAAAGTTTTCTTGTGAGAAAGCGAGATAATGCGATCCAGACGGTGACCGACCAACTCATTCTGCTCGAATCCGCCGCCTTCATACACGCGCTGGTTGGCGTAGCTGATCAAGCCGGCAGTATCAGCCACCATAATCATAGTTTGCGTGTTGTTCAGGATCTTGCTGGTGAAATCGCGCTCACGCTGCAATTGCGCCTGGAAGTTCTTGACCTCAGTGATATCGAGGAAAACTCCACGGTATTGCATGATCTTGCCCTGACCGTCTTTCACGACGAAGGCATTTTCCAGCGCGTGGATCATGCTACCGTCGCGGCGAGTAAGCGTCACTTCAAAGTTGCGAATGGCGCCTAGATGGTGAAGTTGGCTGGTAATTTCATCGCGCTGCTCGCCTGAGACATATACCTGGTTTTGCAGATCGAGTTTCAGCACCTCTTCGCGCGTCTGGTAGCCCAGCATCCGGACCAGGGCGTCATTTACCTCGATGAAATGACCTTCCGGCGAGGCAAAGAAGACGCCTTCCTGCACGTTATCAAAAAGCTCGCGATAGCGCTGCTCGGCTTCACGACGGTCAGTGATGTCCTTGAGCACATGCACGGTCTGCAGGCCTTCATCCAACGCGCCATGAATGCGCGAACTGGAAACAAGATATGTGCGCTCCAGCACGGGATGCAGATATTCGTCCGACTCATTTTCAGCGCGGCAGAAAGGACAGGGCCGGGGCGAATCGGAAGCTATTGAGACCAGCGCTCGCATGCTAAGGCCAATCAACTCAGCCGGTCGCACGCCGATAAACTCTGAGAGAGATCGATTCACGCGCAGGACTTCGAAATGCTCGTCATGCACCACAATGAAATCTGAAATGGAGTCGAAAATTTCCGCCCACTGCCGGCTGGACTGTGTGATTCGAGTAAACAGGCGGGAATTTTCCAGCGCGACTGATGCATGCACGATCAGCGCTTGCAGCAAGTTGAGATCTTCGGGGAGCAGTTCACGGCTGATATCGGCCAGCGCAAGAATGCCGAGAAGATCGCCCTCAGTCCCTTCCAGACGGACAAGCGTAAGGGTCTGCCAGCCGCAGGCTGTTATTAAATCGTGGCCAAGTGCTTGAACGCCGCTGCCGGTTATCTTCACATCAGGATAGCGCTCTGCATATTCAGAGAAAGCGGCATTCAATTTGCGTTGCAGTTCGCGTTCCGGACGCGGTCCGCAAAAGCCGACGCTCTCCACCTTATTGCCCTGGGCCAATGAAAGGACCGCGGAACGCGCGCCGATCATGCTCGCCACTCGTTCGGTAAAGTTCTTTACAAAGTCCGGCAGGCGCAATGCGGAGCCCAGGTCCAATGCCATTTCCATCAGGTCTTCAGTGCGCTTGCGATGCTGGTCAGAAAGCTGAAGGTTTTGTGCCGCTTCCAGGGCGACGGTGATTTCAGCGCCTAAAACGCGGGCCCGATGGACATCGTCAGGCGAAAAGCGAGTCTTATCTTTCTTATCAAAAAATCCCAGCACGCCGAGCCGGCGTCCGTCGCCGGTCAACAGCGGAATGCCAAGATATTGCTTTAGGTCAGACTCCCAGCGGCGAAGCTGCATTTTCTCAATCGCTGAAAGCTGGTTGATGTCCTCACACACATGCGGATTTTTAGAATCCAGCACGCGTCCGGCAGCCGCTGAAATGTCAATATCGAGCCGGCTTGCCGTTCCTCTGTTGGCGTCCCAGCGCAGGCGGCACGCATCCTGGTCTACCAGCGCAACACACACGCGAGAGACGTCGAGGAAATTGGCGGCACGGACAACGAAAGCCGGGAAAAAACTCTCCAGGCGCGACGTTCCAAGATCGGCGGAGATTTCAAGCAGTTGATCGAGCTTTTGCTTTTGCGCTCCGCAAAAACCAGCCAGCTCGGAATTATCCAGCGCCATACGGCCAATGTTGCTCATCACGCCGAATGCAGAGATTTCGGCAGAGTTAAAAGCGTTCTTGCGGACCATCAGCAACGCTGAAGCGGTGCCAGTCGTCAGGACCGGCTGCGCCTGACCGTGATAAATCACCTTGGTCTGGCCTGATCCAAATGAAAACTTGAAGCTGACCTGCTGTTTTTGCTCAATCGCCTGTATGGCATAAGGCCGGGCATGTTCGATGAGCGCCTTTGCGCTTATAAGATCGTTGGGGCATGAACAAACCGCCGCAGCATGATAGCCTTCGCCCTCGCGCATCATGATTCCTGAAACAAGAGGCTTAAAAATCTCTCTTACGGCCTCTGTAGTGCGCTGGCGAACCGCCGGCAACCCATCAGGAAGGGATGCCAGCTCCGCACAAACCTCAAGCCCCCGATCCATTGGTAAAGCCGCCTTTATCTTTACCTTGGGCTTCGGTGGTTTCGGGGCAACGGGAGCGGATTTAGGCGTGAGTCTCATGCGTCTCAGGGAAGCCTGAAGGTACTCTGGAATCTCATTTTGAGTCAATAAGTAATTGACCTGCCTGAATCCAAGCGAACAATGCCGAGCCATCGGTCTATCAGCGGTCTCACTGTGAGATCAGTCACCAACCGCGGTGTTGAAAATGAGACGTTAAACCATAGATATGGCTCAACTTCAGAGCCCTTTGCTCTTCCTGGCACATCCTCCGGCTATCCGTGGACTTTCATAAACGATTGATTCTGTTACCTCTTCAAAAGCCTCAGGTGCCGAAAGTGCTAATCCCACGCTTAGGTGGCCATGCCCTTGCTTTTATTTATCCGCTCATTCCCTGTAAGGGAACTTGTGTCTTTTTGTTAACCGGGCAGCACGTTCGAGATCGAGAAGATGAATAAAGAAGGAAGACGAGCCGCGGAAACGAGAGCGGCCGTAGAGGTTCGGAACATGCGTTTTAACAAAACAATCGGCGGCAAGCTTTATCTTGGCTTTGGCCTGATCATGGCAATCGTACTCATGGCGTTCGTCTTCAATTGGGTGGCAGTCCACCACGAGCAGACGACCAGGGCGATCTATAAGCAGTCAATCACAATGGCTGACAGCCTATCTAAGCTGGACAAGGCAAGAAGCGAGAACCGCCTTTATCTGCGGAACTTCCTTCTCAATGGCGACCGGCGAGAAGCCGATGCTCTTACCCGCGGCCAAAGTGAAGTGGAACGCCTGATCAACGAAATCAAGGACAACACGATAGCGCTGGGAGATTCCAGCCGGGCGAAACAGTTGCTGGACCAGTTGGCAGATTCCGAGCGCGATTGGGGCCGGGTCTTCGCGACGCCGCTGATGGAAAAACGCCGGCAGGTGGATACCGGCAGCGCCACTGTGGCGGAATTACAGATCGCCTATTTGCAGGCCACGCCTACGCCAGAACAGAAATTACGAGAGGACCAGCCTCTGGTGCAGCTGGTGGGCATGATGAAAACGGCGAACTCGACGGCTGAGGACTCCGATAATAGCGCAGCAACGCTCATCACCGTGGTGACTTTGGGCGGACTATTGATTGTAATTCTGCTTTCGGCCTCCATCTCGTGGCGCGTGGCAAAATCGATTACAGGTCCGCTTGCGCAGCTGATCGCTGTTGCCGGACAGATCGGCAACACAGGAGACCTGGACCAAAAAGTAGAAATCAACGGCGAAGATGAAATCGCGCAGCTAGCCAGGACCTTCAACAATATGGTGCTCTATCTGCGTGAGATGGCAGGAATTTCTGAAGCGATCGCCGGTGGCGATCTTTCGGTAGAAATCAACCCGCGCTCATCGCGCGATACGCTGGGCAAAGCCTTCCGCGAGATGACGCTCGGGCTGCGCAATCTGGTAAAGAACGTCCGCGACAGTGCCGCGCAGGTGGCAAGCGGTTCCAATCAAGTGGCTTCAGCTTCTGACGAATCGGCAAAAATCAGCGTACAGGCGGCCTCAGCCATTGACGAAGTCACCAGCACAATGCATGAGATGAGCATCAACGTGCAGAACATGGTAAAGAGCACGCAGATGCAGGCTTCCAACGTAAGTGAAACTTCCGCTTCCATTGACGAGATGGTGGCTTCAATCCAGCGCGTTGCCGATACGGCCAAAGTCCTGCTGGATATTTCCCAACGCTCACGCGACGAAGTGCATAACGGAATCAACACAATGGAGAAAGCTACGGACGGCCTGAGCCGGATCAATGCTTCCATTGGATCGTCCGCAGAAATTATTTCCGCGCTGGGCCAGCGCGCCGATGATATTGGAAAAATCATTGAAGTGATTGACGACCTGGCTGAGCAGACCAACTTGCTGGCCCTGAACGCCGCAATCGAAGCTGCACGTGCTGGCGAGCACGGCCTGGGCTTTGCCGTGGTAGCCGATGAAGTACGCAAGCTGGCAGAAAAATCGGCGCAGTCCACGCGAGAGATTTCTGAACTGATCCAGAGCATTCAGAAAGAAGCGCGCAAGGCCGTGGACAACATGGAAAAGAGCACCACCATTGTGAATGAAGGCCTCTCACTCGGTGGCGACCTGAGCGGCGCACTGAAAAAGATTTCCAGCGTGGTGTCTGAGGTTTACAAGTTCGCGCAGGAAATTGGCGCGGCAACCAATGAGCAGTCGCACGGATCGTCGCAAATTGCCAAGGCCACAACGCGGCTGAATGAGATCACGCATGAAATCAACTCATCCGTGGAAGAGCAAGCCTCGGGAGCACAAGCGGTAGTCCGCGCCATGGAAAAAATGCGCGAACTGGTGCAGCGTTCCTCTTCCGGATCGACAGAGCTGGCAGCTTCGGCGGAGCAGATGTCTAAAATGTCGCGCTCCATGCTGGAAGCCATGGACCGTTTTGTGCTGGAAAACATGGCGGTCCGCGATGCGCGGCCTGCACAGCGTCGAGACGAGCCAAACGGCCGTGGCCCCGCGACACCGCAATATGCAACCGCTAGCGCGGGTGGGAACTACAACTAAGCCGAAGGAGACCCTGATGTCCAAAGAAATGCACATTGTCGGCTTTCGTGTAGGGCGCGAGGTTTTTGGCGTTCCAATCGCGCTGGTGCATGAGATTGTGCGCGTACCGGAAATCACTTCTGTGCCGGACTCACCAGGCTGCGTCCAGGGCGTGATCAACCTGCGCGGCAAAATTGTTTCCGTGGTGGACCTGCGGCGCCGCTTTGGAGAAAAAGATATCCAGCCCACAAAAAAGAACCGCATCCTTGTGACTGAGGTGCACGGGAAGCTGGTAGGGCTGATCGTGGACAGCGCTTCAGAAGTTTTGAAAATACCAGAAAGCGAAATTGAGCTGCCGCCCGTGTTTGACCAGGGCGAGCTCAATTACGTGACCGGCGTGGGAAAGCTGAACGGCCGGCTGATCATTTTGATTGACCTGAACAGGATCCTGCAAAAGGGCGAACTGCGGCGTGTGGCGGAAGCAAGTGAACCGCGCGCAGCAGCGGCCTTTGCTGGATTGTAACCGGCACTTAGGACGAAAACGGGAAACCATGGCCACACCCAGTGTTCAAATCCAAATCAGCGAACCTGAATACAAGCTGCTGCAAACCCTGGTCTACCAGGAATGCGGCATGTACTTTGATGAAAGGCGGGCCCATTTTTTACAGGACCGCCTGCAACGCAGGCTGAAGATCTGCGGTCTGGATACTTTTTACGCGTACTATCGCCTGCTCACCAGCTACCAGGGCAAGGCGGAAATGAGCGCGCTGGTGGAAAACCTTACGGTGAACGAAACCAGCTTCTTTCGCAATAAGCCGCAGCTTGAATTGTTTCAAAAAAATGTCCTAGAAGAGCTTTTAAAGCGGAAGCAGGAGCGGCGTGACTGGAGCCTGCGCCTGTGGTGCGCGGGATGCTCCACAGGACAAGAACCATACACGATGGCCATGCAGGTGTGCGACGCACTGGCTTATTACTACCTGCGCAATCCCCTGCCATTTGAAATGCCCAGCCCCAAACCGCTGATTCCACCGCCGTGGAAAGTGGAAATCCTGGCTTCTGACATCAACTACACAGTGCTGCGCGCTGCGCAGGAAGGCGTTTATTCAGAAACCCAGATGGACGCAGTGGATTATGCCTACCGCCTGCGCTATTTCGACAAGGTGGGCGACCGTTATGCGGTCAAACGAGGGCTGAAAGACCTGGTCCATTTTGACTTCCATAATTTGAAGACAGAGTTTTTACCGCAGCGCAATGACATAATTTTCTGCCGGAACGTAATGATCTATTTTGACGAAGCTGAACAGAAACGCCTTGTGGAAAAGCTCTATCGTTGCCTGAACGCGGAAGGCTATTTGTTTATCGGGCATGCGGAAAGCCTTTTTGGGCTCTCCGATAAATACAGGATGCTGCACCAGAACAATGGCACGGCATATCAGCGGCTCGAGGTGGCAGGGTGAGTTTCTTCTCTGACGATCACGCGGCTGAGCTTCGCGAACTCTTCTTTGAGAGCGCAACGGAATTGTTGCAGACACTCAACGAAGAGGGGCTGGAGCTGGAGAAGCGTCCGGAAGATGAAGAGGTGTTACGCCATGTTCGGCGCACCGTGCACACGCTGAAAGGCGATTCAGCCGCATGCGGCTACACAGAGCTGAGCGAACTGGCGCATGCGCTGGAAGACGTTTTGCGTCCTGATATTGCTGCAATGAGCAAGGCCGCGCTGGCGGAAGCGGTCCTCATCGCCGCCGACACATTCAGTTCCATGCTTTCTGCGTATCGCGGCAACCTGCAGCCGCCCGCCGGAGAAGAACTGAAGGAACAGATCGTCTCGCTTACCAGAAAGCCCGCCAATACCGTGCGTTACAAGCTACAGGGTCGCTTTGTATGGAGCGAGTACGAGCAGATAGTGGTGGCGGATGCCCTGGGCCGTGGCGAAACCGTTTACAACGTGGCGTTCTCCATAGAGCCACTGTGCCCGATGCGTGGCGCGGCGATGCAATTGATTCGCAACGTCCTCCAGGACTGCGGAAAGCTGCTGGCAGTTGCACCGGACCAGAGCACGCTCAGCAACGATCTGGACGTAGTGGAAGCGGCCATCGCCAGCAACAATTCCGAGGAGTGGATCGCAAAGAAATGCCGCATTCCGTCAGTGGTGGGGGAAGTCCTGCTGCAAAAAGTTAGAGACACGCAGGAGCATGGGGATGACGTACTGGATATTGTGAAGCACGTGACGGCAGCCCATGAAGATGAAGCCGAGGACACAATCCAGGCTGAAGAAACGCCAGCTCCGTCCCATGCGCCTGCACGTGAAATTGCAGCGCCAAGAGCTGAGAGAGCCAGTCCGCAAATGCCGCCGGACACTCAGCCTGCAAGTTTTGCCAGCATGCAAGAAACGCTGCTACGCGTTGACGCAGAGAGGATTGATTCTGTGCTCAACCTGGTGGGCGAACTGATTATCGCCAAGAGCATGCTGCATCAGGCAATCAACGAATTTGAGAAACGTTATCCCAAAGATCCTTTGAAAATGCGCTTCTCTGACGCCATGGCATTCCAGGCGCGGATCATGAATGACCTGCAAAAATCCGTGATGAAGATCCGCATGGTGCCGGTGGAACATCTTTTCCGCAGATTCCCGCGCGTGGTGCGAGACGTGGCCAAATCCTGTGGCAAGGAAGTAAACCTTGTGGTAACCGGCCAGGACACCGATCTGGACAAGAGCATTCTGGACATGCTGGCTGAGCCGCTGGCCCATCTGGTACGCAATGCAGTGGACCACGGCATTGAATCCCCGGCGGAACGCATCAACGACGGGAAGCCGGCGCAGGGCACAGTAACTCTCGATGCATACCATCAGGGCAATGAAATTGTTATTGAAGTGACCGACGACGGCCGTGGCATCAATCGCGACAAGCTAATAGCAAAAGCGGTGGAACGCGGCCTGATCAAGCAAAACGACGTTGCCGTGATGGGTGAAGCGGACATCAACGATCTGATTTTCCGTCCAGGATTGAGCACCGCGCAGCAAGTTACGTCTATTTCCGGCCGCGGCGTAGGCATGGACGTGGTGAAGACCGTGCTGGAAAAGCTGAAAGGCACAGTCAGCATTCGGACAACGGCCGGCAAAGGAACAACATTCTTCCTGAAAGTGCCGTTGACCCTGGCGATCATCAAAGCGCTATTGTTTCGCGTTGGCGACCGTCTATACGCCGTGCCGCTGGCCTCAGTGGTGGAAATCACTCGGACCACACAGGACTCTCTGCATCGCGTAGACCAGCATGATGTCATGCAGCTCCGCAATGAAGTGCTTGCGTTGCTGCATCTCCATCGGCTGGAAAAAGACCAGGCGGAAACAGGAAAGATGTTTGTGGTGGTGATCTCCACGGGCGAACGCAAATTTGGCCTAGTGGTAGACCATTTGGTAGGCGAAGAAGAATTAGTCATCAAGGCCATGGACGATCATTTGGTGGCCACAGATCTGGTCAGCGGCGCTTCCATCCTTGGCGATGGCACGGTGGTGTTGATCTTGAATCTCTCAAGTGTAGTTGCGAAGCTAGGCAAGTTACAGATGGTGGGGGCCACAGCATGAGTAGCAAATTGCGAGTCCTGGTAGTGGACGATTCTGCGTTGATGCGGAAGTTGATTCCACAGATCCTTGCCCGGGACAACGAAATTGAAGTTGTAGGAACGGCCATGGACGGCGCTTTTGGACTGAAGAAGATTGAAGACCTTCGTCCTGACGTGGTGACACTGGACCTGGAAATGCCGCGCATGGATGGCCTGGAGACGCTGCGCCAGATCACGCGGCGGTTTCGCGTGCCAGTGATCGTGGTGAGCGCATTGACTACTGAGGGCGCAAGTGCAACGTTCAAAGCCCTGGCGCTGGGAGCATTTGACTTTGTAGCCAAACCGCGCGATGCCGCTTCCGCTCACATGGATGATATTGCCGTAGACCTGATCAGCAAAATCAAAGTTGCGGCTAAAACCAAGGTCCGCAATACGCCAGCGCCTGTCACATTCGACCGGCCGCGACTGGACAAAAAGCCCTTAAGAGGACGACGCGAGCCCACCAAGCTTGTGGCGATTGGAATTTCCACCGGCGGTCCAAACGCATTGCAATATTTGTTGCAGCAACTACCCGGAGATTTTCCTGGAACGATTGTTGTAGTACAGCACATGCCGGAAGGGTTCACAGAAATGTTTGCCCGGCGGCTGGATGAGTCCTGCGCCATCGATGTAAAAGAAGCGCAGTCTGGCGACCTGCTGATTGCAGGACGCGCGCTGATTTGTCCCGGAGATCGCCACATTAAAGTCCGGCGGATGCCATTAGGAAATACCGTGGTGCTTTCCGATGAAGCCCGCACGAACGGCCACAGACCGTCAGTAGACATTTTGTTTCGCTCAGTAGCGGCGGAGTTTGGCAGCCGTGCCGTGGGCGTACTGATGACTGGCATGGGCGACGATGGAGCCGAAGGCCTGGGATTGATGAAAGATGCGGGCGCGCTGACCATTGCACAGAGTGAAGATTCCTGTACGGTGTTCGGCATGCCTAAGGCAGCCGTGGAACGCGGGCATGCAATGCGCATTGTTCCGCTAGATATGCTGGCCAACACGCTGGCCATGCAGTGCAATCCGGAAAAAATTGCTCGAGCGGTAGTAAAAGTTTAGTAGGGAGTCGCAAGGAGAATAGCTATGGAAACATTTCCAATTTTGATTCGCAAGGATGGCATGCCAATCCGCTATCTGGTGGTGGACGATTCAGTCTTCGCTCGCAAGAATGTAGCGAAGATGGTTGAGGCTTTCGGCGGCGAAATCGTGGGCGAAGCCGGCGATGGATGCACCGCAATCACGGAATACGATCGCACTACGCCTGACATGGTGCTGATGGACATTACCATGCCACAAATGGAAGGCATTGAGGCGGCGGAGCGCATTGTGCGTTCGCATCCGAATGCCCGCATCGTGATGGTGTCTTCCGTCGGCTACCAGGAAAACATTGTTGCGGCGCTGCAAAAGGGCGCGCGCCACTTTGTCCAGAAGCCGGTGAAGTCGGAAATACTTTACGAAGTCATCAAGTACGTAATGGGCGATGACGCGGCTGTGGCCACACCAACGGCCCAGGAAAGCTGAGACCCTATGAAGATTGAACTGATTCAGCCGTTCATCAACGCGGCCGATGCCGTGCTGGCGGAGACACTGCAATGCTCCACTCGTATGGGCGACGTGACCATGGACGAAGAGGCATATCGCCGCAAAGGCACCGCTTCTATGGTGACGATCAAGGGTGATATCGAAGGCCGCATTATTTTCGATATCGATACGCCGACCGCAGCCAAGGTAGCGAGCTATCTTACAGGATCGCCTGTTCCTGAAAGTGACGAAGTGGCGCGTGAAACAGTGTGCGAACTGGCCAATATGGTGATTGGCAGCGCCATTACCGCGCTCAATGATCAGGGATTCAAGTTCAAGATTTATCCGCCTGTAATCCATGCCGATGAACTTGGCGAAAAAAGCAGTGAAGATCAGGAAGCGCTGGTGATGTGCTTTGACACGGACAGCGGAAACATTTTCATGAACATCGCCATGCGTTATAACCGCAAGCGTCGAACGGACAGTTAAGCCAGATTCTCCTTCTCCTAGCGACTCCAAATGGGCGGCCCTAAAAAAGCCGCCCTTTTTTATTCCTCAACATTTCTCCATCACGTCCTTATGGGAAGGTGCGAACCACAAAAGGATTTTGCAACGGACAAGGCAACGGGACGTCATCATTGAAATTGGGATCAATTGTGGGAACACACGTTGGATCCTGCTGCGGAACGTGAAACGTGGGAAGCGGACGATTCACTATGCCGGGATTTACCGGCGTCACCAGAACCACGTTTGTAGCGGTGTTGATAACGGAGATTGAAGGTGTTGGGAAAGTCCTATCCGGCTGCACTGCGCCGGGCAGGCAGGCCGTATCAGTACAGTTGGGCACGTGCACATCGTCGCGAACGGTAGTTACGTCATTGGCGCCGATGACATAAACGCGCGAGGAATCACCCGAAGAATCAATAGAGACCGCGCCCGCTCCTACTGCGATTGTTCCTGTTTCGCGCAGCCCAACCGCATCAATCACGCTGACCAGATTGCCGGGACAATGACTGGCATTGCTGGCAGAAGCAGGATCCGGTAGCGAAAGGTGATTCACTCCTACCGGACAATTGCCCAGAGCTGCATATGCTCTGGAACCATTACTTAGCGCCGTAATAGAAGTTGGGAGCCCCGATAAATTTGAAATATCTGCAATCTTAGCCGGCAAAACCTGTGGATTTGAGCCGAGGTCAAAGCCATTGCCTTTGATGACGGTGACACTTGGCTCGCCCGTGTTGGTCACATAGACGCGCTTCAGCGTGGGCTCATAGAAAGCAAAGTTTGGTGATGGGGCTGCGGTGGTCCCGACCTTGATCGCATTTCCAGATGGACAGGACGGGCCGACAACACAGGGCAAAACAATATCCAGTGACGTATCGATCACGCTCACGGTCCCATCGCCCTGGTTCACCACAAATACGAACAGCCCGTCTGAGCTCATTACGGCCCAGACCGGTTGCGAACCAACAGGGATGGTCTTAATCACCGTATTGTCGATCGTTGAGATCTCCGTAACGTTATTGCTGCCATGGTTCACCACAAAGATCTTATTGTTCGCGCCATTCCCAGCGATCATCACTGGCTCAGTGCCTACAGGAATGGACGCTGTAACAGCAAAAACACCGGCAGCAATCAAGTCCACGTTATTACTTGCACGGTTGGCAATGTAGATATTACCGCTGCTGCTGGTGGCGCCCGCCACCGGGCCAGAGCTTGTGGCAGGCAACGTGACCGTGGAAACGTTACTCGCTGGAAGCAGGGCTATATAGATTGAAACCGTGGCAGGAATCCCCGTCCCAGAATCGCCACCGTTAATGATGAAGACCTGACTCGCGGTTTTACCCAGAAAAACAGGATTCACGCCCACGGGGACGATCCCGACACTTGAATCCCCGGAAACGTTAATATGCATGTCACTGCCGTTGTTCGGGGGTGTCACAGGATTGGTCGATAAGGTGATCGCGTGCGCCAGTCTTCCAGGATCGCCAGTAGGGGACGGAACCGGAACAATAAATTGCCGTAAAGTGTCATTGCAGCCCACTGCCAGGACCATTAGAACGCATAGGCTGGCCAGCAGCCACATTGCCTTGAAACTTACCTTCATTCAAACTCCACCGGTGCTACCGGTTGAACGCCAAAAGGCTGAATTATTGCGAAGGATTTATTGTAAACCATTTGTTTGTGTCGCTTCGCTCCAGACCGCCAGAGAACATGGTGCAGGCGAATGAGGCACACCTTTGAAACATGGAGGAAA
Source organism: Candidatus Angelobacter sp. (assembly GCA_036496525.1). GTDB lineage: Bacteria > Acidobacteriota > Terriglobia > Terriglobales > Acidobacteriaceae > Angelobacter. The sequence goes on from DASXKZ010000137.1 coordinate 35,876, forward strand.
GGAGCAGAGGGATCTGAAGTTGATTGACTAAGCCGCCTAGAGCAGATTGGCGTTGACAGAAGGCAAACGTGAGTTTCAGGGCTCCTGGATCTCCCTACCTCCGATTCCTCCGTTCCTCTGCGTTTCAAGGTTTTTACAGTCCTTCACGCAGCTCGCTTCGGCGGCTTCTTCTTTCCGGCCACCGACTTCTGCTTCCCTTTCACCTCAATTTCTGACTCTCTCTGGGCGGCTTCCACGCGTTGCGGGCCTTTCTTCTTGCCATCCATCTGGGCCAGGCTCTGCTTAAGAGCTGCCATCAGGTCAGTGGGCGGCGCCGCGGGCCGTGGCTTGTCAATCGCCACAACCTGCTTCCCTTCCATATGGGCCTTGATGAGCTTTTTCAGGTTCTCTTCAAACGTATCGTAATACTTTTCCGGGTCCCACTTGGCAGCCAGGGCTTCAATCAACTGATGCGCCACCTTCACCTCGCCTTCTTTCAGGCTGGCGTGGTCTGTGCCAAAGTCGGGCGCTTCGCGGACTTCGTCCTTGTAATACATAGTGTGCAGCATCAGACCTTTTTCATATGGACGCAGAAATGCCGTATATTCGCGGTTGTGCATGGCCAGCTTGGCAATGCCAACGTAGCCGGTATCTTTCATGGCTTTCACCAGCAGCGCGTAGGGCTTTTTGGCGGCTTCATCCGGAGCCAGATAATAAGAAGATTCAAAGTAAACAGGATCAATTTCTTCCTGCTTCACAAACTCAAGGATTTCCATGGCCTTGGCCGTTTTCGGCTCGATTTTCTTGATCTCTTCCGGCTCGATGACCACGTATTCGCCTTTGCGAAATTCATAGCCCTTGACTATCTCGTTACGTTCTATCACCTCTTCGTCTACCGGGCAGTAAAGCTGTTGCTTTACCCGGGCATTGTCCGTGCGATGAAGCATGTGAAACGAAACGCGCGTTCCGCGAGCGCCGGAAAACAGCTTTACCGGCATGGAAATGAGTCCAAAAGTCAGATACCCGGTCCAGACAGATGCAGCCATGATTCCCCCTTATGAACGATTCACCCCTGATTAAGAATTCATTTTGCCAGGGTGCGCCCACTCGCGTTCACCCCGGATTTTGAATTGGTGCAGGCTGCCCTGTTTTACGGCAGCCCTTTCTCTTGTACGATGCGTTGAGGGGCTTTGATGCCGCCAGCTCCGTTTCCGCCGCTGGGAGGAACGCACTGCCAAAATCTCGCTCATTCAGTGTCACTGACCTCCTTGCGCTGAGTTTCGCCGCAGCCATTCTGTTTGTGTTCGCATGGCTGCATCACGCTGAATTCCCTCCTGGTGGGCGTCGATTTCTAACTGCACTCGCCATCACCGCCGGTTTCGCCGTGCTGGCGTGGTTTGCCGGAGGCGTAAATTTCACCGGAGCGCTCGCCGGATCGGCCGTCGCGTTCATCATGGCTGTCCGCGATCTGCGCATGTTTCTGGCGCTGCTCATCGTTTTTGCCGTTACGCTGGTCGCCACACGGGTAGGGTATGAGCGCAAGCAGCAGCTCCGTACCGCTGAGCCCACTGGCGGACGAACCGCCGCCCAAGCCATGGCGAATCTTGGCATCGCCGCACTCGTTGTTGCCATAGCAGCTAGAGAATGGCCCGTCTTGGCTCTGGCCGCGCTGGCTGAAGCCGCCGGCGACACATCTTCCAGCGAAATCGGCATGGCCTTCCCCGGCAAAACGCTGTTGGTAACAAACTTCAAATCCGTTCCCGCAGGTACTGACGGAGGCGTCAGCCTCTTTGGTACGATTGCTGCCTTGCTCGGCGCGGCCAGCGTGGCCATAGCCGCCGTCGCTACAGGTCTTGTGCCTGTCGGCCAGCTTGCGACGATTGTGCTCGCCGGCTTTTTCGGCATCGTGATCGATAGTTTATTAGGCGCAGTGTTTGAGCGCCGCGGCTGGCTCGATAACGATCTGGTAAACCTGCTCAGCACCGCCGCTGCGGTGGGAATGGCGTGGGGTTTGGTAGCCTGACGAACCTTGTTCATCGATTTTTCCATCCCTTTTCAATCAAAATTGATTGAATCACGTTCAATCCAATGCAAACCGTGCTGCTCTTTCGGTAATGACTTTGTTCAAGTCATTGGTTTTAATGGCTCGCTCATAAGCTAGCACTAGAAACAACCCTCCACCCCTCCCCTGCCCCTATGTTCATCCCAGTTGGTCCCATCGCGTCCACCTGATCCCTAGGCTGAGCGCATAGGCAGAGGGTCGCAGACGGCATATGCTTCGGCTGAATACTGATTGCCGATTGCTAAATTTTCAAAGATCTTCCAGCTTCCACCCCTTAGGGCTGCGCCTACCTTAGCCGATTCTTCTTGGCGAATCAAGTGCGAAAACAGTATATTGCACACAAATTTGACCTACAGCGCTTTTCCATTCTTCTGATCCACGACATCCGCGTTGACCCGCGGTAAATGTTTTTTCTAGGTCCCCCGATTTTTCCGATCAGTGTTGCCAGTGTGAATCAGTGGTCAGTTTTTTGCTTTTCCTGATTACGCGCGATGTTCGGCAATGACGCGCGATTCCGGCGATTCAAAATAAGGCGCGCGCACAAAATTGCCGCACCTCCGCACTCTAGGTGCACCATCCTTTGCGTCTTGCGAAACTGCATATCCAAATCAATTGACTGTGGACGCAAAGGGTGGGTTAACAAAACGTCTAACGCGTATAAAATTTCCGCCATGCCTAAAGCACGGAAAAACGGCGCGAGCCCCGCTTAGAACCCGCGCCGGCACGATTTATCAGTGATTTGTTTCTTACCGCAGGTTTCCCGAAGTACGGACCGTCTGAGTACCAATTGCTTCACCCGACACTACAAGCTCAACCCTGCGGTTGGCCTGCCGTCCTGTGGCGTTTTCGTTGGAGGCTACTGGCACACTGTTGCCAAAACCGGTAGCGGTTACTGACGTTCCTGAGACGCCCTGCTGCACAAGGTAGTCGCGCACTGATCCGGCGCGCCGCTCAGAAAGTGTTTGGTTGAGTTGATTGCTCCCGACGTTATCGGTGTAGCCGCCGACTGCGATGTTCAGCCCCGGATATGCAAGCAGGATACCTGCGACCTTGGCCAGTTTCTCCCTGGCTCCCGGCATCAATGAATATTTACCCGTGTCAAACAAAACGTCTGACATGCTGACGATTAATCCGCGCGCACTGTCACGGGTCTGAAGAATGGAATTCAGTTGTTGTTCCAAGCGGGCGCGCATTGCCGCTTTATCGTTCTCTGCGGATTGCGCTCTCTGGTCTGAAAGCTGCGCTGCGGTGCGGGATTGATCAGCATCGGCCCGAGCGGCAGCCACAGCATTGGCTGAAGTCGCCTGGTCCTGTGCGCGATCAGATTTGGCCTGTGCCGTTTCAGACTGGGCTAGTTCTTTCTGCCGTGTCGCATCGTCAGCCTGTTCTTTGGAACGCGCCTGGGCGTCAGCGGAATTCCGCTGGTCGTCAGCATTGCGTTCCTGGTTGCGTGCCATGTCAGACTGGGCCTGCGCGGTATCGGACTTGGCCTGGGCCGTGTCGGATTGCGCTCGTGCAGTGTCGGATTGGGCCTGGGCTGTGTCGGACCGAGCTTTGTCTCTCTGGCGGTTGGCTCTGTCGGTTCGTTCGCCCGCGCGGGCTACGGAATTTGCGGAATCCTGGCGCTCATTAGCCTGGCGTTCATCGTCCATTTTCTTGACTGTTATTACGCGCGCATCCTCGGCTGTCTGCACCGCTTCGCGGGCGACAGAGATTTCAGTTTTTTTATCTTCGCTACCAGTCTGAAGGCTTTCTGCGTTCTGCAGGCTGGCCTGGGCCTTCTTGAATGTGTCGGACGCATATTGGTCTGCGCCAGTCCATTTGGCGATGCGGACTGCATTGCGCGCCTCATAGAGTTCAAGAGGAGTTTTACTTCCGCCCTTCATGGGCTGCATATCGGCGGGGTTGATGTCGCTCTCATAGAGTCCGCGTTGCAGCAGCTCATACTTCGCTTCCACCTGCTCAACCGTCCCTTTGGTGTCGCTCCGTATTTCATTTTCCATGACAACAACGTCGCTGGGCTGCGTGACGGCAAAGTACGGTTCTGCCGTGACGATCAAGGCAAATGTTTGAAGGTTGCTCGTAACGTTGAGCTTGCTATGGCCTTCATGATTCAGCAGGACTTCACCCAGATTCGCCGGACGCCCTTCAGGGCTGATCGCCCAAAGAACATAGGTCAAATATTCGGGACCAAACCTGCCCGCAGGCTGCAGACCGCTGAACTCGGCTTCAATGTGAATCGCACCCTGTTTGCTCTTGACTTCGGCATTGCCGCCGCCTTCTGGCATGAGGTTGGTGCCCTTGAAATTCACATGCGTGCTCTTGCCTTTATGCCTGTAATTGACCGCGCTTGTGGTCCGCGTAACAACGCTGATGCGATGAAGTGAGTTGTTTGGCCTGGAATCAGTCTGTGCCAGCGCGAACAGTGAGCCTAGCACGATGGAAATTGGTATAAGCAGTTTTTTCATTCGGTAATCTCCTGGTATGGCGGATGTCGCCGATTCGTGCGCCATAAAACTACCGGCTGACGCACACGCGGGCTGAAGAATGCCAATTGGCTGGATGGGATCGTTTCGATTTGGCTTAGCCCGGCGGTGAACTCAAGAAAGAGATTACGAATTTTAGCTTCGCAAGTCCCTCGACACATTCAGACAATCCAAGCATAACACGCCGCAGTAGAGTCAAGTGTTCAAGACAGCACAGTACCGATTCCGCAAGTTCTCGCTTTTAAAGAAGTGGTTTCAAATCCTTCTCTATGACATCCGTATATTCGAACCCGATAATTTTTTGCCGCAGAATACCTTGCCGGTCATAGATAAGTGTCGTGGGTAGTCCTTCAATCCCGCCAAACTTATCTTTCAGCTCATCGGTCGCAACGGCCAGCGGGTAACGGATACCAAGCCGCCGGGCAAACCCGCGCGGCTCTTCCGTGTCTGCCATGATATCCAGCTTTAGGCCAATCACCGCGAATCCCCGCGCTCCATAGCGAACCGCCAGTTTTTGATATCCCGGCATTTCTTTCTTGCAGGGCTGGCACCATGTGGCCCAGAAATCAATCAGCACTACCTTGCCGCGCAGATCGGCGGAAGAAATCCGGCGTCCTTTTAAATCGCGCGTGGCAAAGTCAGGCAGGAGCGAACCAATCTCTCCTGCCTTGATTGCCGCAGGTTTTGGCTGCGCAGGACTAGCCGGAACTTGTTCTACTCCGGCGAGCCGCGACGCAACAAGAAACAGGCAAAACACTAATTGTTTCAGCATTTATTCCTTCTTCTGCACTTCCAGTACGGTAAGTTTCAATGGCTGCGTATTGTCCGATTTCTTTTTTCCCGCAGGCTTCTTAAATAATTGGCCGCGCAAGGTGACCACTGTTGGCGAGTTGGCCAGCGATTCAAGTCCCTGTGACAACTCGTTTGGCGTGAACTGGTAAGACCGATTCGGACTGACTTGCAAAGCGAAATTGCCGGACGAGTCTTTCACCACTTTCCCCCGTACGTTCACATCCATCTCGGCGACTGAAACTCCGCTGTCATACGTTGCTTTGAGAAGCTGGGCAGGATCAATTTGCCCATCTTCTTTGGGCGTGACGTCAACTTTTCCATCGATCAGGCTAACTTCAACTTTTTGAACGCCAGACTGGCGTCCGAGGTGTTGTTTCACCCCGTAGGCTCAAAAGTTTCAAGTCATGCCCTCAACGCGCATATCCACGTGCGTGATCTGCGCCTGGGCAAAGGGCGCGGCAAACATAAAACCAAACAGAACAAGCATGATTAATTTTTTGATATTCAAGATGTTCCTCCTTTTAAAGATGAATTCGAAACTGTTGTGTAAGACCAAAACTGATGTGGCGGCGGACAGGCGCATAAAGCCCACCGTTGGAATGAGCGATGTCCCAATCTGCCGCCAACCATGCATGCAGACCCGCTTGCAGGCCGACATAAGTTGTGACGCCGGCCAGCAACGCATTTCCACCGCTCCCATTCTGTTTGACTCCGTCGATGCGATCGTCCCGCGAATGCAGCAAGGTGAGAGCTGGGCCGATAAACCATTCACGCTCTCCGTTCTTTGCTTCGTAAGGACGATAAGAGAGCCAGAAACGCGATTCCAGATCGCTGCCCAGCCGCGTAGCCTGGCTGCCTTCTGATCGGAGAAGAGTATGAAAATCCTCATCGGCCACTAAGCGACGAAGGTTGAAAAGTCCGGTGTATGTCCAGTTGGCAGAAAGAAACAAGTCAGTAGATCCGGAGCCGGGCTGCAATCCCACCGGAAGCCGCCGACCGCCTCTACCGGTTAAATTGGTGCTGCCTGTGGGAAGTTTTGGCCCCAGCGTGACTGAGGCCTGCGTGGTGCCTCGCGGCGAATCACGCCGATAGAAACGGTACTTTGCCAAGACCAGCAGATCGCCCAATCCTGTTCCTCTGACCTGAGACGCTCCCGGAGACGAAAAATGATTCGTCACAATGGGCAGGATCAGAGTGAGGTCAAAATCTTTGTAAAACCCCCAGGTGAAATTGATATCGGCTTCATTGGAAAATGTGGGCCGTGCAGTGGCGCGGATAGCGCTTGATGACTGCGGCATGGTGCCGCGTGTGGTGAAAGTGGAATTGTAAGAAATGAGTCCTCCGCCCGGAAAAAGCGGTGGAGCTGTTTCCGGCGCCGGCCCCTGTGCTCTTAGAGGGGAGACACTACATAAGAGAACAAGGAATAGTCCTATGCGACAGAAACGAAATATGAGAATGCGGTTTCGCGATAGCACAAATTTTCCTCCAGAAAAGAAAACAGATCACAGGCACAGAAATGCCTGAAGCCGCCATGCGACTGGAGGAAAATCAGATACGAAGGTGAAGAGGAGCGGACGAATCAAAAGTCAGCGGCGGATCGTGGAAGCGTAAAGCGGCGCGTCCATCCGCATGATCGAAAGAACCGATATGAATGGAAGCTGGCTGGACAGCAAAAGCAAGTAGGGCGAACGCACCGGCATGCACTGATGTAGGCTGCACAAAAGGCGCATGCATGGAAGGCATGTTCCGGCAACAGTCTTGCCCATGCATTCCATGGGAGCAGTTCATTGAGTCGCAGCATTCCATGGCCTTGTCAGGCGACGTCATGGGAGAGCAGTCAAATCCATAAGCCGCAAACGCCAAGCCCAGTACCGCGACCAAAATTGGTCTGGCAAACCACATCTATGCCTATTAAACAGGCGGGAACAAGATGAGTCAACCTAAGCGCCTTTTACTTGGCTCTTAAAGGAGCGGAAATGCACAGTGCATCTTCTTGATCTCGAGCGCGCCAACTCCAGGGCATCTCCTGCAACGATTCCAGAAAGTCGATAAATTCCCGATTTGAAAGAGAACGGAAGGTACCGGAGTCATGGGCACGAATAAAGCTCCCGCCGTTCGGGACAAGGCAGTTCATGGCCTCGCGGACAGTCGGATGGAGATGTCCGCAGGAGTAAACGCCATCGTCCGCGGTAAAGCAGGTAACGTAGGTGATCTCTGGTATATTCAAAGCCATAGAGTCGCAGCGAATTATACACCCAATCAAGATGCCATCTAATCAAGGTGTAGATTTGTTCGGCTTGCCGAAAGACCCTATATCGCGTGCCCAGCGCATTGGTTTTGTTCGGCAAACAGGTCCGAAGGTTAAGGATTGAACGGCATCTCTCCCAGGAGAAGCTTGCGGAGATGTGTGACTTTCACCGGAACCAGATCGGGAGAATCGAACGCGCAGAGCAAACTGTCTCGTTTGACGGGCTTCTCCAGCTTTCTCACGGCCTTGCCGTATCGCCTTCAGAGATTTTCAAGCTTGTCCCCGTGCAAAAGCGTCTCCCGTCCAAAAAAGGCAAGTCCAAGGATGAGTAAGGGGAAGCCGGGAGCAATATCCGGGAAAAAGACAGCGGGCGTTTAAAGCTTGCTTCCGCTCCACAGATAAGCCTTGAGCAAATGCCATTTTGCGGCAAATTGCGGATCTTCTTTGGTCCGTTTGAGTCCCTCAGTGAGGTAAGCCAGCAGAATGCCCAGCAGCAAAGCAAACAACGTGACGGCCAGAACAAACAGTCCGCGCTTTGGCCAGGACCTTTTTTCCGGCGCGATGGCTTTATCCATTACCTGAATCACTGAGGCGTCTCGCGCTTCGTCAATGCGCGCGGCTTCATATTGCTTGGCCAGCAGTTCAAACAATGTTTCGCGGTACTTTACTTCGCGCAATTTTCTCACGTATTCCAGCCCGGCGCCCGGCACTTTTTCCAGCGCCAGATCTGTGGGAGAGTGAGTTCCCTGCCCGCGTTCAAAGCGTGAAAGCTGGGTCTGCAGCGCGGCCAACTCCTGCTGGACGCGAATCAGGTCAGGGTTTTCCGGAGTTGCAAATGAGCGCATTGACTGGACTTCGACTTGTTTTTCGGCCACCTGGGCGCGCAGATCGGCATAAGCCTGCAACATCACTTTGGCCTGGCTATCCAGTTGGATGATACCGGTGGTCTCTTCAGTCTGCTTAAGTTGCGACTCAGCCGTAGCCAGCTCATCATTGGCAGCTTTCACTTCACGCTCAAAAAAGATGCGCCGCTTGCCTGCGTCTGTAATGGCCAGCGTGCGGGTAAGCTTCTCCAGTTCATCGATATAGGCATTGGCCATTTCGGCGGCACGGCCGGGAGACCGGTCATCCACAGAAATCGAGATAATACCGTCTTTTCCAGCCGCAACCTGCGTAAGGTCTTCCAGCCGGCGACGCGTC
>DASXKZ010000138.1:0-54797 GCA_036496525.1 Candidatus Angelobacter sp.
CGTGTCCCCTTGCTGTTTTTCAATATGCACCGCTTCAAAATCTCTCACCCAACGTTGCTGGCCACGATATGCCACCAGCCAATCGGAAGAACCAGAGGCCATCTCCGCCAATAACTGCTTTACTACTCTTTGTTGTTGAGAACTTTGCTGGGGTACGGCAAAGTCAATACAGCGGCAAATCAGATTTGGATATTCCTTCGAAATCACGCGACTAGCCCCGATCACCGCAGCCTTTTCGGGGCTGATTCGCTCATCCTCGGTCACGGCCTGCGCGTTGTTCGAAAGAACAATCAACTCAGTCTTTCGTGCCGCACTCTCTTGGCCGAAGGTCTGAGCGACTAAAAGCAGGCTCTGTAAGCCTAGGTATGGAGAACGTTTACCAAGGCACTGTTTGTGACCCGAGCTAACACCCCACAAGTGGGGAATCTGATTTGGCAATCTATTGTTCCTCCGCAGGGCAGCCAGAAGGGATTCATAATCCTGCAAATGTCCCGGACGAATGCTGTAGCTCGTGTCTGTATCTTCGGCAAAGTTTTCTCCAACTCGCACGGTGCAAACGCGTTCACCACACGCTGTCAATTCCCGGACCAGTTCCATGGACACGTTTTCTTCATCCATGAAAACCAGCCAGTCATTTCCTGGCTTGTTTCTTCGACCATGAAGCGAAAGGATTGAGGGCTTCCAATAGGGAAGGTAAAACCAATCACTCACGCTTGCTTTGCGCTGGGTAAGCAACGATGAGTGCACGTCATTCGCCTGAGCATTTGGCTCGATCCAGTAGCGCGCTCTTTCGAACGGATAGGAAGGCAAAGGCACGCGGCGGCCGGTGTTCCCGCGATGGAAAGCCTGCCAATCCACCATTGCTCCGGCCAACCACAGCCGGCCAACCGTCTCGGTAATGAACGGTATTTCTTCTCGCTCCCGGCCTTTGACTGGCAATGAGGCTAACGTTGCAGCGGTTGGTCCGCTGCCGGAATTGCGCCGCACTAGACTGGACAGAGTCTGTCCCGGGCCAACTTCCAGGAAGATCCGATTTGCTGACGGGTTTACGATTTTTTGTATTCCGGCGGCAAAGCGCACAGGTTCGCGAAGGTGACGCACCCAATATCCTGGGTCCAGCGCTTCGCGTGAAGTCATCCACGTGCCCGTCACATTCGATATGCATGGAGTTTGTGGCACCCGCAGACGAACTCTGTCAGCTTCACGGGCAAAACGGTCGAGTACAGGTTCCATCATTTGCGAATGGAATGCATGAGAAGCAAGCAAACGGTGGCAGAATATATCTTCCTTCTGCAATTGTTTCTCAAGTTCCTCTATTGCTTCTGCAGCACCCGAGAAGACACACTGGTCTGGACCGTTGACGGCCGCCAAAGAGAGACGCGGTCCTACCCACTTCAGCGCTGCCTCTTCGGTAATTTGTGCAGCTATCATGCTTCCGGCAGGCATGCTCTGCATAAGTTGGGCGCGCGCAGCTAGAAGGCGCAGAGCATCTTCCTCATCCATAATTCCGGCAATGCATGCTGCCACATATTCACCCACGCTGTGGCCGATAACAAACTGGGGAATCACGCCCCATTCCATCCACAATCGGGCCAGCGCGTATTCGATGACAAATAATGATGGTTGAGCAATGACTGTTTTCTGCAACTGCTCCCGCGCCTGTTCCTCGTTGCCAGGGCGAGGATAGATCAAGTGCTTCAGGTCAGCCTTCAAGACGGGTTTGAGCTGTTCGCAACAATTGTCAACCACCCTGCGGAAGATGGCGTAGCGCTCGTAAAGCTCACGCCCCATATTCACAGCCTGAGTTCCCTGACCCGGAAAAAGGAAAACGATGCTCGGTTCACCTTCACTGGCAATCGCGATCTTCACCTTTGGCGGATCCATTCCTTGAAGGGCCTTGATGGCCTGATCTCGTGAATTGCACACCAGCATTTGACGGTAATCAAAGGCCCTGCGACCCACTTGAAGTGTGTAAGCCACGTCAGCCAGGGAAAACTCCGGGTGGCAAGCAAGGTGTTCAGATAGTGCGTGGCTTGCCTTCTCAAGAGCACCCGCGCTCTTCGCCGACTGCACCAACAACTGGGCAGAGTGTGTGTCATCAGTTGGTGGTATTTCAGATGCCTCTTGCAAAATGACGTGCGCATTCGTCCCGCCCATTCCAAACGAACTCACCCCGGCACGCAGAGGCCGCGATCCCTGCCAGGGGGTAAGACTTGTATTCACATAAAAAGGAGTCTTTTCAAAATTGATTTTGGGATTAGGAGTCTTGAAATTTAGGCTCGCAGGGATCTGGCGGTGTTTGAGCGCGAGAACAGTTTTGATAAGGCCGATAATTCCCGCAGCCGAATTTAGGTGTCCGATGTTGGTCTTGACTGAACCAATGGCGCAAAAATGTTTTTTGTCCGTATACGCCCTGAAGGCTTCCTCAAGTGCCGCTATCTCAATGGGATCGCCCAGAGCGGTGCCGGTGCCGTGAGCCTCCACATAGCTGATGCTTTCCGCTTCAACCTCGGCGACGGTTTGCGCTGCCCTGATGACTCGGCTCTGCCCTTCAACGCTAGGGGCGGCATATCCTACCTTTACCGAACCGTCATTATTGATGGCTGATCCTCTGATGATTGCATGAACATAATCACCGTCCGCAAGCGCCTCTTCGAGTCGTTTCAATACCACCACGCCGACTCCGCTGCCGGCAATAATGCCTTGCGCCCGAGTATCGAAAGCGTGGCAGTGGCCGTCCGGAGACAGAATGTCTCCTTCTTGATGGAGGTATCCCCTCCGCTGGAAAACGTCTATAGAGACGCCGCCAGCAAGCGCCATATCGCATTCACCAGCGAATATACCCTGGCAAGCCAGATGTACCGCCACCAGCGAAGTTGAGCAGGCAGTTTGTATAGTGAGGCTGGGGCCTCTTAAATTCAGCTTGTAGGCGGTGCTGGTTGCGAGCGAGTCTTTGTCATTGGCCAGAAGAATAGAGAACCTGCCAAGTGTCTGCACAAGTCCTTCATTGGCCAGCACGCGGGAAACGTAACCATTGCCACCTACTCCGGCGTATACGCCAATAGCACCAAGGTAAGAATGAGCGTTGTAGCCCGCATTTTCTACCGCTGCCCAAGCACATTCCAAAAAGAAACGTTGCTGCGGATCTAGCGCTTCCGCCTCTCTTGGACTGAAACCGAAGAACGTGGCGGCAAACAGCTCGACTCCTTCTAGCGGCATGCAGGCACGTACAAAGCGAGGATCCCGGAACATTTCTTCCGGTACGCCTGCATCCCGCAATTCGTCGTCATTGGAGAAAACAACCGACTCAACACTATTACTGAGGTTCTGCCAGAATTGTTCTGTATTATTCGCGCCTGGAACGCGGCACTCCATGCCTATGATGGCAATGTCAGAACTGCGCATCTCATATGAAAATGCAGACGAGCTAGAGAGAGTCCTCATGAAATCCTTGGCTGACTGGCAGGGGCTTTCGCTGCCGTGTTGCGAGCCTCAGTTTGCCCCGTTTGAGTCTTTCTAATTCAGCATCTTCTTTTAGCTCGCTGCGTAGCTCCTGGACAGGGCCCTGCGAAAGATGTTTCGCAAGCGAGGCAATAGTAGGGAACTTGAACAGATCAGTGATCAAAACCGGCTGGTTTATCTGGCGAAGCGCGCCATGGACTTGAATAATCAACAAGGAGTGGCCGCCCAAATCGAAAAAGTTGTCGAACACGCTTACCTTGTCCAGGTGCAGCAATTGTTGCCATATCGCAGCGACGGTTTTCTCCAATTCGTTTTGCGGCGCAACAAAAACCGCTTCGCTCACGCGATCCTGGGTGCCGGGATTGGGCAACGCCTTGCGGTCTACCTTCCCATTGGGCGTCAACGGAAACCCCGCCAATTCTATGAAAACGGCAGGGACCATGTAGGCTGGTAAACGCTCCTCGAGATGTCTGCGCAGGTCGCTTAAACGCAAATCTTCGTGGCTGGCCTTCTTCACTACATAAGCAACCAGCCGCTTCTGGGAATGGTCTTCATGCGCCACTACGACTGCCTGCTGGACGGACTGGCACTGTTGCAACGCTGATTCAATCTCTCCCAATTCAATCCGGTATCCGCGCACCTTCACCTGAAAATCAATCCGCCCCAGATATTCAAGGGCGCCATCTTCGCGGAATCGGGCCTTGTCTCCTGAGCGGTACAGACGCTCCCCTTCACAGCTGCTGAAAGGATTGGGCACGAAACGCTCAGCCGTCAGTTCTGGGCGGTTGAGATAACCTCGGGCCAAGCCGGCGCCGCCAATGAACATTTCCCCAGCTACTCCAATGGGTACAGGTTGCATATAACGATCGAGCAAAAATACCTGCAGATCGGGAATTGGGCCGCCAATCACGCTAACGTGATCCTGTGCCGTTTCTGCTGTTATCGGTTGATATGTGACATGTACTGTAGTCTCAGTGATTCCGTACATGTTCACCAGCCGCGGAGGCTGGTTTCCCCTGCCCGCAAACCACGAACGCAGCATGGGTGTATCGAGTGCTTCTCCGCCAAAGATCACGAGCCGCAAAGTCAATTTTTGATTTGTTGCTTCGCTTGTCTCCTCAAGTTGGACCAGTTGGCGAAAGGCGGAGGGCGTCTGATTGAGTACTGTTACTTCTTCTTCTATAAGCATTGCACGAAACGCAGCAGGCGACCGGCTTACTCGATACGGAACTACCACCAGCTGACCTCCATATAACAGTGCTCCCCATATCTCCCATACGGAGAAATCAAAAGCGTAGGAATGAAACATTGTCCACACGTCGCTCCGGGAAAACTGAAACCAGTGCTGGGTAGCAGTAAAAAGACGCGCCACGTTGCTGTGCGTCACCGCCACTCCCTTAGGCCTGCCCGTGGAACCGGAAGTGTAGATCACATAAGCCACATTTTCTGTCGTTGCTTCAGGTTTGGGATTGAACTGGCTTTCCCGGCTGATTTCTTCCCAATCGCTGTCCAGATTAACCAGCTTGCTTATGCAGCGAGCTACCTTGGATTCTGTTGATGTATCCGCGATGAGCAACTTCACTCCGGCATCTTGCACCATGTAGCTGATGCGGTCTTCGGGATAATCAGGATCCAACGGAACATAGGCTCCGCCTGCTTTTAGCACTGCTAGTACACCAACGATGATTCCGGGACCTCGCTCCATGCATACGCCTACCAGAACCTCAGGACCAACACCGGACTTCTTTAAATAATGCCCAAGCTGGTTGGCCCGGCAGTTCAGCTCGGCATAGGTCAACAGCTGCCCCTCAAATAGAACGGCAACTGCCAGAGGATTTGTTTGTGCTTGCTCCTCGAAGACCTCCTGCAAAAGCCTGGTCTCAGAATGACTTCTCTCGCCCCGGTTCCACTCGATCAGCAACTGCTGGCGTTCCGCCGCACTTAGAAATTGCAGATCACTGATACATTTTTGCGGATCGCTAACAATCTCTGTTAGCAGATTTTCCCAATGGCCGAGAAAGCGCCTCATCCGTGTTTCTGCGAAAAGTCCAGTGCGATAGCCCAGCGCTCCCTTGATGCTGTCACCCTGCTCGGCTACCATCAGAGCGAGTTCGAACTTCGTTACCTCTAAGGGAATTTCTATGCGTGATATCTTTACCTTTGAGAGATACAATTCTGCTTCCGGAGCATTCTGGAATACGAACAGAACCTGGAAAAGCGGCGTTCTGCTCAGGTCGCGCTCCGGTCGCAACTCTTCCACCAGCTTCTCAAAAGGAATGTCCTGGTAGGCATGAGCACCCAAGGTGGTGGCCCGGGCCCGCCCAAGCATTTGCCGGAAAGTTGGCGTGCCGCTCGTGTCGGTACGCAAGACCAGGGTGTTAACAAAAAATCCAATCAGGCTTTCTGTCTCCGCCCAGCGGCGGCCCGCAATGGGCGTTCCCACAGCCACATCTTCTTGCCCGCTGTACCGTGACAGCAAAAGTTGGAAAGCAGCGAGCATCGTCATAAACAACGTCACGCCTTCACGACGGCTTAGTTCCTTCAATTGCCTGCTGACTTCTTCGCTTAGTGTCCACTGCAAGACGGCGCCTGCTTCACTGCCAAGATTGGTACGTGGGTAGTCAGTGGGAATTTCCAATCCCGGCAAGTCCGCCAACTGCTTCTTCCAATACAACAATTGTTCTTCCAGCACCTCGCCTTGTAGCCATTCACGTTGCATTGCGGCGTAGTCAGCATATTGCAGCGTCAATTCCGGGAGCGGAGATTCCTGCCCGGCGCTATAGGCGTCATACAGGGAGGTAATCTCTCGCATCATGATGCCCATAGACCATCCATCACTGGCAATGTGGTGGATCGTCACCAACAGCACATGCTCGGTGGAAGTGATGCGCAAGATCCTTCCGCGGATTAATGTTTCATTCGCAAGATTGAATGGCGTCCTGGCTTCCTCGCACATCCGCAGCCGTGCCTCTGCTTCCTGCTCGTCAGCGGATAGCACTGACAAATCCGTGAGCGGCAATTGCACGGGTGCTGCAGGGGTAATCACCTGCCTTGCCTCCTGCTCTACGATTTCCAAGCGCGTGCGCAATATCTCATGCCGGCGAACTAGTTCGGTGAAAGCCCGCTCCAGCATCTCCAATCGAATTTCTCCTTGCAACCGCAAAGCGATGGGCACATTGTAGGCAGCGCTCTCCGGTTGCAACTGGTGCAGGAACCACAACCGCTGTTGTGCAAACGATAACGGCAAAGGGCCCTCGCGATTTACAGGTCGCATCGGTGGCACTGCGCTCTTTTTCCCTTTGCGAACTTCTTCTTCAAGTCTTTCTGCGAATGTAGCTATCGTGGGATTCTCAAACAAAACGCTCAGCGACAATTCCACCTGGAATGTCAGCCGGATTCGCGAAATCACCTGCGTGGCCAGCAGGGAGTGGCCCCCAAGATCGAAAAAGCTGTCGTGAATACCGACGCAATCCAGCTTCAGGATCTCGCACCATATTCCTGCCACGATCTCCTCGGCCGGGGTACGTGGAGCGCATCCCGCAGTCTTCTTATTGCCATACTCAGGAGCCGGCAACGCCCTTCGATTAACTTTGCCGTTGTGCGTGAGCGGCAATTCGCCCATGATTACGACCGCGCCTGGCACCATGTACTCCGGTAGCCGTTCTTGCATATAACTGCGGAGATAGCTTTCATCAGCAGCGGGTGTGCCCGCCTCGGCCGCTACATAGGCCACTAGACGTTTGTCTTGGGGGGCGTATTCGCGCAACATAGCGAGCGCCTGGCGGACTCCGGCCACCTGCTCCAGGATTGTCTGAATCTCTTCCAGTTCTATGCGGAAGCCGCGCAACTTCACCTGAAAATCAAACCGACCTAGAAACTCCAGAGTTCCATCCGCTTGCCAGCGCACACGATCACCTGTGCGATAAAATCGCTCTCCACCGATCTTGCTGAATGGATTGGGTAGAAATTTTTCCGCGGTCCAGTCTGGAGACCCCAGATATCCGCGCGCCAGTCCCATTCCTCCAGTAAAAAGTTCGCCCGATACTCCCACCGGCAAAGGATTCAGCTGCGCATCCAGCACGTAAGCAGTGGTATTTGAAATCGGCCTGCCGATGGGGAAGCTGTTCAGCGGGCCAGGATCACCCTTAATGGCGTGGCACGCTGTGAATGTAGTATTTTCGGTGGGCCCATAACCGTTGATCACCGTACACTCTGGAAACATTTGTGTCAGCATGCGAACGTGGCGCGAGGAAACCACATCGCCTCCAGTCAATAGCTGCCGTACACCACGTAGCCTGGGCAATTCAGTTTCTATTACCTGGTGGAATAAGCCCGCAGTGAGCCATAGCACGGTCACTCCAACCTGTTCGACAAAGCCGCCAATTTCCGCAGGCGAGGGTGTTGATGTGGGAAACAGAGCCAGCCGCGCTCCGTTTAAAAAGGGGGCCCAGATTTCCAGAGTAGAGGCATCGAATGTAACCGGCGAGAGCAGGAGGAATACATCGCTGGGTGCCACGGTGAAAGCGCGGGTACCCAATGCCAACCGCGCAACCGCGCGGTGCTCCACTGCTACTCCTCTGGGAGTTCCGGTGGAACCGGATGTGTACATGACGTAGGCCAGATTAGCGGGAACCGATGCGGGCGTCGGGTTAGCCCTACTCTCCATGGCTATTCGGTCGCGTTCGGTATCCATGGCGATCATCTGTACCCAGTGAGAAGGCATATTTCGCAACAGACGTTCCTGGGTCAGCAATATAGGAGCGTGGCTATCATCCAACATCCACCCGAGCCGCTCCGTGGGATAAGAAGCGTCCAATGGAACGTAGACGCCACCAGCTTTTAGAATGCCGAGAATGCCAATAACTAGGTCGGGGCTTCGTTCGCAGCAGATGGCGACCGGAGTCTCCGTCTGGACTCCCTGGGCGCGAAGATAATGGGCCCATTGGTTCGCTCTTGCATTCAATTCCGCATACGTAAGCTGCTCGTCTGCAAACACCAGTGCCACAGCATTTGGAGTGCGGTGCACCTGCTCTTCAAATAGCTGATGCAGGCAAAGTTCTGGAAGCTGCTGTTGTGTGTCGTTCCATTCTTCTACCACCTGCCGCCGCTCAGAATCATTCAAAACGCACACTTCAGATACGCGCTGTTCCGGCGCGGCAGCAAGCCTCTCCAGCATTTTTTGGTAATGGATCACGAACCGTCGAATCGTACTCTCTTCAAAAACACTGGTGTTGTATTGCAGTGCGAGATTCAGCCCATCCGCGCTTCGCTCAGGAACAAAATTAAGATCGAATACCGTAGATCCATATTCAACCGGAACCGCTTCTGCGCGAATGTCCTCCAGAACAAGGTCAGAATCGCTCAAGTTCTGAATGGAAAACATGATTTGAAACAGAGGCGCATGTATATTTGTTCTTTCCGGCTGAAGCTCACGGACGAGAAGTTCAAAAGGAAGCTGCTTATGTTTGTGCGCATCGAGCAGTGTTTCCCGCGCTTGTCTTAGCACCTGGGTAAAACTGAGATTTCCTGATATGTTTCCGCGCAAGACGAGCGTGTTCACCAGAAAACCCATCAATGGTTCCAGTTCTTCACGGTCGCGGCTGGAAACGATCGTGCCCACAACGACATCACCGTCACCCGTGTAATAGGCGAGCAGGACCTGGAAGGCTGCCAGCAGCACCTCAAAAAGGGTGTGCTTCCCAGCCTGGCAGAGCTGCTCAAGTGCTCGCCACAAAGGTTGGGCCACTGGGAAAGACAATCGGGCGCCGGCATGACTGTGTTTTGGCAATTTTGGTTTTGTGGGCAAATTCAAAGAGGGCGAAATGCCGGCAAGTTGCTGCCGCCAGTAAGAAATCTGCGACGCATTTTCCTGGTCTTCCGCGTGACTGTTTTGCCACATCGCAAAATCTGTGTAGGAGATAGGCAATTCAGAAAGGGACGAAAGCTGGCCGGCTCGGAAAGCGTGATAAACCGCGGATAGCTCCCGGAAGAAAATTCTTATAGACCAGTCGTCGGTCAGAATGTGGTGCATTGCAACGATCAGCAAATGCTCCTGGTCTTGCAATTGCAATACACTGAACCGGATCAGGGGTCCTGCGATAAGATCAAACCGCGTCCTCGCTTCTCTCTCGAGAAGTGCCGTAGCTTCTGATTCGCGGGTTTGAGCTCCGATTGCCCTCAGGTCAACGTAAAAGAAGGGCAGTTCGACCATGTCCTTCACAACCTGTACCGGATCGCCTTCAATCATGCTGAAGGTTGTCCGTAAAATTGCATGACGTCCGATCAGTTCTTCCAGGCTCTTTTTCAAGACTTCCATATCAAGCGGGCCGCTCAGCCGAAAAGCGCGCACGAGGTTGTAGATGGCAACGTCTGAGTCAATTTGGCTGGCAAACCAAAGCCGCCTTTGTTGAAATGACGCTGGATACCAGGGCTGTTTCATCCCACGGGGAATCGTGCCACTGGCCAGAGTTGTGGCAGGTGGTGAATCCCACAATTTGCTCAATAGCTGTTGCTTGGCAGTTGAAAGACGGTTTTTCCTCTGTTCTACCACTTCTCTTGTCATGAAGACTCTCTTGCTGCCTGCGCTGAGGCCCCAAGCAACTCTTCTGCTTCCTCTTCCGAAAGTGTTTCCAACTTCTCGATTACTGCGTCTTCCACGGCTTCAGAGAATTGTGCGACGGTAGGCATTGCGAAGATGCTGCGTAACGGCAGGTCAACGTGGTAGGCCTTACGCACACGGGAGATCACCTGCGTACCCAGCAGCGAATGTCCACCCAGTTGAAAAAAGTTTTCATAGATTCCGACTCGCTCCAAGTGCAAGACAGATGCCCATATTTGGGCAATGGCTTTCTCGACCGGTTTCTGGGGCGCTACATAGGGCTGCCCTGCCATAAGATGGGTAGGATCAGGGGCGGGTAGAGCCTTGCGATCGATCTTGCCGTTGGTCGTCTGCGGCAGCTTGTCCAGGATGACAAAGTGGGAAGGCACCATGTACTCCGGAAGCCTGGATTTGAGTACCTCGTGCAATTTAGTGGTGCTCACCTTCTTTTCTGCCGCTGTCACAATGTAGGCCACAAGCTTTTTGTCGCCCTGTCCATCTTCCCTAGCCACTATGACCGCTTGCTCTACGTCGTCATCATCCAGCAGCGCAGCTTCGATCTCGCCTGGTTCAATTCGGTGGCCGCGCAATTTCACCTGGTAGTCCTTGCGGCCTGCAAATTCCAGGTTTCCATCAGCTTTCCATCGCGCCAAGTCTCCGGTAACGTAGAGACGCCCCGTCTCTTTTCTGGCAAATGGATCGGGAACAAATTTTTCGGCAGTCAGGTCAGGACGATTCACATATCCCCGCGCCAGCCCCATACCACCGATATACAGATCACCAATCACTCCCAGAGGCGTGGGCTGCATGTTGTCGTCCAGCACGTACATCTGCGTATTGGCGATTGGTTTCCCGATAGAGACGGTATTTTCTGGCGCGTAACGAACGTCAAAAACTGATGACCACACCGTGGTTTCCGTGGGACCGTATACATTCCAAACAGTTTTGCTGATTTGGAGTAAACGCTCCGCTGTTGTTTTTTCCAATGTTTCGCCGCCACACAATATCTTCAAGTCTTTTGCGGACAGCTCCCATGTCTGTGCAGCCAGAAGGTTCCATAGCGTGGGTGTGCCTTGCAGAATGCTTATGTGCTCCTGCTCCACTTTGGCGGCCAAGTGCTGTATTTCGCTTTGCAGAGGACCGGCCAGTACCAGGATCCCTCCAGCAATCAATGGCAAATACAATTCGAGAGCGGCAATATCAAACGAAAGAGTGGTAGTGGCCAGCACTGCATCATGTTCCGTGACGTGCAGCTTTTCCCGAAAATAGTTGAGAACGTTAATCAGGCCTTGATGCTGGACCATTACTCCTTTAGGCTTCCCTGTAGAACCGGATGTGTAGATCGCATACGCAAGATTTCCAGGACGGCTTACGTTTCCTAAATTGTCCGTTGCCTCTTCCGCGATCTGCTTCCAATGCTCATCCAGGCAGAGCATCTGCGTGTGGCTTTGCGGTAAGCCGGCAAGGAGCGCGCTCCGGGTCAGCACTATGGGCGACCGCGAGTCCTCCAGCATGTAACTGATACGGCCAGCGGGTAAGGCTGGATCGAGCGGTACATACGCTGCCCCTGCTTTTAAAACACCGAGCAAACTCACAATTAAATCGGAGCTGCGTTCCATGCAGATTCCCACCAATGTTTCCGGCCCAGCGCCTGCCCTTTGCAGATAACGTGCGACCTGGTTCGCGCGCTCGTTTAATTGTTTGTAACTGAGTTCCTGCACTTCAGCTCTCACGGCAACGGCATGCGGTGTTCGTGCTGCCTGTTGTTCAAAAAGTACGTGAAGGCATTGTTGCGTGCATTGCGTTTCCGTCCGGTTCCAGTCCCAAACAATCTGACTGTACTCTGCGTCATCCAGCAATCTGATTTCCGCTAGTTTCTGGTCCGGCAGCAGTGCGGCGGCTTCCAGCAGCCGCAGATAATGTTTCGCCAATCGGCGCACGGTTTCACGTTCAAACAAATCAGTGTTGTATTCCCACAAAAGCCTGGCAGGAGAATTGGGATCATTGTTTTGAGCTGGAATCATTACTACATTCAAATCGAACTTTGCCGAACCATTGCTCAGAGCTGGGTCAACCTTAATGGTGAGATCCCCCAGGCTGGAACATTCCATTGGTGAATCGTGAAAGCTGAGCATCACCTGGAAAATGGGGTTGTAACTGAGATCGCGTTGCGGCGAGACCGCCTGGACTACTTTGTCGAAAGGAATGTCTTGATGTGCATAAGCCTCGAGCGCGATTTTTTTGACCTGCTGGATTTGATCGGCGATGGTCGCTTCGCAATCGATCCGGGCACGCAGGGTGACGTTGTCCACTAGCATTCCAATCAGATCATTTGTTTCTGCCCACCGCCGGTTGGCGATTGCCGTCCCTATGCAAAAATCCTCCTGCCCGGTGTACCTGAACAACAACACTTGGAATGCCGCAGCAAACAGCATATATTGCGTTACATGTCCGTTACGCGCCGCAAGAGACAAACACTGCCGAAGTTCTTCGCTTACTTCCACAACTTCAACACTGCCCTTGTAGGCCTGCACCACCGGGCGGGGATGATCATACGGTAAGGATAAAAGCGGAGTAGCACCAACCAGAGTTTTCCTCCAGTATTCCAGTTGGCTTTGGGCAGTGTCGCTTTCCACGAACTCCCTTTGCCACTGTGCGAAGTCAGCAAACTGCAGCGGCGATGCACTGATTCGCGGGATGGCATTCGCCACGTAAGCCCTATACAGTTCCGTGAGCTCTTTCATGAAGATATTAAAAGACCATCCGTCGTGGAGTGTATGGTGCTCGGTGACAAAGAGCTCGTGCTTTTTGTCCTCTAAACGGATCAGTCTCCACCGCACCAGCGGGAGTTCCGTCAAGTCAAACGTCCTTCGAGATTGTTGGCTGAATACCTCTTCTGCACGTCTAGCTTGATCTGATGGAGCAATCCCCACGAGATCAACCATTCTGAGATCAACCTGCCATGGCTGATGGATCTTTTGAAATAAGCGTCCCTCGACTTCCGTGAATGTTGTGCGATACATCTCATGACGCTCAACAATTTGGCCTAACGCGCGCGTCAGTGCTTTGACATCGAGTTCGCCGGAGAAAATAACTTTTGCATTGGCGTTGTATGCCAGGCTGGAATCGTCCATCTGGTTGAGAAACCAGACACGTTCTTGTGAAAATGAAGCCGGCGGCAACTTCTGCGTGCGCGGCCTTGCCTTGATTTGTAAATGGGTCGGCGGAGCTGACGGTTGGATTTGTGCCAGCTCTCCGGCTAGCTCATGTAAAGTTCTCGCACTCAAAAGGTCTTTAAGCGGGATCTCAACTGAGAACTCTTTCCGAATAGCGGCCACCACCCGAGCCGCGTTGAGTGAGCTCCCCCCTAGCTCCATAAAAGTAGAATTGAGAGATGCATGCGACAAACCCAGAACGCCAGAGCATGCATAGAGTAAAGCCTTTTCTGTTGCCGTCTGAGGCTCCCGATATGGCAGTTCCGGTGGAGCCCAGCTCGCGCCCAGCGCTCTGCGATCAATCTTTCCGTTGCTGGTGAGTGGAAATGCGTTCAGCATTACAAATTGCGAAGGAACCATGTACGCAGGAAGCCGAGTGGCCAGATGGTGCCTCAGTTCGTTGCCGCCAATCACCTGTCCTTCGCGAGTCATTACGTAACTGACCAGCAATTTGTCACCATTCGAAGCATCTTGAGCCAGAACGACTGCCGCCAAAACCTTGGGATAACTTCCCAATGCCGTTTCAATTTCTCCCAACTCGACTCGATGACCTCGCAGCTTCACCTGATCATCTTTTCGGCCCAAAAACATCACTGTTCCGTCTGGACCGCGGCGGCCCAAATCGCCTGTCCTGTAAATCCTGTTCCCTGGTTCGCTACTGAACGGATCGGGAACAAATCGTTCAGCGGTGAGATCAGCTCGGCCCGAATACCCTCGCGCTACGCCTTGCCCGCCAATGCAGATCTCGCCAGTCAAAGATTCTGCGAGAAGAGCTCTCTCTTCATCCTCCAAGACATACAAGCGTGTATTCGAGATTGGCCGTCCAATGCTGATCTGCTCGTCTTCTGCCCTGCACTGAGAGATGCTGGCCCATATAGTCGCCTCTGTGGGTCCATATGCATTGAAAACCTGCCGGCCCTGGCACCATCTCTTGAGTAGTTGCGCGTCAAAGGCTTCACCAGCCACAATGATCTGGCGTAATTGCGGCAATGACGCGTCAGGCAAATGCCGAAGCACTGAGGGTGGCACGGTGATCTGCGTTATACATTGAGATTCCAGTAATGCGATCATCGCCGGCCCCGGCATTAGCTGCTCCCTATCTGCCATGACCAGCGTTGCCCCGGAGCTTAACGCCATTACAATTTCGAAGACAGAAGCATCAAAACTAAATGACGCAAATTGCAATATTCTGTCTCCGGGCCTTATGTTAAATACTTCTTTTTGTGCCCGCGCCAAATTCGCAAGACCAACGTGCTCTACGACCACTCCCTTCGGTGAACCGGTAGAGCCCGATGTATATATGACATAAGCTGCGTTTCTTGGATCTATCCAGCTCTCCAGCCTCTCATTGCTTTCTCTCTGAATCTTCTCCTGCTCTGCGCTTAGATCTACAAGGATTACATTTTGTGACACGAGTTCCAAAGGTGGTTTTCGGTTTACTAACAACACCTGGGGCACCGAATCCCGCATCATGTAAGACAGCCGTTCGGAAGGATAAGTGGGATCCAGAGGGACGAAACTGGCTCCCGCTCTCAACACTCCTAACATACCTGTTAGCATCTGCGGCGAACTCTCCATGCAAATAGCGACACGTTTCTCTGGCCCTACACCTAGTGCCCTTAAATAATGTGCAATCCGGTTGCAATGCAGGTTTAACTCTTGGTATGTAAACTCCACTTCACCATAAATGACAGCGGGTGCAGTTGGCCTGCGTTCTGCCTGCTCCTCAAAAAGCTCTATGATGCTCCGGGAAGCGGCACCATGAGTCGAGAGTCTCGCGTCAATCTTCAGCTCTGAACCATTTCTTCCCAGAGGCATGGCGTAATTACCTTCATTTCCTTTCGAGAGTCGCTCGCAAAATAAATAACTGACTTTGTGACTGTGATTCGAAGTTTATACACATTGGCTGGATCCAAGGATCGGGTACTTGCAACAGCGTCATTTGATTTGAGGGATAGCTTGGCGATTATCGCGAGTTGCGCATCACTTCAGCTTCCATGTTGAGTATCATATTTTTAGAGTTGTATTTTAAAACTCTAGTTGCAGCTAATTTACAAACTATTCCGCGAAAACAGTATTTTTCCCATAATGGTATAAACGTTCCATAATGATACTCGGAGGTTTTCTCAGAGACGAAATAGCGTAGGACTAGGAGACCGCATCCATGTTGCAGACAAACCTATGGCTCAGAAGTGAATTGCAGATGCTTACCAGGCAGTTGATTTAGCAGGCGCTTTTGAGGGAGTCGCTGACGCTCTCTGTTTATTTTTTCTTTGTCAAACTATACTCAATCATTGCTATGACATCCATGATCGTCAATTTCTTGCAATCATTCGAAGCTCCCGGTTCGCGAAAAAAAATGCAATAAACCAGCTTGGCTCCGCGCCTGAGATCTTATGGAAAATAAAGGTTTTCGTGTAACGCGCATCGATGCCGGGTTGCTCGTCCTGCGGTTTGGTGCAGGATTGTTCCTGGTTGCGACCTTTGGATGGCGGAAGTTCCTGGGCTACGCAGTTCTAGTCCACAGCGGCCAGCCAATGGCCAATGTAGGTTTGGCTCCGCTCATCAAAACGATGGGATTCCCGTTTCCTGTTTTTCTGGGATTTTACGCGACATTCTGTGAGTCCATAGGCGCTCTCCTGGTGGCCTGCGGATTTCTAACCCGGTTGGCCAGCTTTATGGCGGCCTTGAGTATGACGGGCGCTTTCTATGTGAGCATGCGGCTACATGAAGAACCACTCCGGGCGGTTCTGTATCTGGTGATGTTCACTGCTTTGGTGTGGACGGGACCAGGGAAGTTCTCCATCGATTACCTTCTTCAGTCCGCCGCGAAGAGAAAACTCGAATCTGGCCCCCTCAAATGAGCATCAAGAGCCTATCCACGCCACGCGTCGATGCCGGTTTGCTGCTCCTGCGTCTTGGATCCGGACTCTCGCTGCTGTTAATCTTCGGCCTCCCGAAGATCAAGGATGCAATGTCCTTTATACACACCGGCCATTGGTCGTTCGTCGATTTCAATCGAAACGTCGGTTTGCCAGCGCCAGTGTTGGTGGCATATCTGCAAACCGTAAACGAATCAGTGATCGCCTTTTTGCTCGCTTGCGGCTTTATGGCCCGGCTGGCAGCATCATGTCTTTCCTGTGGCTTTGCGATCGCCACCCTTTGTAGTATTAAGGCTCATGAAGATTGGTACCCGGCCGCCTACTTCTGCCTCATGTTCGTTACATTGTTGCTGACCGGGCCCGGCAAACTCTCCGTTGACAGGTGGCTGCAATCCAAGTTCAAGACCGGCAACATTTGCCGCCAAGAAATCAAAATGAGCCAAAAAGAGCGCTATCTCATAGCCCTGATCTTGATTACGTGCTTGCTCAGGCCGTGGTCGGCTGAGGTCAGGGCACAAGAAAAATCCCCAAAGCCTCAGGTTGAGGAAGGTTATGTCACGAGCGCCAATGGCGTGCGTCTTTTTTATCGCACGATCGGAAACGGCCCAGACTTCATCGTCTTCCTGCATGGTGGCCCAGGTTTGAGCATGGGGGATGGAGGTTATGCAATGGTACCACTTGGCGACCAGCATACCCTGATCCTATATGACCAGCGCGGTGGGGGGCGTTCTGACTTGGTAAAAGATCCAGCCCTGCTGACAGCAGCGGCCGATGTCCTCGACCTTGAAACTCTGCGGCGCCACTTCCGCATTGAAAAGATGTCGTTGATTGGATTGTCCTGGGGATCAGGACTCGCAGCTCTGTACGCCAAGAAACACCCCGAAAGCGTATCTCGGATCGTATTTCTCGACCCTATGCCGATTGCACTTACCCCATATTCAGAGGAACGCGAACAGAAAATCTCGTCACTGATTAGCGCCGAAGACCAGACTCGGCTGGATGAGCTCGACAAGGAAAGTAGTACGGCAAACGACCAGGAACTGATTGACATCTGTCGGGAAGAGACCCGTATCACCTTTAAGCCCTATCTTTTTACATCAGTCAACCATGACACCGATTGGTCGGAGATGTGTAATGTTCCTCCGGCTGCACTGAAGAAAGTTCCCGCTGTAAATACGGCGGTTACTGAATCGCTGGGCAAGTTCGACCTCCGGCCAACGCTGGCAAGTCTGAGAATGCCAATTCTCGTGATCGAGGGAGAGAAGACAAACGTCCCACTCGATTCGACCCGTGAGTGGGCAAGAGCGGTCCCCGGTGGGCGACTGCTGTTAATTCCGAATGCCGGACATGCAACTTTTGTGGACCAGCCCAAAATCCTGCTGGAAGTGATCGCCGTTTTCTTAGGTGGCAAATGGCCCATCGGCGCAAAAGACTTTGCTCGCGGAAATAAAGGAGAGAGATGAATCGCGTGGCGGTGCCGCAGCTCGATGTCGGCTTGTTGTTCCTCCGCATTGGGGTAGCCGTTTCATCCTTTCTTCTTTTCACCTTACCGCAGACACAAGCCGCAAACATCTTCACCGATCAACCTAGGGGCTGGTGGATGCTCGTGGCCCTTTCGATTGGCGGCTTCTTAGTGCTCTTTGGCCTTGTTACTCGACTTGCGGCCAGCTGCCTCGCCTTAAGCTGGGCCTGGGCTGCATATAGCGAACTTCGAATGGGCCAACATTGGGATGGATTCCCAGTCAGATCTATTCTGTTTTGCTTCGTGTTAGTCACATTGGCGCTGACTGGACCGGGCAAATTCTCGCTTAGCAGCAAGAGCGCTAATTAGATCTGCGCTAAACACCTAAAGTCTCCCCTAGAGGAAACGCTCACATGACTTGGCTCAAGCACCGGTACTGTCGTAATTCATCGGGCATCTTATTTTCCTTTAGCATTACGGAGACTTCGGCGGCAATTCCATCGCCTACCGTATCCAGGATGCGTACATGTGTAAGTGACAACATCGCCGGGCTTCCGCCCATCTCGATCAAACGCCGAACGCTATGACTTCTTCTGTCTGCGATAATGAGACTTCTGGGATAGCCGCCAGTCAGGCCCAATTCCACAAGTCTCCTGGAATTAGTGTCAAAGATGAGCTGTCGATGAGATGTGGTTCGTAGAGCGCGAGAGACGTAGGCTCATTAAGTTCAACTACCTTTTCGGTCTCGTTCTCTGTTGGCTGTTGGCTCTTGTCGCCTCCGCAAATTACATCTGTGTGACCATCAATCCAATTAACTGCTAAACACTCGATGACGACATGTATCGGCAACAAGTAAAGTGAGATTCCGCGTATCAGAGCACATGCCGAAGGTCCTGATGGAAGCCAATTCCTTGGACCGAGCCAATTCCGTCTTTTCAGTTCATCCGAAAATGCTTCCGAGGATTTTGTGCTAGTCAACCGCATCACCTCAGCAAGCCTTCGGTGCGACAGATCCGAGCTGGCGGCCCTGATCAACATCACTCTGGCCAACGCGCTGGATCAGGCGCAACATCTGCCTGAACGCTATGATGAAAGAAAACTTCTATCATTGCAATTCTTACTCCCCCTCGTGCCGCGAAGCGGCGCCCAGGCGTTCCATGAGAGACTGCGCCTTAGAGCGGCTTCAACAGTGATGCAGCCGACTGCCGGATGAATGTGCCTGCATAGCTGCGAAGGAACGTATTTCTAGGAGCGAATCGAGGTTAAAGAACCCTCTAAAGAGTCGCCGTGCGATCCATCTCCTAAGAAATTTCTATTAGCAGTCACCAAGGGTCGACCGGCCCGAATAGGAAGATGTAGGGCCGCAAATTTAATGATTTTGACCTCGCACTTTATTAAGTTCAATTCGCACGGGAAGGCCAGCGTATTTTTTTACGAGGCCTGCCCCATATGCTCCGCAGAACGCAATCGTCACTATAGTCTCCCTTTATAGTCTCCCTTTCGAGCTCGGCATTCCTTAAAAAAGCAGGATACCGCTTCGTATCGAAAAAATCGTTTCTCAAAGCACCTGGTGCAAACCCAGAGGATTTACCTGATCGGAAACGGTCTAACCTGTTTTGTCTTCAATGAGATTTAAACCCGAAGTCAGCCCCGTATGGTAACTGTAGTGGATTTTGTAGCTGTGAAAGCCTCACGCTTCAACGGCGTTCAACACCGAGAAGTTTTCTGATATTGAATCTAAAGGAGTTCCGCGAGGAACACCGAGTAGAGCACCTGGTCCCGAACCAGATTCCAAAGCTTATTGAGACTTGTTAAATCTTGTTTTTCTTAAGTGATTGATATTGAACCTGTTGCAGGCCGTTCGTGGAAGGCTGTTGAGCTCTATTGAAGTTGGAGGCTTTCGGTGTCACAGATTTACCTACAACCCCGAGCCTGAATACAGATATGGCAAATATATACGGGGCAAATCCGCAGATCAAGAAGCCGTTGAAGAGTAATTGTCTGCTTCCACAAGCGCAAAAGTCAGCACAACAAAGTGCTCCTGAAGGTCGTTAACCAGGGTAAGGGGTTTGCCATCTTGGACTGTGCCATCCACCGTCAGATTTACGTCGCCATCGTGATCGGAAGATTGCCGGATCGTAATGTGATAAACGGTCTCCTGAAATCGGTAGTGCACTTTGAATTCGCTCCAGTCTGCTGGGAAGCACGGGGCAAAATGGAGTTTGTCCACCTCCAGCCGCAAGCCTAATAAGGATTCAACCAAGAGTCTGTACATCCAGCCAGCGGATCCTGTGTACCACGTCCATCCACCACGCCCTGTATGCGGCGCTACGGCATAAATATCAGCTGGCATTACGTAGGGTTCCACTTTATATATAGCGATATCTTCGCGCGAGTAGGAATGGTTTACCGGATTAATCATGTCAAACAGTTCCCATGCGCGTGTGCTGTCACCCATCCTGGCGAATGCCATGGCCGCCCAGATGGCAGCATGAGTGTATTGTCCCCCGTTTTCTCTAACGCCAGGAACGTAACCTCTTATATAGCCGGGATCCAGATCAGATTTATTGAAGGGCGGAGTCAACAGTTTGATTAAGCCATGATCCCGATCGACAAGTTGCTTGTCCAATGCATCCATGGCTTCCCGCGACCGTTGTGCATCACCTGCGCCCGACAACACAGACCAGCTCTGAGCGATGGAATCGATCTGGCATTCAGGATTCGAAGCTGACCCAAGAGGCGAGCCATCATCGAAATAAGCGCGCCGATACCATTCGCCATCCCAGCCATTTTGTTCAATGCTCTGGCGCAACTGTGCAGCTTCAGTTTCGCATCGCTTGGCAAAATCTGCATCACCGCGGTGGCCGGACAGTTCAGCAAAGCGCGTCAATACTTCATATAAGAAAAAGCCCAGCCAGATGCTTTCGCCTTTGCCGCGTTCACCTACCAGGTTCATGCCGTCATTCCAATCGCCAGAGCCGATCAACGGAAGACCGTGCTCACCTCTTTTAAGACCGGCCATGATCGCTTGTACGCAGTGATCGTATAAGGTTCTGGTCACGTCTGATTGGCCGGGTAAATCGTAGTAAGAATCCTCTTCTGCTTTTACAGGACGGCCTTCAAGAAAGGCTACGGGTTCATCCAGCACTCCAGTATCGCCGGAACTGGAGACGTAGCGGCATAACACGAGCGGCAACCACAGATAGTCATCTGAACAATGAGTGCGAACTCCTCGGCCTGCGGGAGGATGCCACCAATGCTGGACATCACCTTCGCGGAATTGGCGAGAAGCGCACAACAAAAGCTGTTTGCGAATGAGACTTGGTTCAGCATGTATCAGCGCCATAACATCTTGCAACTGGTCGCGAAAACCGAAAGCACCGCCTGATTGGTAATATCCGCTACGGGCCCAAAGACGGCATGCCAATGTCTGGTACAAGAGCCACCCATTCGCCATTACATTGATGGATTGGTTCGGTGTATCTATATTCACGGCGCCAAGAGTATGTGTCCAGTAATGCCACACTGCTTCCAATGCAGTACGAGCTGCTTCTGTACCACGAAAACGATGCACCAAATCGACGGCTGCGGTTGTGCTTTGCCCCACGCCCAGAGTGAACACTATCTCTCGCTCCTGCCCGTCCGCTAACTCGAACGGAACACGGATGGCGGCGCAAGGATCCAAACCGGCGCCAAGTTTTCCAGAGAGACGTGGCTTATACATTCCAACTGGATTTGAAAGTGTGCCGTTGCGCCCCAAAAACTCTGTGCGATCTCCAGTGACTGTCCGCGTTGTCTGATTTGCGTCAAAGAAAGCGGCCCTGTCAGGAAACTCTGAGTTATAAGAGTTGCGAGCGAACAGCGCTCCGGTAGCCAGATCAGCCTCAGTTCTTACGTGCATTTTGGATTTTGGCGGCGTATCTCCAAGTACCCATTCAACGTATCCGGTTGCGGAAAGCCGCCGAGGACGTCCGGAATTGTTGCTTATCTTCAGAACGGAGAACTTTACCGCAGCATTCGATGCAACATACACCTGCAATTCCGAGGCGATTCCATCTTCCGTGTGTTCGAATACGCTGTAGCCAAAACCATGTCGAGTGACATAAGTTCCCGTGCCGCGGGCGGGCAGAGGTGATGGCGACCAGAAAATGCCGCTTTCCTCATCGCGCAGAAAAAATGCTTCTCCGCTTGCATCTGTTACCGGATCGTTATGCCAGGGAGTCAAGCGGAATTCGTGAGCATTCTCACCCCATGTATAGGCAGAGCCGCTCTCGGAGATGACTGTGCCAAACTCCGGGTTTGCTATCACATTCACCCACGGCGCGGGTGTTTTCTGGTCTTGCGCCATCGTGATTACGTATTCACGTCCATCACGGGTGAATCCACCCAGGCCATTGAAATAAATCAGATCACGAGACGGTAATTCCTGCCGCTGAATACGTTCGCCACGAGTCGCCCTTTTGATCCGTATGCGCGGAACTTCAGGTTCGGCTATCCGGCGTATGCCAAGCTGAGCATTCAATGATCCGCGCTCGTCCGTTATGATGGCCCGCGCAACCGCTTGAAAGAGGAGGCGGTCTTCATTCGATATCTGTTCCGCTGCGCGAACAAAAATCTCCCCGCCGCGTTCCACAGTGCCGGCATGCACCCCAGCCGCCACCAAGTCCATGATTCGGTCTTGCAGTAATTGCCGGTACCCTGCGCGATCTTCATTCCAGATCACTAGATCAACGGGAAGTCCTTTCATTCTCCAGTAGGCGTGCGCTTGGACGAGCTGGCGAACCAGCTCAAGATTGGCTGCATCGCCAATTTGCAGCAACACAAGAGGCAGGTCACCAGAGATCGCATAGCCCCAGAGGCCGGACTGAGTGCGATGGTTGCCGCTGAGGACAGAAGGTTCAGCTCGTAACGATGGGTTGGCATATAGAATGGAGCTGGCGAGCCTTCCAAAACTCTGCGCGTCCGCCTCAGTGGCATTCAGTTGCCGCAACACGACCTGGCTGTGTGTCCATGCCAGATCAAATACGCGGTCGGCCAGATGACGGTCCTGGTATTTATCCACCAACTGTATACAACGGTCACGGGTCTCGCCGACCCCAGAAACCAGATTGGCGGTGGCGGATTGTCCGGGCTCCAGGGTGATCTGGTAGCGGATGGCAATGATTGGATCAAGAACTGAACCCTGGCTGCCGGACAATCTTGCGGAACCATTCATCGCTTCGGGGTTTGCTACTGTTTTTCCTCGCCCGATAAATTGCATGCGGTCGGTTTCGTACGAGACTGTCTCAATAGCAGTCCCATGCACAACCATTAAATGGAACATCCACGGCGCCTGCTCCTGGAGAGATCGTGGCCGCCGCGTGCACAGAATTGCGCGGCGTTGCTCCAGTATCTCCGTTTGCACGAAGAGATTACTGAAGGCCGGATGCAACACATCCGCAGCGGCTGAAGCAAGAACAACTTCCGCGTAACTTGTTAGCTCAACGACCTTGCGCTTACGGCCACGGTTGGTGAGCATAACGCGTCGCAACTCTATGTCATCTTCGGGTGAAACTGCAATCTCAGTGTGAGCTTCCAACTCGCCTTCACGGCAACGAAACTCTACCTTGGATTCTGAGAAGATGGCTTCATAGGATTCAAGCGGCTTCGCCGCTGGTTGATGCGCCGCCGACCAGAACCTTCCCGTTGCAACGTCACGGATGTAGCAGAAAGCTCCCCAGGAATCGCGTGTGGTGTCTTCACGCCATCTGGTTACAGCCATGTCTTTCCATCGGCTGTATCCTCCGCCGGCGTTGCTGACCATTACGTGATATTTGCCATTCGAAAGCAACTGCACTTCCGGAATGGGAGTGTTCGGCGAATGAAACACACGCACCGAGGGTTCCAGTCCCTCATCAACCTTGTGCGTCTCCGTTAGCTCCTCTGGCGTTGTATAGATTGCGGCTGCTTTAGGAACTTTCTCTTGCAACAGCAACGTCGTGGCCTGGAAAATCGGGATCGATTCGAATCGGCGCTGCATCGACCGATCAAGCAAGACATGGGTCAGAGCGACCATGCTCATGCCCTGGTGATGGGCCATATAGGACCGCACAATTACACTCGATTGCCCGCGAGGCACTCGCGATGGCGTATAGTCAATAGCTTCATAAAATCCATATTGGCCTTCAAAATGAGCATTTGCCAGCCGTTGCAGATTGGCGCACGCCTGTTCTGGAGATACCATCAGCGCCAAACTAGAAGCGTAAGGCGCAATGACCACATCTTCCGCTAATCCACGCTTCAGACCAAGACCAGGCACGCCAAAGGCCCGGTACTGATAATTCATCTGCCCATCCACCAAGTTGTATCCGGACTCTGATATACCCCAGGGCACTTTGCGTGCCACGCCATATTCGATCTGTCTTTTCACCACAGCCTTGTAGCTCTCATCCAGTAAAGTATTTTCGTAACTCGGCATGACCAGCAACGGCATCAGGTACTCAAACATCGAGCCGTCCCATGAGAGCAAGGTTGGCCCGGCGGAAGAGATAGTGAGCTGGCGACCCAGAGAGAACCAATTCTCTTGTGGGATCTCTCCCTGAGCGATAGCCACAAAACTGGCTAATCTTGCTTCCGATGCCAGCAGATCGTAATAACTTGAATCCCGGCGACGTTCGCCTACGTTATATCCGATCGTCATCAGGTGACGCTGAGGGTCATAGAGGAAGTCATACTTCACCCGAGCGAAGTCTTTGCACTGTAAAACGAGCCGTTCAATTTCTTCCATCCGAGTCTTTGCGCGATGAACTGCTTCCCTGACAAGAGGCTTTAACTCAGCCAACCATCGCAGTTGATTTTTATCAGTATCGTGCGATTGATCGATGACAGTGAGACGATCCAGATCCCACATTGCCAGCTCACGCAGGGTTGGAATCCTGCTTAGTTGTTCGTTTAATTCCTCAGGAGCGTTTGTGATCCCAGTCCATGGTGCGAGAAAAATTAAGTCGTCAAAGGCGGCCTGGCATTGTCTGGCAAGAGCATCGGCCCACAATGCAATCAGGCTTCCAGGCCGGTCTTTCACACTCTCTGCCATTAGCACAGCTTTGGTCGCAAGCTGTTCCAGACATAAGCGAGCCCCCGCCAAGCCGCTTGGCGGAGTGACGCAATAGCCTTCCAGTTCCTCCTTTAGATCAGCAAGCGATGCCTTTGTCTGCTCATTGTCATCAGTAGCTGCTTTGCTCGAAACATCCAGAAAAATCCCCAGAGTATCCAGAAGACCGCTGAACAAACGCGGTGCGAGAATCTTTTGGTCGGCTACGCCTGTAAGCCCAGGCTCTAAAGTCAATATGTGGGCAACAAGATTTCCGCTGTCTACAGTGGAGATGTAGAGCGGCAAAAGCGGCTTCAACGTCAGGGTGTCATACCAATTATAAAAGTGCCCGTTATGCCGTTCTAATGCCCCCATGCTCTCGAATGCACCTTCGGTACGCTGGAGCAGTTGTGCTGCAGAAAGGTAACCAAAGTCGTAAGCGGAAAGATTGGCAAGCAACGACAATCCCATGTTGGTGGGCGAAGTACGATGAGCAATGGCGGCAGCCGGACCCTCCTGATAATTATCTGGAGGGAGCCAGTGATCTTCCGCGCCCACAAACTTCTCAAAGAATGACCAGGTTTTGCGAGCGAGTTTTCCAAGAAAAATGGTTTGCGAAAGAGATAGTTTTCCAGCACGCTCCATGAGCGGGAGGTTGATCCACCAAACGATGGCTGGTGACGCCAGCCATGCCAGCAAGACTGGAGCAGCTACTCCAAGAGCGGCTGGCTTCATTACAGCCAGACAGATCAGGACACCGAGGACAATAGCAGGAGCAGGCCACATGGAAAGGAAAGATTCGCTTGGATCAGCCCTACCTAGGTGTTTGTGTTCGCTTGATGCGTTCCATTCCAAAAGCCGGCGCTGCGAGAAGAGAATTCTCCAACTTACCCGAAGAATTGCGTCGAGACTAAAATATGCCTCGTAGGGCATGCAGGCAAATGTAAACACTGCCTGGGAAGTGTGGCGGACGAATGAGTGAGAAACTTCTGGCAGGTGCTGTCTGAGCGTTATATCGTCCGGTTTTTGAAATAGGTCAAGCAATGTACTCAAAAAGACCGGAACTAAGATGACCCCGAGGACCGCGAGAGACCATATCCAGGCTGGAGATAGTCGCAGCCAAATGAACAACAGAAGAAGAATAATTGACGGTGCCACGAGACTGCGGCGAAGGTTATCAAAAATTTTCCAGCGAGACAGCAGAGACAGAGGATTTTTTAGAGCTCTGTGGTCCAAACCGGGCGCGCGCGGCAGAATCCAGCGGGCAATCTGCCAGTCACCACGAATCCAACGGCTTCGCCGTGCGACATCCGCATCGTACGTTGCCGGATAATCTTCATAGAGTTGCACATCACTCAATAGTCCGGACCGTGCATAGCAGCCTTCAATAAGATCGTGGCTGAGAATTCGATTTTCAGGAAAACGCCCGCCCAGTGCCTGCACGAAGACATCTACGTCATAAATGCCTTTACCGATAAAAGAACCTTCACCGAAAACATCCTGGTAGACGTCAGAAACCGCACGCGTATACGGATCGATGCCCGGCTCACCACCCCAGATCCGTGCATAACGGGAATGATTTGCGCCGGGAAGACTTACCGCGACACGAGGCTGCAGGATGCCATAACCCTGCGTAACACGCTGCTTTGCTTCGTCGTAAACGGGCGTGTTCAGGGGATGCGCCATTGCTCCGACGAATTGCCAGACGGAATCGCGCGGCAGTTGAGTGTCCGTATCGAGAGTAATAACGTACCGAATTCCCCGCAGGACCGATGTCCTTCCAACGATATGTGAGAAGTGATCGCCCGGCTGGCCGCGCAAGAACGAATTCAATTCCTCAAGTTTGCCTCGTTTGCGCTCATAGCCCATCCACCTTTGCTCGCCGGCATTCCAGCGGCGCGGCCGATGAAGGAGGAAGAAAGTATCAATTTCCTCGCAGCTATATTTTTTGTTCAGACCGGCGATTTCGGAGTGAGCCAGATTTAGAAGAATCTCGTCTTCCGGCATGCTTTCCCGTTCGGCATCGCGAAAATCCGACAGCAGACAGAAGTGCACATTCTCGTCGCGGTTCGCCAGGAACCGAATTTCCAGAGCTTCCACCAGCTCAGCTACGCTTTCTGGCGTTGTGAGCATGGTTGGAACCACGACCAGCGTACGCATTTCAGGTGGAACCCCTCGAGAGAAATCCATCCGCGGCAACTGGTCTGGAGCGGCAAGCTTGGTTAATAGCCAGTTGAATACTGTGATGACGAACTGGGAGGCGACGAGCAGCGTAAGAATAGAAACAAGTGCAAGATCCCAACCTCTTACGCCAGCGGCATTGGTCTTAATTGCACAAAATTTGGCGATAAAAGCGGTGGCTGCAAAAATCCCGCCAAGATACAGCAGCACTAAATGCTGCCGAATAATAATTTGCAAAGATCGTGGAATAGATTTGCGGATCGACATTGATCGTTCAAGCTCTTCACGCCCTTCGTCGATTAGATAAAACCCAACGTGGCCAGTCCGGCTTTCTTTTCTCTTCCAACTCTCCTGTGCCAGGCGGACCGCGTGACCAGCGACCTCACCTTCCAATGTATTACTGCTCCTGGCGATCTTTTCGACAATATGCCGGTAACGGTCACGTGTGGCGAAACTCATTTTGACGTATACGCCCTGCGGGTCTTCCCGCAGCCTGCGTTCGACAATGCTCATCGTCTCGACAAAATCACGCCAGTCTGCGGCATCCAGAAATCTAAGGCTGGCGATGCTGTTGCTGATGGACAGCTGATCGGTGGCTTGCCGTTGGTTCTCGGCGCGCACCAGTTGCTCAATTGTCGATCCCGACTCTGCGAGTCGCTGTTCTATCCAGGTAAGCGGCAATGCCAGCGCCGGCCCCTGTCCCTGCAAACGGCGCACCAGCTCAGCGATAAACGAGCTCACCATGGGAGGATCCGAACGCGCCATGTCTGCAATTACAAGAATCAGGCTCTTAGGATCTTTTTCCGCGACCTCCGTCATTTTGTCTGCCCAGGTGTCCGCTAGATTGCGATCGAGCCTGTCAGCGGCGATCATTGCCGCCACGCGCCTGAGATTTTCGATCAAAGCAAGGCGCAGCATGATGGGTATGGCCCATAGTTCTCCCAGGTTCAAATCAGCGACGGTTTGATAAGCCGCCACAAACCCGCTCAGGCTTTCTGGATCCACGCGGGCATCACCATGGGAAATTGTTTCCAATGCCAGGTCATACACTCGCGGCAAACCTGCGGACGGCCCCTTAAGCAAGCGCGGCAGAGTCTGGCTATAGTCTTTTGGCAGATGTCTTCGGGCGGTTCTGATCTGTTGTTCGATCAAATAGAAATTGTCGAGCAGCCATTCGCCGGCAGGCGCAATACGCCGGTTCGATTTTGCCGCTGTCGTTAGAAGGCGACAGGTCTCATTCAGTATCTTTTCGTTTTCAGCGAGTCTCGCCAAGAGCTGATCTGGCGTGCGTTCGCGAGTAATCACATGCGACACTGCAAGAGCTTTGCCATGCTGCTTCATCTGCTCTCTGCTGAACAATTCCGAGAGCAGTGGTGCTTCTCCTGCATCAGACTTTGTTTTCCAAAGACTCTTGCGCAGACGCTTGCTCATATGAAGCAAGTTCCCGTGCTTCTGCCGAGTATCCAATGAAGCATCTCTTTCTTGATGTGAGTGTCTGCGCCGTGAACTCTGTTCTTGAACGCACCAAATGAGATACGAAGAGGCGAGAGCGTATAAAAGTGCTGCTCTCTTTACTGTACGCTAATGTGGGGAAGTGTGTATGGCTTTGCCATCTGTGCCTCGCCAAAATTTGGGTTTTTCTTGATTTCAACAGTTTTCACAAAAGCAAGCCCGTCTCGAAGCACGTTCGGAATTTGGGAGAGACTCTTCGACAAGATCATCGCAGGTCTACATTCCTCAACGAATTTCAACAGCCTCAACACGAGCATCTGCCCAATTCAAACACCTTCGTTAGTACGGGCAAAATAATAAACCCCGCGCAACTCTGGATTTAAAGTTGTTAAGCAATATGGGGCCCCAAAAAAGGCGCGTGTTTCGTTTAAAAACTTATCCCCACAAAGCAGCCATCGATTTCAGTCGAACCAAGGGACTATTTTGAAGGGTCAGCCTAGCGAGGCTTTTGTATTCGCTGAAGAAGGAAAATCACACCCTTCGATCAAATTCTCCTGTGTGCACTATTGCACAGCTAATTCCATCCTTATATGTAATGATGAGGAAATGCCTAAATTAATCGTGGTAGAGAAGATCGATGGGAACCCCGTCGCATGGCGGTGCTCCATTTGTCGTCAGACTTTTTCTGTTCGTGGCAAAACGACAACACAGCAGAGGCTCAGCCAGGTTACTGCGGCATTTAGCGCTCACGTGGAAGATGATCACAAGACAGAGGGTGCTATTCGTCCCATGACTTTCGTTGCCACCGCTTCATGAGCAGCCGCATTTGGCGTTGCTTCCGCGCAAGGTACAAAGATGTTTGATTCTGTTTAAGTTTGCGAACCTGCTGGATTGAGATGGGACGCCATCATCCATGCTTTTGAAAAGAGGGTGGTGCAATGTCTCAGGTCCCTGCTGAAAATAACGGATCCGCCAAGGCCGCCAAACCCAGGCCGTCGCTGACTTGGAATGGAACGTTGATCGACGTCTCTAAAGTCATGACATATTATCTTCATCTCTCCGCATTTCCCTGCGAAAAGTGCCATGGCCCCGTGATTGCCGGCTCGCTTGGCACGCGCCGTGACGACATCAGCCAAGAAACAGATCTCAGAAAAATCGGTGCCGCCTGCATCACTTGCGGCTTCAGGCCGGAGATGATGATTGAACCCTCAGTAGGCCATCACTTTCGTCCCGTTGAGTGGAAATGGGACATTCAAGCTCCTGCGGCGCCCGTCCGGTCCGGCTCGCTACCCGACCAGGCAAGGCCCGCGTCAGTAAGTTCCACAAATGACCAGCTCACAGCAGAACTATCACAGGATGCGGACATCCAGTAAGGTGACCGTTTCCGTCAATTGCGCTGCAAGACTGACCAGGAATATAGCAAGCAGGGCTCTGGGCGTAAGCCGTGCCATAAGAAATACATAACAACAACTCGCTTTCCGGCTTTCTCAACCTGCCATAGCGCATCCCGCCGATGTAATCCGATACCGCCAATCGTGTTCAATGCTCCAATCTCTGCCAGCATTCGCAAGTTGGCTCGTCTCAGCTGAGGCACTCTCCGGGCAAGCTCTTCGAATGTTGCCACGACTTCCACAGAATTTTGAAGTTCTGCTTCGCAAATAGCAGGGCTAGTCGCGCTCTTCAAGCGCGCCTATGCTTTCTCGGATAAAGCACCTGGTAAATCCCCAGGTGATCTAGGAAGAAAGGTCGTCCTCAGAACTCGTTTGAATTGAACAGCTTGTACCTCAAGCGGTCTGATCGCAACGGATGTTAGGTAAAACTTGTGACAGCGAAAGCCTCGCGGTTCAACACCGTTCAACACTTTTGCAATTCTCGATGTTGAATCTAAAGAACTTCCTAGAGGTCAACCACCTGGTCCCGAACCAGGTGCCAACTCTTATTGAAAGCCGTTGAAATTTGTTGTTCTTAATTGATTGATATTGAGTCTTTTGCGAGCTACCGATTGCGCATTATTGTTCCTTATTGAAGTTGGAGGCTTTCGCCGCCTCAATTTCATCTACACTGAGCTGGGGTGAACCCTATCAGTGAGACAAATCTCCTTACAACACACTCCGCGTTCGTTAAATTGAACCCTTCATGTGAGACAAACTCACTTCCCACGGTTTCCGACACTGGTTTCTCTCAAAGCCCATCTCGTTGATTCTCCAGCAGGGATGGGTCTGGGGAAGGAACGGCGCTTGAGTGCCTTCCCCGCCAGCAACGCAGAAGCTTTCTCCCGCTTAGCGGAAAGAATCTTTGCAGCATACCGTAAAAAATTGGCTTCCAACATTTTTCACCAGTAACTCGATTCCATCGGTTAGTGAGAGTTTGACCTGCTGCTTTGAACTGCGAGTGCGATGGAAGTTCTAATGCAACTTTATCTTCAAAACACGGGTGAGTAGCTGGAACTGGCCTGTGTCGTGAACGCCTTGGGGGGATTGCTCAAGTTCTATGAACCGCAATGCCGCGTAGCTACATATGCTCGAGCTATTGCACACGACGCCATCACGAATATCGTTTTGATCGAGACGCTGCATCAAATGCATGCGTCAATAATTTCTGCGGATCACAGGGACCGCAGCGCTCCAAGTGGCGGCTGAGTGTGCGGTAGCGATAGCGCGCCCAAGCCAAGCCAAGAAGCTTGCCCACGGTCGCGCTCAGCAGTCCGATCACGACTCCTGCAACGATTTTCTGGTACCAGGTAAACGCTTGGCCGTGGAGGACCACATAGTGCATCATGAAAAATGCCATCCCGGCCAGTACGCCGAAAAAGCCTTCCCGGCAGCCGCACGCGGCCTTGAGCTCCCGCAGCTTCGCTTGCAGCTGAGCCCTCGCCTCGATCCCAGCATCCGCGGACAGCAATATCGTGCGCCTTGACATGATGCCCTCCCGTGTCGCCTAGCCCAGTTAGCCAGCCTCCATACTTCGTCAACTCGCCTCGGTCCCAGTTAAGCCCTGGCCTGCAACGCCGACCTGCTCGCGAAATCGCACCAGGAAACGTTCTGCGTCTTCGACGGTGCGGATCGCGCGGAAGTCCTTAACCCACTGAATCCTCTCTTTGGAGCCGCTCGTGTGCCAGACATGGCGCAGGGCAATTTGTGCTCGCGACACCTGCCAATCTGAGGGCGGGCTTGATGACGTCGTTACCCGGCTAGCCGAGATCGAGTCCGCGCCCGTTTCCACGACGCCAAGCACACTGGCCAAGGGATTAGAACCCCCGCAAGGGATGTCACTCGTCACAATTCCCTGCCAATCGAGTGTTGGATTGAATTCCAGCGCCGTGGGCGCATCGTCTCGCGCCCTCTCCAAGTTCAACAGGTGAAGGAAGTCATTCGCATTCGCGTCTCGCTTTGTCAGCGGTGGCAGTCCCCACAATTTTTCGATGGTGGCAAGCACCGATGTGTGATCGTACAGAGTGCCGTCCACAATGCCTTTCGGGATCAATGGCGAGATCACTATCGACGGCACTCGGACGCCGTATTGATCGAAGAGAAATCCATTGCGATTGCGAGTCGGGTCTACCAAGTCGCCAGGAGGCACGGCTTGGCCAGGAGGTGGAACGTGGTCGTACCAGCCACCATGCTCATCAAAGAGGACAACCAAGACGCTCCGTTCCCAGTGTGGCGAGTTGCGTATCGTCTCGTAAACCTGCTTGATCAAGCGCTGTCCTGGACGAACGTCGTCCAGTGCGTGCATGGAAGTGCCACATGTGTTGTCGGCACCGTAATCATGTAGGTGTTGATAATCAATGTGCTGTATGTCATGCCCATAATCCGGCTCAATGAGGATAAAGTTCGCATCAAAGTCTTTGTCATTGACATCGGAACTAAAGTCATCGAACGAGCGCACCTTGCCCAACGTCTTGTCCAGCCTCATGCCGGACAGGGCGCCGCTTACCGGCAGATCGTCACCCCTGTATATCTTCCACTTCAGGCAGTGGTCGTCCATCAGATCAAAAATTGTACCATTCTCAAATCGGTAGCCATCCACCAGTTCCCATGTGGGGTAGTCCCACCAGTTCGGACTATCGTCCAAACCGCCCGAAGATCCCGCCATCATGAAGAAACGATTCGGCCAGGTCGGGCCCGGAATGGATGCGTGCCAACTATCGCAGACGGCAAATTCCCGCGCTAACTGCACAAGAACTGGCACTTGCGAAGGCGCAAAGCATCGCATGACCGCCTCGGGAACTATTTTGGGCTTGGGTGTGCCATCGAGCTTTAGGCAGTAGTCGGCTACAAAGCCCTGGTTCATGATAGGCGGGTAGACGTGATTGATGTTGAAGTTCGTGTAGGGATCTGTCCACTGTTGGGCCTCTCGGTCATACGTGCTACACAACTGCCGCATGGTATTCCGGAATTCATGGGATGGCTCGCCGTCCATTGCCAATCGATCACCTGCAAGCTTCAGCCAGAAAAGGTTGTAGTCCGCAGGATACTGAGGGTGCAGCTTTCCATGTGATGGGTCGACTTGCCAATTCCACTTACTCGAATCTTCCTTGCCGCTTCCAGCCAAGTCTGTGTCTGGTGTCAGCCCGTTGATCGAACGCAATAGACCGGTCTGAGCGTCGCGACCGGAAATTCCGCTGAAGCCGAGGAGATGGTCGAATGATCGATCTTCGAGCATCAGTACAAACACGTGGTCGATGGGGACGGCTGGTGGCTTGTGTTGAGCGCCCCTAAGCGCACAGTCGACTACACCCCAGAGTACGCAAAAGGGACGGGTAATCCATGACCAGACCTTGCACACGGCTTGTATGATCCAAGCGACGGCGACGCAGACGTACTCTACTACGTAGTAGTATGCCACGCACACCCACTTGGACACCCAGTAGTAGGCTTTACAGACCCACTTGGACACCCAGTAGTAGGCATGGCAGGCCCAAGAGCATGGGGCCCAAGAGCAACAGTGACGCGAGCCTTCATCAGCCCACTGGGCGCACTGGTTTGATCCCTGATCGGCCCACTGACTGCATTGGTTGCGGCCTTGTTTGGCCCACGACTCACAGTGACTTTTCAGCTCATCGGCAAACACCGTGCAGCGAAGTACCTTTTGGTCAACCCACTTCACACAAGAACCCATAGATCTCTCCGAATGTGTGCGAATTAACGTGATGTAGTACGCGTGAGAACGGAACAAACAAATCTAAAGTTCCTAGTTCCTATTGAAAAAGAGTTCGGCCTGAGATTTCCGAGGGCGGCCCGTTGGAATTCTGAAGCGACCGCTCTCGGACTCTTTCAACTTTGTGCATCCTATGGCTTTTTGCGCATCAAGAACCACACAAGCAGGATGAGCGCAAGCAGAACCAATAACAGCCACCACCAGTTCTTTTCGAGGAAGCCAGCACCACCACCGCCAGCAATCGTCCCTACGGTCGCGGGTGGAATGGCACCGACGAACACCTTCGCTGCAGCGTCCTGACCAATCACTGCGACGTCGAGGGTGCAGGCCTCAAACAGCGGTCCAGGTTTCACGCCTGCCGCAGTGCAGACCCCCTGCGACTTCTGGCGGATCTCCGGTTCGAGGTCTTTGGCATAGAAGGGCTGCTTGGGAATTCCGACCTCGATCGATTTTTCGGTGTTGCAGGCCGAGAGCATTGACTCCCTCTCGGGGACGCGCCAACTATCAGCAAACCGGTGATAGAGATCGTCAAAGCTGAACGGGTTTGTCAGCATAACGCCATCACGCGTCTGGATCTGGTTAGCGTTTCCGTTAGGGTTAGCGATTAACCCATGGACCGAAGAAGGCCAACGGCCGAGACCGACGTTCACATTAATGTACCCGGGGTTGATTTCGGCGCGCACGGAATCGCCGTCCTCGCTGGTGAGCTGATAGACGTTGTTCTGCCGCGCAATGCCAATGCCGCCCGGCAGCTCAAGTGTCTTGCCGTCAGGCACCGCCGTGAGCTTGCCGTTGACATGAACATCGGCCAGCTGATTGCTTCCCGGTGGTGGGAGGCAGACAGCAACCTTGGTTTCGCCAAAGCGAGCCGCGACGCCCTTGTTCACAGTTGCGTTCGGCCACGTCGGCGCCCCCGACACCTGGCGAGTCTGAACCGAAAAGCCTGGATTGACCTCCGCCAGGGTGAAGTCGCCCGCCGCTTGGAAGTCGTAGAACAGTCCGTTGAAGGTTCTCAAATGTGTGTCGCCGATAGTGGCGGCGGCGGCGCAGTCCGACGTTGCGCCTCCAGCGATGCTTTCTTGGAAGATGACAGCGGGGCCCGGTGCAGTGGCTGCGGGAGCGGTCGGTCCGAAGCTGAGGTTGTTGGTTTCACCAGTGAAGCCAGCCGCCACACAGTTAGGCGCGGTGGTACCGCCGTAAATGATCTCGGTTCGGGTGTCAACCGACGCTCCGCTGTTGAAATTTGCCTGGCCGCCACCGGCACTGCTGCCGCCTGCGCCGAAGACGTTGAACTCAGCGGTCGTCCAACCGTTCGAGAGATTGACAGCATTGTCGCCGTTGACCGTGAACACATTGGTGCCTGTTGACATGGCGACGCTGTCGCCGGTTGAGGTGGCGGTGCCGGTAAGCGTCCAATTGCCGATATTGATAATCGGCTGGTTGGGAACGCCCACGGCCCCGGCGCTATCATTCTTAAAACAATAGATGTCAGTTGATCCAGTGAAGGAGAACTGGTTCCAATTTTGGCCCGCCGGACAGGTCGCGTTGTACTGAATGAGCCAGTACTGGATGAACACGGAGCCCGAGCTGCCGTCATTGAAGTACACGAACTGCTCCCAGCCCCGACAGCTGGGATTCGGCGATCCGGAGCATGCGGTGCTGGTGAAGAAGTTCGCATTGATCTGCAGCGAGTAGGCATTGTTGACCGGCGTGCCCGAGTTGCCGATCAGGCCGGTTTCGCTGGTTACGTTGGTGATGTTTTCGAAATGGCCGATCACCTGGGTAATGAATCCCGTCGGCGCTTCCGCCGAGACGTCGTTGGCATTTCCCACCACGAAGGGCCGCACCCCACGCCGAGGAACCATCGGGATCTTCGGCGCGGCTTTGCACGGCACTTCCTTCCACTCGGTATCGGGATAAGTGGCGGTGAAACACCCTTTTTTCGGCGCCGTCT
Organism: Candidatus Angelobacter sp.; assembly: GCA_036496525.1. Lineage (GTDB taxonomy): Bacteria > Acidobacteriota > Terriglobia > Terriglobales > Acidobacteriaceae > Angelobacter. The sequence continues at coordinate 35,436 of DASXKZ010000138.1, forward strand.
TTTTGTGCATGGACAGGGCCCAGTCTTTACGCTTCTTAGCTTCTTCGGGCGTTACCTGCTCTTCCGCAGCGGTGACCGCTGTCCCCGTGGGCTTCGGCGGCGCCTTTTGCGCAGCGGTTGATCCGTGAGTGTATAACAGTCCGAACAGCAACATGGCTGTAACTCTAGAATGAAACGTCTTCATCATCTCTCCCCTCCAACATTGGTAGTTGTGTAGAATCTGCCCATCGAGAATGTGCTCCAGCCATTCACCATCTTGTGCTCGGTAGTGACCGCTTGCTAGATCGAACAGCACCACAAAAGCAATATCTCTCATCACCCAGAGTTAAAAACGCTAAACGTGACGCGTGCTTTTACCGGCTACCCGCAAAATTACTGAATCAGAGCCTTCATCGCTTCTTCACCTGCAATTAACGTTAATTTCTAAAATTTTCCTGAAGGTCATGACGACAGTTTCAAATTTCTTGCTAGAGCTGCTCCATAAAAGAATCAATAGAGCAACACATAAAGGTTGGAATTTTGTCTGCTTTCACAGCCATAAAATTGCTGGCCCCAATGTTTCAAGCTTGATCCTCTGATGCAAACCAGTGGGCTACAAGTAAGCGAGCCTTCAATGCAAGTGAAGCATGCGAAAGATGCCGGCGCTGAGAATTACTCTCCGCGCCGGCAGAGGTGTTCCGCTCAGATCACGGAAAACCCAACAGCCTTGTTTGCCGTGTGCGTAACGGCTCCGTTGCTATTGATGATCGTTCTATCGGTGCCATGCAGCATGAGCGTGTAGCCGCACTTGTCGAGTTGGCTTGTATCAAGCGACCAGGCCAGATTGGCATCGCCCGAATCAGCCAATGAAGTGTACGTGCGGCAAGATGGCTGCGCCACAGTACCGTTTGTGTGTGTTGACGGCTGAAGATCCAGATTCCATCCGCCAAAGTAAGTATCTCTAACGCGTAGATGGCCCTGGATCGTCGTGCTTTGGCTATAGCTGTGGCAGTCGCCGCCATCGATCACCAAATCCAGGTCTTTCGTGAAATCGATCAAGGAATTTGCCGTTGCGCTGGCCACCATTTGGTAGTTGTGCAGCTTGATGCTGACCACTTGGGAGTGATGGTAGAAGCCCACCGGGTCCGTGACCTTGCGGTACTCCAGGCGCAGATCGAAGTCGCCTTCCAGCGCGCCTGTGGACCAGTCTGCCAGGCGGCTGTCCATCTCAAAAATAGGTGGAGCAGCCAGGGGATTTTCTATGTAACTGAACCAGCCTCCACCCAGTCCGGGCTCCGTTCCCGCAGTTTGGGGGACGGGAACCTCAGATGGAAACGGAAGGGCTGGATTCACCAGGATAAAGTTTTGTGAGAAGGTAACCGGCGTCCAATTAGCATCGACATCCGGATCCGAATGTTTCTTGTACCGAACGCGAAACCGTACCGTACCGGGCGCGCCGGTGTTGTAGATGCGTCCTTGAATCGTGACTATGCCACCCCACGGCCGGTCCATCAAGGCCGCGCCGCAGTTTCCGGTCAGTACCGTGGATGGATACGCCAGATGCGTTGCCATGCTGATGTCAGACAGCGCAACCCCGCCCACGCGATAGATGAGATCAGCCAGTTGGCCGTCGCCCACAGCAGTTCCGGGCCGGATCTGAACGTGAGCATCCAGCCTATTCCCCCAGAAATTGAGCTGATCGGGGTTGGTGGTAGAAGGCGGCGTTGCCCAGGAAAGCACGGCGCGCAGGCGAATCACGTTGGGATGCCCACAATCGCGTAGATGCTGGACGATACCCGGCACCAGCAAGGAGACCGAGTAACGTACGCCATCTGCCGGGATCGCGCCCAGATCGTGTACGTTGATGCTGGCGGTTCCCAGATATTCGAAGGTGCCGTTGTTGTTCCAATCAGCCCAAAAGGCGACATATTCTGTAGAGCCGGGATGGCACAGGTCCCCGTTGTACCCCAGCGGTTGCTTGATGTGAATGACTGCCCCGACGGTATCTGTCGCGGTCTGCAAGCCAGCGCACGTGAGCTGCTCGAAATTTACGTCAGCGGAAGTGTTCTCCAGCGCCTTCAGCACGGCAGCCATATCAATGCCCAGCTTGCTAACGATCTGCAGGCTTTGGGCGTTGACAGGGTTAGTCACGGCTTGGTTTGCAATCAGAGGATGCAACACAGGAGCCAGAAAACGATGGCTCGCTACTTTGGAATCCTTATACTGCCGGGCCAGATCAACGATGTCCGCGGTCTCTTGCAACGCCAGAGGCTGCAGGGGCTTTTCCAGGTCGTACTGCTTGAGCACCTTCAAGCCTCCGTCCAGCACACCGGATTCGATCAGGCATGCGATCGAGAACGGCTTGGGCGCCAACTGGATATGAGCGTCAATCATGTTTCCGAATGCGTTCGGGGTATTTGGGTTGGTGCTCGGCACCGTGTTCCACGAAAGGACCGCTCGTACTTTTGGGATCGCAGGCCTGCCGCAGCATTTGCGCTGTCCCGTATCCGGCAGCGGCATTGTCACAATGTATTCGATCGGGTGAACAACTCCGGAAGAATTGGGAATATCATGGACGCCAAAACTGGTATATCCCAGGTCCTGAAAACCAGACCCATAGTCGACGAAGAAACGCACATACTCTTTCGATCCGGGCAAACATAATCCCCCGCTGTAACCGGTTTGCTGTTTGATTGCCACCACGGCTTCCAATGTGGAAGTCTGCGGGTTGTAGCCGACACAGGTCAGCTCTTCCCAGATAACGTTTCCCGTGAATTCGACGGCCGTTCCCAGTGTGAGATTGAACAACATCATCTTTCGGACTGGCAACAATTCCTCGATTTTTTCCGGCGATACATTGCTTACCTTCGCCATACACTTCTCCTCTCTTGAATACTTTCTTAACTGTTCAGCCTCTGCTGGTGCTGGCATTGAAAGTTATGTAGCCAGGGATAGTTCTTGGAGCCAGCCACTTCGGCCTTCCAGTTCGCAGCAACATGAGTTATTCAAATTGCGCTGTGGACAAGAACGTTGCCAGGGGAGTTTTTTCTTAGGTCAAAAAAAATAGAGAGGAATATCTCGAAAATTGCGCCGCCTGGACTCCCTCCCCAATTTCGGTTTCCTGCAAATTCCTTGCAGAAGATAAAAAACCTCTTATCTATGACGCTGGCGAACTTCTCCTTGGGTTTTTTTCAAAATCGACCAGAAAGGCTCTGGGAATTTTCCTCATAACCCGTTTATCTATCAAGCGGATCCAGTGTGATTGTGACATCACAAACTATGCCTGGGCGTGTAGGAACCAGCGCGAAAGGAGCTTAATATGGCCCCCCTGCTCCAGCAGGCGAATGCAAATTCTATAGATATTCATCTGGAGCTGGCAAAACAGAGTAGAATTCCGTCCACTATTGATCCCACAATGGACCCTAAGATGCTGCCAACCCGTGAGCTAGTGTCTACCTGCCTCCAGACTAGCGACGAGGCAATCAGAAGCGAGTTTGTGGCGCGAACCAGCCCGACAATTCGCGGGGTAATTTACAAAAGAATATCCAGATGCGGGATTCCTACCCAGGAGTTGATGCAGGACCTGACGAATAGCACCTACATAAGATTGTTACAAGCGCTGCCAAAATTTAAATGGGAAGATGAGGCCAGATTCTTCGGCTGGATAAAAAAAGTCACGCTAAGTACGGTCGAGGATTCCTTTCGCAGACCGGCCCCCGAGATTCCGGTCGAAGACCTGGATGCGTTTGAAAATCGCAAGTCGTCAGAAGCGCAAATCCTCCGGGAACTCCGGTGTAACGAGATCAGCCGCTGTTTGCAAGAAATCACGACATCGGAACTGGAGATTGACATCTTCTGGTATCGCTTCCACCAGGGATTTTCCGCCCGGGAAATAAGCGAGATGCCTTGCGTTGGTTTGAGCGAAGACCGAATAGAAACTATCTTGGCTCGTTTAGTCCGTCAATTACGGCGGGGGCTCGGTGGTGGCATCTCGAAAAATGAAAATTGAGAACGGTGAAATTGGATTATCTCAGGCTAAGGAGGCTCTATGGACCGGCAAAACATTCATCCAACCGAAAGTCAGATTGAAGAATACCTGTCGGATAATTCGCGAGTAGCTCTTGGGCCAGGGAGCAAGTATGAGGAAGTTCATACAGCGAGCAAGTACGTGGAAGCCCATATAGCGGAGTGCACCCAGTGCCGCAAAAAGGTGTTGGAAGCGGAAAGCAGACGATTGAACATTCTAAGCCGCAAGCAAGCCACCGTCCCTCACCCAGAATGGCCGAATAGAGAGGACCTTCAGGAGTATGCGGCCGGTTTATCTACCGCTGAAACCGCAACCAGGATTATTCATCACGCGGCGCATTGCGACTTTTGCGGGCCGTTGTTGAAAACCTACATCCAGGACCTGTCGGACGATCTGAGTCCGGAAGCTGAGGAATTCATCGACCAGCTCCCGGTTCCGAAACCGAAATGGCCCCGCCCGACATTTTGGGCAAGGTTCAAGCGGTTTTTTCAACGCGGAGGTCTAGTCTGGCCGAAGCTTGCATTCGGCGGGGCTGCGCTTGCGACAATGGCGGCTTTTGTGCCTCCTATCGTCACTACAATCCAGGTGCGCAACGCAGAGAAGCTAATACGGACCGCCTTTGTGGAGAACCCTAAAACAGACCAGCGCTATGCTTGGGCGCCCCATACATTTGACATCAAGCTGGGCCGAAATGATGGCGCCACTCCTGCGGCCGGGGGACGGGCCCTTCACGAAATTCAGTATCTGGCCGACCAGAAGCAGTATTCATCCTCTCCACAATGGCTGCGCATCAATGGCCGGGTGGCTTTGTTGAACAAGAACCTCCAGGCAGTAGATTTCCTGCAAAGGGCCTATGACAAAGGCCTTCAAGACCCGGACACGGAGATCGATCTGGCAGCCGCCTACTTCCTGAGAGATACAAGCAGCCCACAGCCTGAATCACGGCCCACCGCCCACAAAGTGGACGCAACTGTCGAGCTGTTACTCAAAGTCCTTAAAGAAGAAAAATTGACTCCAGACCAGCGCGCTGCGGCGTTATTCAATCTGGCAGTGGCGTACGAAGCAATGAGTAGTTGGGACCAGGCGATCTCAACCTGGGAGCAGTATCGTGCGTTGGATTCCAACGGCCCATGGCGAGAAGAAGCAGACCGTCATTTAAAGATGGACCGTGAGAGAGTTCCGCCATTACTTCCTTCCGGATATAAAAGCCCAGCTTATTTTAAGAACCATTCAGCGGATTCTGAGACACAAAACAGGATCGAAGAGTACCAGGACGACGCATTGCGTTTCTGGATGCTCAGTTTGGTGGGAAGCGACGCCGCCGACTCTCAGCAGGCCGTCCGGCTTCTTGCAGATGTCCTTGAGGAACAACACGGTGACCTGTGGATGAAAGATTTTTTGAACCGCCGCAGCCCGGGAGACCTGCCGGGGGTCGAAGCTTTGAGCGCAGCCATTACCAGCAACAGGAGAGGGCTGCCTACAGATGCCATTCGGCATGCGGGAGCCGCCGAAAAGATTTTTGAGCAGACGGCAAATGTTGCGGGGGTCTTGCGGGCGCGATTTGAACAGGTGTATGCAAACCAACGCTTGCTGGACGCCAAAGTGTGTGCCGGCGAAGCAGAGCGCCTTGCTTTTTCACTGCGTGACACCAATTACCGATGGTTGCAGGTGCAAACAGCCTTGACGGAGTCTGTTTGTCTGAATCGCGACCACAAGAGTGACGCGGCGGACCAGAAATTGCAGGCCGGACGCGACGAGGCAGTGCGCTTCGGCTTTCACATACTCCTATTGCGCGCATTCAGCCTGAATGCAGGGAGTAGAGTATCGCGCCACTGCGACGGAACCTGGCAAGCAGCCACTGACGGACTAGAGATCTACTGGCGAGGTTCCAGCGCGCCCATGCGCCTGTACGAGCTCTACTCCCCCATTAAGCAGTGCCTGGAAGACGAGAAACTTTGGTACGCCGCAGAGGCGTTGCAGAGAAGGCTGCTTGCGATCCTGGAAACAGAGGTCGATCTCGAGGACAGAAATCCTACCCTGATAACTACAGCCCGGGATGCACTCAAAGCGATCCTGATTGCGATCAACGAGCCAGTAGCCAGGAATTCCCCGGAGCCTTCTCATACCGATTCGGCCGCAGCCATCTATCAAATACCGATAAAACTCGAAATCGCGCAACTTCAGCTTGATGCCGATGCGCAAAGCGCACTCGCCACGATAGAGGAAACGGCTCCTTTGGTGGAAAAAACCCACGATGAGGTGATACATCTAAGTTTTTACCGCATCAAGGGGGACATTCTGCTGAAGCTGCAGCGGCTGGCTGAAGCAGAAACCACCTATATGGACGGACTGAACATCGCTGAGCAAGCTTTTGGTCCGCTGCGGGACCCGGAAAAGCGTCTCTCCTGGATGAAGGAAACAAGCGAAATCTATTGCGGCATGATTGGAGTCATGTTGGAGCAGGACCGAAATGAACAGGCGTTGCAGCTTTGGGAATGGTACCTGTCACGTCCTTGGGATTCGGAAGGCGGCCATGAATCGCTTGCGGGGAGGATTTCGTGGCCCGAGATCGAAAACGAGGTACGGCTGACGGCTGTCCCGGCCGCCGAGACACGGCTTATATATGCATTAATCAAGGGCCGCATTTACCTCTGGGCCATCGGGAACGGCAACCTGCGCCTGCTGCTGACGACGGAAATCACCCGCGAGCAGCTACGGCAGCAAATCAACAATTTTGCAAACGAAATCGCGGATGAGAATTCCAACGTTCTTAACCTGGAAGAAGACAGCCAGCGGCTCTTCTCCATGTTGCTGGCACCCGTCGCCGCGGACCTGCCGCACGCTGGAACTTTAACGATCGAGTTTGATCCGGCAATGGATGGGCTGGTCCTTGAGGCATTGAAAAGTCCGAAAGGCTGGTATCTGGGCCAGAAATATGCCGTCGTCTACTCTCCCGGCCTTATCGAGGAAAAAAAACTGCGTCCTCCGGTAGGTCCGGGCCGCGGCCGAGCATGGGTGCTGAATGCCTTAACGGTAAATGACAAGGACATCCATTTGCCGGGAATCGAAGTCGTGAACGCATACAATTTCAATCCAGCCCAGTTCCCACAGCTCCTTGCAGGTGCAGAGTTATTCTTTTTTCTGGGTCATGGTGAGTCAGGAGGACTGCGGATGCCCAACGGGCCACTCTTGCGATCGGAAAATTTCTCTCCTCAGTCCCTGCAAAGCCTGCAGGTAGCCGGCCTCTTTGCTTGTTCCAGCGGGACAGTGCGGAATGGCTTACCGGATACCAGCAACCTGGTGCACCAGCTGCTTTCCGGCGGGGTGCCGACCATCATTGCCAGCCGGTGGGACGTTAGCAGATTCAGGACAACCGAATTAATGGCCGGTTTTTATGGGCATTTCCAAAGTGGTGATTCTCCCGCTGATGCCATGCTTGCCGCCCGCCGAGAAGTATTCCAGGCACACACACATCCTTATTATTGGGCAGCTTTACCCTGACCGGCAGGGCTAAATAAATCGCCTTTGACTCAGGAAAACCCGCTGTAGTTGCGTTCTCTTGTTCGAGGGAAGCCAATGAACAGGCGTGAAATATTGAAAAGCATTTTTACCTTGTCTGCCTTAAGCGCGATGGGCGGGTGCAGGCATGACTTTCGCAAGGATCCCCGCCGACCGATCCCGTCCGGCCCCAAACTGGCGATCATCCTGCAAGGGCCTTTTGCCGTGGTATTACGAAAGAACGGGGAGCACGGAGTGGTTGCTTTTGTCCCAAAGCCCGATCCAGGCGATATGCAACACGAGTTTCGCTTTCTGAGCCCGCTGTCAAATGCTCTGATGACCGGCTGCGGAAGCTACCGGTTCTTTCTTCCCCATCATGGATTGGAAACGTTAGATCGTGAACCCGACATCAGCCACGGTTTCGACAATGTACGCGTCACCGTCGATGAATGGACTCCCCGCCCGGATGACTACTTCGTAACCCTGGAGCTTCCGTCGCCCGAGAGGATCACCTATGTTCCGCCTCTTTATCCGGCCCTGTTTGAGAGCGGAACCAGTGCCCCAGGAAGGCTAGGCAGCGCCCCTCTGAACCATATTTTGGAGTATACCGTCCGCTCTGCGGATGGCGTTCGCCTGCGCCAGAATCCATCGGGCAACTGCGAGCGCCAGGAACACCCTCCCGTGTCGGTCGAAGATATCCTGCAAAGGTATGGAAAATATCATCAGGAGATGCCCGAGAGTCCCGATGCGTCGTTTTCGCAACGGCCTTACATTGCAAAGTTGCTGGCCCAATATTCTTTTGTGTATTTCATCGGTGTGGGTGTTCCGCCCACCCAGGCATCGAGCCCATTCAGCACGCGGAACCGCATCAATCACGGCATCGGGTTCTTTAATGAGAAGCTGCTTCCTGCAATTTATCAACTGCAGCCTATCCCGCCTGATGCAAAATTAAAGAAAATAGGCAAAGACGTTCTGCAGTGCAACACGGGACAATCCGAAATGTCCATGCCGGCAATCAGGCCAGCCATCTGGCAATATTCAATGCCGCAGCCTCATCTGCGCTATATCTCTTCAACCGAGAACTGCACTTCTCCAGTGGCCATGGGCTCGTCACGTACCTGATTTCACGTGCCGGGCAGAGCCCCTGGTTCCGAACCGCTAAGATCCTTATGGAACTTTTTTGAAATCCGTGGTTTCTTCAAAAAAATTGATTCCTGGGTTCAATCCGGGAGACCTTCTGGTGCAAACTCAGTGCTTCCCAATTCTTTGATGTACCCCAGCGGCTTTGATCCAGCCGCGACGCTCCAGGCGACGCAGTGCGGGAAGAGTGAATCCTGCTGCACACAAGACCTCGCTGGAAATTTGCTGGATACGTTCGGAAACAGCCCAGCCGTGAAGCGGCCCAAGCGACAGGGTGCGGAGGATGAACAGCTCCAGCATGCCCTGCGGAAGATCAATGGATCGAGACGGCATTAGGCTCCACCATTGCTTCTACAAGAAGCTACATCAGACTTCTGTAGAAGCGCAAAAGGAAAAGAGGCGACCACCGTCAGTGTCCACAATGTTGCCCAGGATCATTTCAGAAAAAACTGCGTTGACGAAGAGAGGCGGAGGACTGGAACTCAATATAGGTTCTGTGCTTTCCAGAGGCAAGCACACCTTCCTCAGCTATCGATGAAGGAGTTCTGCTAAAGGAAATAGATAGGTTATTGCAAGTATTTTCTGAACGGGACCGTACAGTTTTATGGCTGCATTATCGAGTGGGCTGAACGCAAAAGAAACCTTCAAGATGCAGGGCATAGAGTCGCGGATTTTATCTTCCATGTCTGGCAGCATGCATCACCGCTACGAACGCGACCATAGTCAACAATCATCTTTGATCTCAAATTTTTACTTATGAAGATCGCCAATGGCCGCTTTGGCACGCTAAGCCTTTCAGATTTCCGCTGATCCGTCGGACACGCATTCAGAAGCCATCTGTGAAGCCGAACGGAGCAACAGCAAATGCGCCGCACACGATGCGTTTTTTTAGTTTTGGGCAAGACATACGAGGAACTTCCGGGCCCTGAATCAAGTTATTATACCGGTGATCAACATCTCCATCCCTGGACAATGGACGCACGAAATATCCGGATGTCACTGGAATGCAATGCACCGGTTGACTGATCGTTTCTTCTTTTGTGCATGCACTTTACTGGAGACGATGTAGCACGAATGTGCGATTTCAATTTCGGCGAGGGATAAGTTCATTTTGAAAAGCGATATCCACCATGGACCGCACTAACAGTAACTGTTCCTTTTCCTCTATAGTTCCAATATATCTAGTCCACAAATCATAAGCTCTCTTATGGTGATTTTTCATGGATTGAAGCGTTTGCGGCAAGCCGGAGGTCCAAAGCCTTCGCACACGATGGTACAAATAGATCGCCTGAACCATGACTTGAGTCCTGCGGAAACCAGCCACGATTCGAGCTTCGGCGGATGCCGCTGAACGCAAAGTCCACTTTTCAGCCGATGCCAGCATGCGATGAAGAGCGGTCTGGGCGCGCTTGTATTCCGCCATGCTCATCGCTTGTGGTCCCTTAGCCCAGAGTTTCCGGGCTTCCGCCTGCAGGCATGTGGCCGAACCATTAATATCAAACTTAATGCTGCCGGAAATTAACGCATTCAGGACGAAATTATTGTTGAGCGGATCCACGGTATGCAGCTTCGCATTTAGCTCTACCTCAGTGCCCATATAAATATCGAGAGGCCGCGAATATGTCAAGCGAGTTTCATGGATGATGGGGCCCTTTGCTACAACAACAAGCACGTCAACATCATTCAATTCGTCACACTTGATATGCGCTGACGAGCCATGGATAATCACAGCGATCACATCTGGTTCTTCGCTGATAACTCTGGCGATTTTCCGTAATTCCGCTTCTATTTTCGATTCCACATAGTTCACTGCGCGAAGATTTAGTCCTAAAATCAAGTGCGGGGTCGCTGCTAATCATCCCTAATGGAATTGGAGCGCCAATCATGGTTCATTAGAATGTACTGTTTGCCCTGAGGATACTATAGGAATCATCGGCCCACTGTTTGCTTTCATTTCTCATCAGTTCACTAGCTTGCTGCTGCTTGATTTCGCTATCGTCCTCAAATAGCTGACGCCCGCTCTTATCCTTTGAATATGTATTCATCTCCCGGTCTAGCCTTTCGACATCCAGTTGCTGCCCGTCCAAGGCGAAAAAGCCCCCAATTTTTTTTGCATTTGCCGTTGTTAAATCTTCGTAATCTATAACTCTGAGCAATCCGGCCGCCTGATGAGCGGTAGTTAAAAATCGGCCAAGGACGCGCGCACAAAACTGTTCTCTACTCATCTCTGAGATGCTTTTCTCCTTCCAGCCAAAGATGTGGCCTGCGCGCGCCGGATCCTGCTGCCAAGCCATCCAGCCAGAAGGCTGGCGCAGGCAGGAAACCATGACCTCTATTGGATTTCGTATAACAACGAGACATGGGACCTCAGGCCATAGTTTTTGGATAACGTCAAGAAAGAGGATATTCCAGCTCTGAAGTTTTATTACTAAAGCTTTGTCGCTGGTCCTGAGCTTTTGACCATAAGCTGCAATCAAGCTTCTTAGGATTTCATTTCGCGCCTGCTCCCAATCGCCCGGGGCATGATCTCCAGGCGCTTGTTGCAGAAGCTCTCCGACCGGTTGTGGTTCAGAAATGACAATGGTTCCAGTAAACGCTCTCAAGGCATTGGATACAAGCGTAGAACCACAACGAGATATATGAAAGATAAATCCAGATGGAGGAACTTGGGATACTACTCGTTTCAGGCTTCCGAGCCCTGCCGTTCTGACTGCCGGCCGGGGCTCGGCCGCCATCAATCGTGTCACTGACTGATTCAAGAATGGTTCATCCAGTGATTGCTCTCCAACCTGCAACCAGCGAATGGAAAATCCTTTGGGGGTATGTATAAGCCTGACTGGAAGCCAGACGCCTGGTGTGGCAGAAAGGGCGGGGATTGCCGCTTTTGCATTCGTGGACCTAGTTAGCAGCCCGTCAACTACCAGACGTTGAACTAGCGAGACCCGCTCAGCGTCATTAATATCTCCGGGTATTTCGCCTGGAGTAAATTGTCTGGAGGTTGTAATGAAACGGCAGGCCGGCTCAAAGGCAAGTGGCAAAGTTATTCTGGTCGATTCAAAGTTGAGAGCGATCTCCGAAGGCGATTCCGTAATTCGGCAGATAAGCCCCTCTTTCATTCGAACTTTCGATTCCAATTCGATGTCGTCCACGCTTTCACGATCGAAGATGTGCAGAATTCCGCTCGTAATGGCTGCCCGTCTGTTTCGTAAAAAGATTTCCCCGATCTCGTCAAGCGCGGCTTCTCTATTTTTATTCACGCCAGACGCTAAATCTTGCATGATCTCAGCAACTTGTTTTTCTACGACTTTCCGGGCGTTTGTATGGGTTGCAAATCCTGGAGGCAGAGACTGGCGCAAGCGTGCGTCGTGCAGTGCAGTCCGGCTGACTGCGACAGTCACTAGGTCCGTGTATGTAAACATCTGGGGACCAATCGTCAGATGACAAGAAATATGCCCCGGCTCTGCTTCCGCCTCGTGCCAGTGTCCGCGAGGCAGATAAAGAAAATCACCACTCGCTAGTACAAACTCATCTTTCAAAACACATGAGTCCTTTCCTTCCGCCAGTTGCTTTCGGTGATCAAGCCGGTGCATCCTCATAGTTCTGGGAGATTCCCCTCGAATCACAGGCAAAGACTCGAGCGGAAGCTGGACGGGTGGGTCGAAAAGTCTCCATCTCTTCCTTCCGTGTATCTGCAGTACAAAAACGTCATGTGTGTCATAATGGCGACTCAACGCTCGGGTTGAGCCCGGCGAGAGATACATATTCACATTGATCGGACAACTGAGGTCTTGTTCCATGGCCCGGCATAACACATAGAGCGCACGGGAGAAACGCTGCACTGAGTCGATACGCAGTGATTTTCCTCGCCGAAACGCCTCCATGGCTGCGGCATAGTCGCGGCATCGACGGGGCGACTCATCATCGATCAACTGCTCCAGCGCACCAGTGACTTTTGATGCTAAGTACAGCGCCTGCTCTAATTGTGGTTCTGAAAAAAGGTCGCCATAATAGCCTGGAATATTTCTTATAATTTTAAGCGGGGTGTGCCCCCAATAGGAATCTATAAATGTCTGGTAATTTGTCGGAGCAGTAATCCATCGTATATCTCGGTCAGCCGGGCTGAAATTCATAGATTAAAGATTTTCAATTTCTGAATGGTTATATTAAATTGCCTAGAACGCAGAGAACAAGAACTGGACAACTTATCGGCCCAGACCGCTATAGGGATTTCACTGTTTCAAGACTGTACAATTTGCGCATAAAAGTCAATCGACCTTAAGAGGCCGTGTTCAAAGCCATAGATGGTATCGATTCATGGAGAGCCACTGTAGCAGAGGCATGGTTGTTGTTGCTGGGTTCACACGAACGCAAAATCGCCTTACTCATTTCGTCCAGCACGCAAACCTTTTCTTCAAAACATCCGGCAGAAAGATAGGTGCGGGACAAGGAATTAATTTCCGCATAACGTAGATCAGGCCAACGCCACATTTCCGATAATGCCAATGACCACAAACCATAAGCCCTGCAATACCCATATAACATTCTCTGAAATGAAACGCTACATTCAATTGTCGCCATTTCACGCCATTCGGGCGAAAGGCCGATCCTGGAAATTCTGCGGTGGGCAGAAACACATGATTTGATCGAGGCTTCAGCCAGGGATTTTTTTTCCGCAAAGGACGCCGGAATAGGGCCACGTTGCCAGATGACCTTTGCTTTTCTCATCAATCGCCGGAGCATATCAGTGCTGGCGCTCAGTTCACGTCCTGTTGCAAAGGCATATAGAAGAAAATTATTGTTGTTCTTTCGATCCGTTTCCAAGGCCCGCTCGAAGAACCGGGCTGAAGCAGCATACAGATCGACCTCGATATTTCGGATCCGTCGCGAGTAACTGTATTGCCGGCGATCATTGACCAAATAAATCAGATCAATATCGCTATTCGAATCCGAATGCCCTTGCGCCCTTGAGCCATGCAAGAGCACTCCCACCCAGTGTTTTTGCGTCAGAGCCTCGTGGGCAATGTCCAAAAGCACATCATCAGAAAGTACAGTCAGCATGGGCGATTCTCGGATTCACGCAATTTCTTCTTCCCATCCAAAGTAGTCGCGGCCGCCACCGCCAAAGTCACCACCACCACCAAAGTCACCTCCGTCTCCAAAACCATCACCACCAGGATCACTAAACGGATCGGATGGGTCTGAGCCATCAGTAGGATCGCCTGGATTGTCAAAAGGATCACTGGGATCAACCGCGTCACAAGCCGCATCCAGGGCATCTCCGCCTGTATCGGTGGCTCCCGGATCAGAGAATGCATTCGGACTTGCCATCTCGGTTGCCCGCTCCGCATTTGTCATCATAGGATGGGGCGTTACAGTTGTCACCACATGGCTCAGTACTCGATTATCAACCACGTTAGTATTGAACTTAAACAATGGCTCATGCCCCAGTGCCGATGAAATCGAAGTTTTTATGTTGTTCATAGCTCGCTGTTCCCACCCTGTCGGATAACACTGCATTCCAACGCTCTCTTAAGAAGCAACCGCCACGATGTTTGTCTTCGGTGTTTTCGTAACAGCGGCTAGAATGCTGATGAACGCAGCTTTTTTCGTCCGCTTTAAACGCCGGAGAAGGCTCTTGGCCTGAATTGTCCGTGCATGAAAATACCAATACTTATCGGGTTCTGCGGCCCTGTCCACAGAACCTCCAGCTATGCCTTCAATCGAGTGATGCTGGCGTAATTTTGCCGCTAGCTGAGAGCGCGGTGCTCCTGCCCGAACAGCCCGGAGCATTGAAACAGCTTCGTCGTGCTCGGCGTTTCTTCTAATTGCCAGGTGCCGGGCCAGATTTGACTTGTTAGGACCAACTACCTTCCAGTCTGCGAATACTGCGGCATCCAGTTGGACGCGCATGTCTGTGGCAGTCTTGGCCTGCTGCAGAACAAGCTTCCTCAGTGTATTTTGGCTAAATAAACCATTCCAATCCAAATCCGCCGAGACCTTGGCGTAATCCGCCGGCAACCAGTTAAAAAATGGAGAAACAAGCCGCAGTTTCTTTTTGCGTAAAACATGCCGTTGCGCGGACATGAGAGACTTTGAAGTGGTTTGTGAGTAGCAAAACAAACTGGTTTCATGAAGCCCGCTCGGGTTCGTAATGGCCACAGTCGCGCTGAAACCTCTCACACCCGGCCCGCCCGCATGTTGGACCAGGAAAGTGAGTGGCTTAACCGCCTGAAATCCCGCCTGGCCGGCAAGACCGGGGAATAGCTTCTTCAAGGCCGCATCAAACGCAGGATCAGAAGGCGGTATCAGGCTGACTGAATGCGCGCCACCTGTTGCAGCACTAATGACAGGATTCGCATTCCAGAATGGGGCCTTTGGCAATGCCGAGGCCACGGTGTGCCCAAGAATTACCATTCCTCCTCCCAAAAGGATTTCCCGCCGGGAGAGCTTTCGAATAGAGCAATCAGAATTATGTGATTTTTTCATAACCATTTGCCTTCCGCAGGAAACAGACTAGCAGGTCGTCTTCTTTTGGCCTTTGAACTGTTTTGAGTCACAGGGGGTAGGGCCGGAACCTGCATACATTCCATTTCCAGAATCACTGTTTGCACAGCTTGCTCCACTCGCGCAATCGTCCCATCCCATATCATCATGTGCACCTATCTCATGGGAAAGGAAATTATCCAGAGTTGAATTGTAATTCGGTGGAGGAGTTCCATTCACAACGTCGGTACTCACCCAAACGATGGCACCAACAGTGGTTCCATTTGCATCCTGCACGGGGCTCGTACAAGCGACCGAGCCACCACATTGGGCCGCAGCAGCAGTGGGCGAAAGCTGCTCAACCACAATAACTGGGTTTGCAGCCGTTCCAGTCGCTTCCAACGCAGTATCATTCAGGGACCCTGTATAGGTTGAAACAGAAACGGTTTGGTTGTTGCCTGCCATTGATGTCCAGCCAGACATCGCGTTCTGAGTAGAGGTTACTGCAGAGCTTCCAAAAGATCCCGCGCTGTTATTGAACAGCTGAATGTTTACATTCGCATTATTGGCCATACCGTTATCAACGATGCCACCTTGACCTACAATCTGGTTATATTGTGGGCAATCAGTAGTCTGTGCAACAGCTATTTGAAGTGCAACTATTAGAAAGAGGTAAAAAACACAAGATCCAACTCTGGCAAAGATCTGCTTTGATTTCTGCATTCTTCTTCCCCTTATTTCAACGAGCCCGATGCTAGTACAGATTGCAAATACGAGACTGCATCCTGGGTAGCCATTCCGTTCAGCTTCGAATGGCCCTGTGCTGCACGGGAGACTTCATCGGCGTGATCAGCCACTACTTTTCCACTACTCACGTCCCATATTTTGCCAATGAAATAGAGCTGCCCAACTTCGAGCGGCCTTATCTCCATGATGTAAGTATGTCCAGGCTGCACAAAGAAACGTCGCGGCGAAATATGCCAGGAGACAATATCTCCGTGTGGCGTTTTAATACTGCCACCTTCAATGTCCACATCAAAAAACATTCCCGGAGTAAACAGTGCCTTAGGCTGTTTGATAATCTGGTTCACCCTGAAACTCATTTCGGTATAGAGGAGCTTAAAATCCTGATCAGCCGGCTGTACAAGGTAATGATCGAGGCTGGCAACTACCCATACCGAATCAGGGTTGTCGGCGACTTCATTCAAAGAGGGTGGCCCGCCGGTCATAGCCACTGACCTTCCACCTGTCTCTCTCTCACGCTCACGCTGCAGGAGTGGCCGCCAATATGCATTCCGGTCAGCGCGAATGTTTGCAGCCGTCTTATCGGTTTGAAGTTGGGGGTCAACCGGAGTGAGACGCCATTTATTTTCCGCCTTGGCGAAAGCCTCAGAATTTCGATTTGGCGAGGGCTGAAGAGTTTTGGTTGACTGCGCCCACATAATTGAACACGCGAATATGAAAATGACAACGCTTCCGATTGATGTTCGCGCAATCTCTTGGTCAGGTTTTACATACATGTAAAAATCCTCGCGGTACGATACTCTTTGAGCAGAAGTGCAAAGTCAAACCCAATTCGTGTAACTTAACAAAAATTATTAATAAAAGTTTCAAAATGGTTTAGTTGCCATATCGATAAGTGAGTTTAAGATAATTTTAATCTTTCCTAAACTAAGCAAGAAGGTAAGCATTGATCCAAAATAGATTACCTCTTGCTCCAATCTTGGAGCTTTCAAATGCTTCTAGGTTGCACTCACGTACGCTGACAATGGAATTGACAAAAGCGGCTTTTCTGACAATGTAATCACGGGATCACGCCTAATTGCGGATATTCACCTAAGATCACTTGGCGCAAATGCAAGTGATGCTTTGAATTCGACGACAGAATTTATATTTGACGTAGATAATTCTGCCGAGTTGTGCGCTTAGCCGAGCTGGCTATCTGAATAAATTCTGTCCGCGCTTCCAGCACCATTTATCAGAAATGCATGGCAACAACATTAAATTGTGGTAAGGCAAACGCAGCGAATACCTGCAACCTCTGGTACAAACCCACGTGCTCTACCTCATCATGAGCTGCGTAAACTATTTGTCTTCAACGCAATTTGGAGCCGGCTCGAGGTTTCGGAGCGGCGACTGTAGTCGATTCTGCAGCTGTAAGAGCCTCGCGTTTCAACTGACTTCAACACCCTAAAAATTTCTGCTGTTGAATTTAAAGGAGTTCCAAGAGCTCCGCCGGGTAGACCTCCTGGTCCCGAACCAGATGCCAGAACTTATTGAAGTCTATTGAGATTTGAAGCTCTTAACTGATTGATATTGAACCTGTTGCGAGCTGTTCGTTGAAAGCTGTTGCGAAATAATAAGTCCCAACCTTTTCTATAGAATGATCCGGTCAAGTAATCAATACCACGTAGTCGCTCCGATTAAGTCGTGAAGCAGACAACGATATGCTTTCTTCTAATCGTCCGTTGACTGCATACGGTTTTAAAGAAAATAAAAAGAGAATGGCGGAGGATGCAGTCAGCTGCTAACCCGTCTCTGGAATAAATTCCCGTTAACAGGGAAATTTACAGGGAATTTCGGGCCGTCGAGCGGGTTGATTGCGTCTATCTCCGCACAAACACTGGAGGAAAGGGCTTTCAATCTGAAATCGTAACAGACAATGAGCAGGGAAATTACAGGAGACATAACAGGGAAAATGTGGGACGGAACAGTGCAATCCCGTTTCGGCATCAAATGAGTCTCAGGGCAAGGAATTAGCCAGGAGCCGGGCAATTCCCAATCTCCTCCCGGCGGCGGGCGTTAAAACATGGGTGAGTTTAAGTTTATTCTTACTAGCACGCGGCCTATCGGGAAAACAGATTTGCCCCCCGCTTGGTCCCGGCCGCGAAAAACATTGCCGCCCTTAAGCTCAACCATACGCCGAGAATTAGGAGTTCGAATTGCTTGAAGTCCTCTATTTGTGAATTGCAGAATACAATTCAACTGATTCTGGAAATATCTTAACCGTCAAATACACGATATCGCTGTAAAGAGATCCGTTGCGTGTGCTGGCGAGTACTGACCGAGCTAACTGACTCTTCAGCTTTCCACCTTCGAACGTTACTCTGGCCAGTAAGGTCTTAACGCTGCGCTGGCCCCACCAGTCCAAAAGTGCATTTCTTGGATATTCCATCTTTATGTCAATGTTGACGACGCCTTCTGAGCCAGTTGTACTACCAATTATCTGATAGCTATTTGGCCTTGCATATAGAGCCTCGTTTCCATCGCTCGAAAGTTTTTTCTGAATCCACAGGCTCCATTCAAAGGCCTCCTCGTAGTGGGCGTCCAATGTCATTTTGAGGATCCAGTCGGCCAGGCGCGTCACGATCCCCAGACTTAAGCTGGCGGAGAGTGGGGGAAGCATAACCCCCCCCGGAGTTGATTGGAGCGTGTTATTCCACAAATGGTTTCTATTTGACTCCGGTATGGGGTAGCGCCGAAACGTCGGGAGTAGCTTTAATAAATCCAGAGCCATGGCGAGAAGCAAGAGCGCTTGAAGCGTTGGTACCCTACTACGAGGCACAAGTCGTCGGCCCGAAAGGAGTGGCTGGCATAGGTGAGTTGGGTGAGCTGCGGCTCAGGGGGGCTGGGATATCACCTGGTTACGTGAACTGCTCGCCCGATACCGAGAGTCCCTTTCGCCTCGGATGGTACTACACGCGTGACATTTGCCGCTTAGAGTCTCCCTCTGTTGTTGGTTTTCGAAGAGAGAAAGAGCGAGATCATAAAGAACCACGGTTTTGCAGTGTTTCCAACCCAGGTCGAATTAGTATTGGAAGAAATAGAAGAGATACTGGACGCTGCTGTGCTAGGCATTCGAGACGAGCGGAAAGGAGAGATACTGGCGGCTGCATTGGTGACGCAAACGGGCGACAAGTCATCCATAAGGGAGATAATAGAGTTTTGCAGGCGCAGGCTCCCTTTCTTCTCCATTCCCCAGCGCTTTGAGTTCTTCGACTCCCTGCCTTATGAGCCTAGTGGGAAGTTGTCGCGCAGGTTGCTCAAAGAGATGTTTATGGAACGCATTCGACAACGATAAGCTGACGGGGTTTGTCGAAACGAAACGTCAGGATTGGAGGATATCGAGACCTCAAGAACTAAGTGTCGACCGATCCGGCAGCCTAGATGATGCCAATGGACTGGACCATATGCTCCGTTTTCTGCGTCGACCTGATGCCGATTTCGTTGATCGG
>DASXKZ010000139.1:0-29562 GCA_036496525.1 Candidatus Angelobacter sp.
GCACTCAAACACATGGGGCAGGGCTCGCACGAGGAATACATAATGCTGCCATCGAGCCTGTGGGACTGGAGTTTCCGGCACGCCTCTCGAATCGCGACGATTTCAGCATGTGCTGTGGGATCGCTGTCAAGAACCGCACGATTGGAGCCAGAGCCCAATATTTCTTTCCCTTTGACGATGACAGCCCCAAAGGGCCTGCCCTCTTTCCGGCCAATTTCGCTGCACGACAAGTCAATTGCGATTCTCATATAACGTTCATGGTTTTTCGCCGATGGCATTGCGATGTATCCCTCGCTCTACTTCGCCGTTGCGAACTGAGACTTGCCGCTCGTAACTTCCGGAAACCATTCTACGGGCTGCGCATGGTCGAGGCCTTCTTCCACGAACCCTTTCAACATCGTAACCATGTCCTGTACCCAGAAGAGCTGCTCGGAGGGGTCGGTAAAAAAATCATCGCTCAATTTCCGATACACCACCACAACAGTCAGAGGCATGTCCTGGGAGTAAGGCCACTGGAAAACCGCTTGATTCACATTGCACCCTGCTTGTTCAGCGCCATGCAGGGTGCTGTCAAAGGCCTTCTTGAAGGCCTCAAACCCTTTCAGGCCGCTCTTTTCGCAGTACCTGGCAAAGGCTTCCGCCGGGACGCATAGATGCATGTTCGCCTGCCGCACCTTGAGTTCAACCACCAGAAATACCAGCCGGGTTCGGGGAGGGCTGGAGTAAAGCTGTGGAAACGAAATCCGGTAGATACAGGAAAAGTCGCCGGGACGGTGAGCGACCTCAATGTGCATATCGTTGGTGTGGGGCCGCCTCCGCTGCGCTTTCTCAAGAGCTTCAAAGTTGGGACTCCAGGTGAGAGAGTTGGCAATGGTAGCCGGAATCACACGCAGGAGAAGATATGAGGTCTTGCGGTAGATGGATTCCGGTCCTCGCGTAGCGAACGCCAGAAGAAGAATGACCAACAGCATTGGCACCAGTGAACCCAGCAATTGCACCGCGACAGAGAACCAGTCTTTATGCGTTGGATTAGTTGCTGAAGCCCACACCAGCGCCAGGTCTGCGATCAATACTGTTACCACAATCCCGAATATCAGCAGCTTCAGCCAGGTGGGAACAGAAATGGATTTGATGCCGCCAATATTATCCAATGCCATTGAGCCGCTTCCTGTCTTCGGGACTTTTGAAAGCCTCTGCTGAAGTTCTGGCCTTTATTTTTCTTCCGGTAGACGGCAAAACCAGCCGAGCTGTGACCAGTTGGCGAACCAGTCATGCAACTGCTCCATCACGCGCTCCAGCTTTTTCCCCGACCAGTTGACTGAAGTTTCAATCGCCTGTGAAAGCGGTTTGCCTTCTTGCAAGGCACGCAGCAGCGCAAAGCCTTCCGGCTTTAAGCGCTTGAAGTAAACAATGTTTTCCTGTCGATGGACAGCCAGAAATACTTTCTTAGCCTTGGGGAGCGGGAGTTGCTTGCGTGGCGCGGAATCGGAATGGTCCATCATCACCACGTTGCTGGAGATGTCGGTTTCGGGGTCTTCGGTTTCGCGTACCTTCAGCAAAAGTTCATCCACGGGATAAGCCAGATCAAGCAGCTGGAGATAAGGCTGCAAATGAAAGACTGGATCTTCACCCAGACCGGCCAGCTCCGCCTGGCTGAGAATCGGGTACTCCGCGGCATCATAAGCCTCAATATCGGCCCACTCCAGGCGCACCATATCGAGCGCCATGCGCTCGTTGCGTGAAATAAGCTCAGGATGCTCGCGCAGCCACGCTTCCAGCCGGGAACCGAGATCGCGCAGCGTGTATGACACTGAGGGCATTTCTGTTAGATAGCCCAGAAGAACTTTGTCAAAAGCTTCCTGTCCAATGACCTCGCGCAATCCGGGAAAATCATCGGCAAGAGAAGAGAGCAGACGGAACCAGTAAACGCGATTGTAGATTTCCAGGCGTTCGATTGAAGTCAGCCTGTCATTCGGCTTTACGATTTCTTCCGCAATGGCTTTTGTCGAGCGGCCATCGAGCGTTTGTTCACGCATGCGCTCATCTTCAGTAAGCGGCTGCCGCACCACGTCAAAGACCACGCGCTGTAACTGTTCCAAGTTCATGTGACCCGGGTTCAAGTGGCCCTGACTCATGACGCCACCGCCGAGCCGGCTGGAATGTATTGTTTCGCTTTCAACGCTTCTTTGTGGACTTCATCGAAAGACGGGATGTGATCGTCCCATTCCAGTAGAGTTGCCGTGGGGCCGATTATTTCAATTGCCTTGGCGTAAAGCTGCCACACCGGGTCGAGCACGGGATGATCGTGCGTATCCAGAATATATTTTTCGTAATTGGAGTGTCCTGCTATATGGATCTGCGCCACACGCTCCGCGGGCACGCTGCGCAGATACTCAAACGGATCAAAACTATGATTGCGCGATGACACGTAAATATTATTGACGTCAAGCAGGATGCCGCAGTCGGCTTGTTCCACCACCTCGTTGAGGAACTCCCATTCCGTCATTTCTGAAACGTGGTATTCAGCGTAACTGCTAACGTTTTCCACGGCGATGGGCACTTCCAGAAAGTCACGCGCCTCACGCACTTTTTGCGCCGTGCGCTTTGCCGCTTCAAAGGTATAAGGCATCGGCAGCAGATCGTGGGAATAGCGTCCGTCCACGCTGCCCCAGCAGAGATGGTCAGTGAGCCATGGTGTATTGGTGCGGCGAACAAGCTTTTTCAGCCGGCGCAGATGCTCGCGATTGAGCGGTTCAGCGGAGCCAAAATACATGGAAACGCCGTGTTGCACCACGCGATAGCGTTCCAGAATCTGGTCCAGCACCTGGAGCTGGCGGCCGCCTTCCACCATGTAATTTTCAGAGATAATTTCGAACCAGTCGACAACCGGCTTCTTTTCAAAAATATGGTTGTAATGAGGAATGCGGAGCCCGATTCCTACGCCGAAGTCTTTGTATCCGTTGAAGCGATTTGCCGGCATAAAAGCTGATAAAAATAGCAGGGAGTTTTGATTTTTTTGAAAATAGAGGACCAGCGGCAATCCACCGGTCCTCTGCAATTCGAGAGGACCTGAACTATTTGCTGTCGCCTGACATGGGCTTGCCATCTGTCCGGCACTCACCCTTGCCTTTGCAATCGTTCTTGCCCTTAGTGGATCCGCAGCCGCCTTTGCCTTTGCAGGAGTTCTGGCCCTTGCAGGCATGCTTGTCTTTTTTGCTCTTGGTGGATTTATCACCCTTGGTAGCGGTGTCTTTTTTGGCATCGTCGCCACCGGCGGCCTGGGCAAAAGCGCTTTGGCCGGCCATAAATCCTGTGAGGGCAGCGCCCATAAGCAGTAAACGTACAGACTTAGTCATTGGTAAATCTCCCTTCCGAGTTTTTTTTGATGTCTGATGAGAGCATTGTCGGGCCGCATACAGAAGCCCTAACCACTCCCGATCAGCGTCCTTTGAAGTACGTACAACAATACAAAACGGATTGTTTCTTGTGGAGCATCCATGCGACGGCACGCACCGCCGGTAATAGGTGAATCTTTACACACATGTTCCATAGGGACAAATATGCGAGGGAATACTAACATGCGGGTGCAGGGGGAATGAAGAACTTTTCACTTTGTCGCGGCAATCAAAAAAACTCTTAACCGCGCTAAGACCCGGTATTTGAGCAGCTTCAATGGCAGCCTTAATGGCGTGACGCTTGATTTTAGTGGCCAAAAAACCTCTCAGTGATGGATGTTGAACCATATTCAACAACATAGCGCTGGTATGAACCCGCAATCAGAGGGAAAGTTCTTTTCATGCATTTCGTCCCATACTGCCGGATTAGATACGGCTTAGTTCTGCGCTCCACTAGTTCTTGCGTTGCACCAGAAAGTGGGCCAGGTCTTTTAACGTTTGGGCCCGCTGGGCAAATGAATCTAGGGCGCTACAGCTGGAAGAGACCAAAGCATCAGCCCGACGCAAGGATTCATCGATCCCAAAAAGAGAGGGATAAGTTGCTTTTTCTGAAGCTGTGTCCTTGCCTGCGGTCTTACCCAGTTGTTCTGAAGACTGCGTAACATCAAGCACGTCGTCCACGATTTGGAACGCCAATCCAATGGAGCGGCCAAAGTCGCGCAGACGCTGGATTTCAGCCAGCGAGCCGTTGGCATAAATCCCTCCGCTCACCAGGCTGGAAGTGATAAGCGCTCCGGTCTTTGAGCGATGGATATACTCCAGTGTTGCAGCGTCAGGACGCTGGCGCTCTGCTTCAAGATCTTTGACCTGTCCGCCAATCATTCCGTCAACGGTGCCAGTGCCCCGAGCTATCTCTTCAATGATTTTTACGCGATTTTCCGGGGGGCACTTCAGCCGCGCCAGGACTTCATACGCCTGCGTCTGAAGCGCGTCGCCGGCAAGGATCGCCAGGGCTTCCCCAAAGACGACGTGGCAGGTTGGCTTGCCGCGGCGGAGATCGTCATTGTCGAGCGCCGGCAGATCGTCATGAATGAGCGAATATGTATGCAGCATTTCCAGTGCGCTGCCCAGTTCTTCCACGCCTTCCGGCAGGCGTCCGGCGATCATGCGCGCGGCCTCAAGGCACAGAATAGGACGAAGCCGTTTGCCTCCGGCAAAAACACTGTGTCGCATGGCCTGATGGATGGAGTCCGGCCGCTGTGTAGCGGCGGGCAAAAGCTTTTCCAGCGAAGCGTCAATGGTGCGCTGGCCTTGCGCAAGAATCTCATTCAGCATGAATACTGAGTATAAAAGAAAACCTTTGAAACACAGAGGAAAGGGAGTAAGCGGAGGAAGGACCGCTCAGGCGATTTTTGATCAACCGTTCTGATTCGCGCTTGTCCGGTCCCTCGCTTTTCTGCGCGCGGCCGCGATTAAGGATTGGTGCTCGCTAGATCATGAGTCAAAAAAGAGAGCACCTTATCGATGCTCCCTTTAGACGGAGGAGGGTACAACAGATATTTTTCAGGCAGCGTGTGCGTGAGCCACAGGCTTGGTATGGCTGGCCGCCAGAACGATGGCCCGCACGTCAGAGGCATAGCAACAATCTGCTGCGCCCGCTGACAGTGCATCAGCCCACATTTTTTCATCGGCCAGGCGATGCGTGCACACAATGGTGGTTGATGCAAAATCCTGTTTGAGTTGCTGCACCTCACTCAGCGCGGCCAACTCAAGGTCAACAATAGCCACATCAGCCCGGAACCTGGGGATGGCCAAGCGTAGCTCATCCACATCTCCGGCCAGATGCACCACGCGGAAATGGTTATAGAGCGACTTCTCCAACATTTCCGCAGTTCTGCTGTTGCTTTGCGCGACAACTACACTTAGCGGCTTCATGAAAGATTTCCTTATAGGGGCTATGCGAAACACGTTGGGCGGTTTCGCTAAAGACTTTCACGCTGCTGCGACGTCCGCAGGCTGTAGGAGAACTATTTTTTGACCGTCTGCGCCCGTTCGGCAGGTTCATAGGGCTCAGGCTGTAACTTTCCGTTCTGGCGTAACAGAATCTCGACCTTGCCTTCTGCTTCTTCCAGTTCCTTGCGGCATGAAGACGAGTGCTTCAGGCCTTCTTCAAAGAGCTTCAATGCCTGTTCAAGCGGGACATTGCCTCTTTCCAACTCATCGACGATTTGTTCCAAACGCTGGAGGCAGTCTTCAAACTTAGGCACAGAGCCGAAACTCCATGGCACATTCTACCGCGAGAAGCAGGCGGCGCTCTGGATATTTTTCCACAGAAAATGCTTATAAATGAAAAGCATTCATCGGAAGCGTGCAGTGCTGTGAAGGTCTGCCAAATATGCCTTTTCGGGTGTGCCAAAGGCCGCGGGTTCGAGTTTCGTCGTCAGACGGAAAACTTACTCCCTTTCGATTCATTGAGGACCCATCCCTTCGTTTTCGCAGCTGCTCAGAGGGAAAGTTATTCATTTTTCGTGATGAGTGGGCCAATGGAAATTTGCCAGCTCCAATAAATCACAAAATCCGCTTGACATGGCCCTAAAGCGAATTTCAGTTGAGTTGGACATAGATGTCACTCGAAAATAACCTGTAACGAAAGCCATCAGTTTTTCACTTAACCTAAAAGAGGGCCTTTTTAGAAAGAGGGTCTTTTGGGAAAAGGACGGAATTGTTTACCAGCCCCTACAAGTGTGATAACCCTCACAGCTTGCACGTTCTCTGGAAGTAAGACTTTTCTTAAGGGATCCAATTTCCATTCATAGTAACGTCCCACGAACAGTTTCGTGGCAAACCTGCTGAGAGCTTGGCATTCGTTGGAGACCTCCTAGCTTAAAGCAGCCTTCCTTGAACTTCCGAATGCGCCGCCCTACACGGGCTGCATCCCGAAGGTCCGGATTTCCACACAGCGGATGCAATATGGCGCGCCTAAAAGGAGAATTTTTATGGCAGCACCGAAAATCCCTCTACCTATACATGAGATTGAAAATGTACTGGCGTTCGACCAGGAAAAAATTATCCAGGCCGGACATACCGAAATTCTCGGAACCCTGGACACCAGCCGGTTCGATAAGATCCGCATCGCGGCCGCCAACGAACAATCTACCTGCAATGTCCATGTCTGGGTCAGGATCATGGAGCCGGAGGGGGGCAAGGTGGAGGAACGCTTTGTCTCGCTGGCTGAGTTCACGCTCAAGCCGAACAACCAATTCACCCAAGTCTATGACGTCCCTGCCACCAAATTGGAGGTATCCGTCATGGGAGTGGGCAGGCCCGGCACCAGAGCGGAGGTGGAGGTACTGATCTACGGCCAGTATTGATTCGAACTGGCAAGCGTCTCAAGCGCACCTCAAGGGGTGAGGTGCGCTTCTTACCCCCTAAGATAATTCGATGCCGAATCTCCGCCGAGACGCCAGTTATGGTATTTTCTCCACCGCCACAGCAAATTACTGCGCCAGTGGCACGCTGTACTGTGCGGCGATCAGCCGCCATTGGCCATCGATTTTCATCCACACGTCGGTCAGGCGGTCACGGTATTCATAGCGCTTCCCCTTGGAGATGCCAGTTTCGTGATATGCGCCGGTCACTACAGCCACGGAGCCGTGCATGCGAACTTTCAGGTCTGACTCTTCCGCCACGTCCACCTGCGTTGACGTGTCGGCGGTGTGCGACATATATCCCATTTTTCCGTACATGTTGCCATCTTCAACAGTAATGATGAAGTCGTCCGCCAGCATTGACGTCATCAGAGTAATGTTGCGCAGCTTGTAAGCGTCAGTCCATTTCTTTTCCAGAGCAAGAATCGTCGTCTCCGGCGAAGCCTGCTGCGCCCATGGAAATCACGGGCAGACAGCAAAAGAGCCCGAGAATAAGCAGTCTTTGAAGGTACATGGCCTGTTTATGTCACAGTTTGCGCCAAGCAACAAGCCGCTTGGCGGCTGCCGACGTTGCCAAAGTAACGTGACCAGTGGAACTGCCAAACGGGAAAGCAAACCGCTATCGCGATCGCTGTTTCTTCGGCATTGCCCCTTATAAATACGCCAACATTAAAGTTGTGCTTTAACCTGCGGCCGTGGCCGATCCTGCGATTCCATCCAGCACGTCGATAGCGGAGCTGTAGCGTCCCAGCGGAGCAGCTACTTGCGCTCCCTGCACCAGGCCGCGGACTTTGTGCAGCATTTCGCGCGCAATCAGGATTCCTTCAGCCCGAGCTGCCTCGGCATTTGGGGCGCGTGACATGCGCTCAAGGATTGCGTCCGGCACGGAGACGCGCAGCTCATTTTTCATAAACTCGGCATTGCGCACGCTGGTAAGCGGCCAGATTCCTGCCAGCACCGGGATACGGTGATGATCAACGCGGCGCAGGAACTGCTCCAGCAGCGCTACGTCAAACACTGGCTGCGTCACGGCGTAATCCGCGCCGGCTTCAACCTTATATTCAAAGCGGCGCACTTCTTCGTCAATGTTCACAATGCCGGGATTGGCTCCCACGCCGATCATGAACTTTGTTCCTGAACCAATCGGATTGCCGCCTACATCCAGCCCGTAATTCAGGTTGCGGACAATATTCACCAGGCCGATTGCGTCCACGTCAAAGACCGCAGTCGCGTCAGGATAGTTGCCGAGCTTAGGCGGATCGCCGGTGATGCAGATGAGGTTGTGCAGTCCCGTAGTGTAAGCGCCCAGCAGCTCAGACTGCATGCTCAACACATTGCGATCGCGACAGGTAAAATGCAGGACCGTTTCTATCCCTGCCTGCTGCTGCACCAGAAGACACAGCGCCATATTGCTCATGCGGGCGGAAGCGCGCGGACTGTCAGGAATATTGATAGCGTCAATGCCCGCAGCTTTCAGGAACTTGGCGCCTTCCACTTCTTTGCGGAAGTCGATTCCTTTGGGCGGAACAATCTCTACCAGGGTTACAAATTCACCGGCCGCCAGTTTTTTGCCCAGGTTGGATCGCTGTGACAAAGGCGGTGGCGTGATGCTGGATTCCCGCTTGGCTTCTGTAATTACCCGAAAGCCTCCGGGCTTGCCCTTGGCATCAGTCATGCGCAGCGCGGACTTCATTGACTTGGTGTGTTCTGGCGTTGTTCCGCAGCATCCGCCAACCAGGTTCACTCCGGCATTCACAAACTTGCGCGCATAGCTGGCCATGTATTCTGGCGAGCACAAATAGATGTTGCGGCCTTCAATGCTGCGCGGGATACCGGCATTCGGCTGCGCGGCCAGCGGCTTGTCCGTAAGGCGGCGGATGCGCTCAATCGCTTCGAGCATTGCCACCGGACCAACGCTGCAGTTGCAGCCAATCACGTCTACACCCCAGTCATTGAGCTTGGCGGTAAAAGTTTCCGGGCTGGCGCCATCCAGGCAGTTGCCGTCTTCATCAATGGTGACCTGCGCTACCAACGGTTTTTCCGGAGCGACTTCCCGTGCGGCCAGAATCGCCTGATGCAGTTCTTCCAGATAGCCGAAGGTTTCCAGCATGAGTATGTCAACGCCGCCTGCCACTAGCGCCGTGATCTGGTCGCGAAACGAAGCGCGGGCTTCTTCACGCGACGTTTTGCCCAGCGGCTCAATGCGCAAGCCCAGCGGGCCAATCGATCCCGCAACCAGAACGTTGGTGGCTTTCTTCAAATTGAAAGCGTCAGCGGCTTCGCGGGCCAGCTCCGCGCCTTTGCGATTGACTTCTTCTACCTTGTCGGCTAAACCATGGCGGGCCAATCGAAAAGAGTTGCCGCCGAAAGTATTGGTTTCAATCATCTCGGCCCCGGCACTCATGTATTCCTGGTGGATACCGCGTATCAGGTCCGGCTGGGTAAGATTCAGCTCGTCATAACACTTGTTGATGAATACGCCTTTGGCGTAGAGCAACGTGCCCATTGCGCCATCGCAAAGCACGGGACCTTGTTTCAACCGGGTTAGTAAATCGTTCGCCATTGTTACTGTCAGAATACCTTAGCCCGCTCATTCAACGCCATGCGCCGGCAGGGAGTGGCAATATTTCCTGCATGGAGCGCATTCCCGTGCGTTCTATGGATTGCCAGGGAGATCCTTGTCCGGCGCCCAGCTCGCTGCAAATGCTGCGTGAGCGCACGGATGGAAGCTCCCCGGGACTGAAAGTGGCTCTGCTATAATCGCGATTTCAACATCATTTAGCGCGGCTCCCAGAGGAAACGGTCTAATAAAGAATGCGGCGAAACAGCTATCTTTCACACTTGTTGCTTGCAAGCCTTGCCCTGGCGATAGCCGGCTGCGGTTCCAGCACCAGCAACAACACACCTAAGCCAACCGGCTTGAAAAAGCGGGTATTGATTTCCAACACCAACGCCGGCACCGTTACGGTGATAGATGCCCAAAAAGATGTGTTTAGCACCAAAATTCTGGCTGCTACCTCTCCCACCAAAATGCTGACAGCCGGTGGCACCACCATCGCCATGAGCAGCTCAAGCAGCCTGATCACGGTCATCGATAACCCAACAGAAGCCGTAACTTTTCCGTCGCCCATAGGCGACCAACCCTTTGACATAGCCATCAGTCCTGACGGCAAAAACGCCTGGGCCGCCATGCGTAACTTCGGCTTCGTTCAGTCTGTGGATACAACCACAGGCACCGCCCGTCCGGTGTTGCGCATTGGCAATGCCCGCCGTCTGGTGATGAGCCCCAAGGGAACCAAGCTGCTGGTTTTTCCCGATCCCCAGGGCCAGGTTCCGCCGAATACCAGCACCTTTTTTGTCGTCGATACCGCCACTTCGGCTGTCCAGGCCGTTACCGACGCAGTGCACCTTGACCAGCCTTTTACCGCGGTATTCAACGTCAGTGAGACGCAGGCTTTTATCCTGAACTGTGGCCCCGAATGCGGTGGGACAGCGGCCAGCGTAGTCTTTGCCGATTTCACCAATCCCACGGCCACTTTCAGCGCTCCGATTCCCGTTCCTGGCGCGACCGTCGGGCTGATGAACGGGACTAATCTATACGTTGCGGGAAATTCTCCCACGCTGCCTCTCGGTCTCACTTGCCCTATCTCACGCTGCGGCGAGTTGACGGTGATTAACGCCACTGCGCTCACCGCCGGCACGCCAATCCCTATTACCGATGGCGACCATGAGAAGATGTCCTTCGCCAACAACCGCGTTTACGTGGGCGCTACCCGATGCACAGTTGAGCCCGGCTCAGCCCCGAACACTGTCCGCGGCTGCCTGAGTATCTTCAACACCGGCTCATCCGCCACCACTTTCCCGACGGAGTCGTCTTTCCGCCAGAACTTTGACGTCACGGGCTTCCAGCCTATCTCCGGCCGCACCATTATTTACATCGTCCAGGGCGCGGAACTCGATATCTTCGATACCAATACCGATACTCTGGCTCCGGGCGTCACCCAGCTCGACGTAGTGGGCACCGCGTTTGACGTGGTGCAGATCGATCCGTAAGGGGAGCGGCTGTTACCGACTTATGCGATCGCGCACGGAGCGTAGGCGTCCATAAAGTTCACAATCATGCGCATCGTGGCCTCATCTCCGCAGCTTGTGTTAATCATGGCGTGATAGATTGCGCGATCAGGCCATTCCACCTTGAAGTATTTCTTAATGAAATCGGCGCGCTCGTTGTCGACGGTATCGATGAGCTCACCGGCTTCGCTCTCAGTTTTGCCGCGGGCCACTAATCGACGGATTTTATTTTCTCTTGGCGCATACAGGAAGACTCGCAATGCCTCCGGGCGGTCCTTGAGAAACTGTTGCGAACCTCTACCCACGATGACGCCTTTTCCATGCGTGGCAGCGCTCTCCACCACCCGGCGGGTTATTGTGAGAATCGTTTCGCTGTCTACAAGGTTAAGTTTGGGCGCATTGAGGCTGCCTTCGTAGCTTCCGCGGAGAAAGGATTTGAAGAGCCTATAGTAAAGAGGATCGGGGCGCTCCTCTCGATCTTCGACTATGGTCGTGGGACACTTGGCTAGCCTCGCGATCTCCTCAGTCAGCGCCTGGTCCCATAGCTTCCAGCCAAGGCGCTTGGCCACCAGTTGGGCGATTTCGCCTCCACCGCATCCGTACTCCCGTTCAATGGTAATAATTTTGATCATACTCATGCTGCCTTTTCTAAAAGACGTAATTTGAGCCACAAGCGATCATTCCGCAATCGTACCACCGCCCCCGCCAAGATCATTTTTCTTAAGAAAGAATGACATGAAGAACATGACTCCCGCGCACACAGCAAGAACCTTAAACATATCGATGTAAGCCAGGCTTGCCGCCTGCGCCTGAATGGACCGATAAATACTGGCGTAGGCGGTGGCAGACGCCTCATGTCGTCCCACACCGGCATTGGCGAAATGCTGCGTCAGACCTTGCGCCACATTGGCAAAATTTGGATTGTCAATCCTGGCCTGCTCCACCAGCCTTAACTGATGGAATTGAGACCGGCGCGCAATCACCGTGGTCACCAGTGAAGTTCCAACACTGCTGCCCATGTTCCGCATGAAGTTTACGATGCCGGCAACCGCATTATTCTTCTCCGGAGAAATTCCCACATAGGAAGCCAGATTGATGGGTACAAACAAGAACCCGAGCCCGATTACCTGAGCTATGCGCAGCCACGTGGCCGCAGTGAAACTCAACTGCAGGTCGATTCGCCGAGTGGAATAATACATGGCAATAGACAATGCCAGCCAGCCAAAGGCAATCAGCCGGCGCGCATGAATCTTCCTTGAAAGCTGTCCTATGAGCGGCATTTCGAAGAGCAAGACGAGCCCTCCTGCGGAAAGGGCCAGACCGGCAAGTTCTGAAGTGTACCCAAGGAGCGTCTGCAGAAACTGCGGCATCAACACCAGGCTGCTGAACAGCAAAACTCCCAGCATGAACATCATCACGTTCGCGCTGGCAAAATTGAAAGCCTTGAACAAGCGGACATCGACAATGGGCGCCTTGTGAAACCATTCCCAGATCACCAGCGAGATCAGGCACACGCTTGAGACAATGACCAAAGTGGTGATGAAGTTCGAGCCGAACCAATCATCTTCCTGACCTTTGTCCAGCAGAATTTGCAGCGCACCGACCCCAATCGCCAGGAGAGCAATCCCGATATAGTCCAACTTGACGCCGGCTGCTTTGAGCCGCTTTAAATATGGAGGATCTTCAACGAAACGCCGGACCAGAAGCCAGGTGATAATTCCAACGGGAACATTGATATAGAAGATCCAGCGCCAGGAGTAGTTGAATGTGATCCATCCGCCCAGAGTAGGTCCGATCGTGGGGGCCATGACCGCAGTTATTCCGTAAAGGGCAAAAGCCAAGCCTCGTTGATGTGGGGGGAAAGTATCCGCCAGAATGGCTTGCGCCATGGGCTGTAGACCTCCTCCGCCGGCCCCCTGCAGAACTCGGAAGAGAAGAAGAAAACCAAGGTTGGGAGCCACACCGCAGAGAAACGAGCTCACCGTAAAGACGGCGAGGCAGCTCATGAAAAACCGCTTACGGCCAAATCTCACCGCGATCCAGCCGCTGATGGGGAGAACAATGGCGTTAGAGACGAGATAAGATGTCAGGACCCAGGTGCTTTGATCGTTGCTGGCTGCCAGGCTTCCTGCCATATACGGCAATGCAACGTTGGCGATGCTGGTATCCAGCACCTCCATGAACGCCCCCAGCGCCACAACAACCGCAATGAGCCAGGGGTTGAACTTTGGCTTCCAAACGTCCTGATCGAATGTGAGAGTAGCCGAGCTCATCGCAGGTACACTTTTGGCACAACATTCATTCCTGGCCGCAGCCGATGGTCACTGTTCTCTCCAGGCTCAAGAACAATTTTTACCGGAACGCGCTGGACAATTTTCACGTAGTTTCCGGTGGCATTCTCGGGTGGGAGCAAACTGAATGTAGGACCGGTTGCGCCTGCAA
The DNA here is from genome assembly GCA_036496525.1 of Candidatus Angelobacter sp. Lineage (GTDB taxonomy): Bacteria > Acidobacteriota > Terriglobia > Terriglobales > Acidobacteriaceae > Angelobacter. Next base: position 13,337 of record DASXKZ010000139.1, read on the forward strand.
TGCTGTCAACATGGCCGTGCAAGGTAGTGCCTGTTGAGTCCACGTCGATTGTTGCCTTTTGCCCAACTTTCATATGCCGGAGCTGCGTTTCTTTGAAATTAGCAGTGATCCAGACCTCATCCAGCGGAACAAGGGTCAATAATTGCTGGCCAGGCTGCACGTTCAACCCGACCACGACGGACTTGTTCACCTGACCGGTGACTGGCGCGACGATTTTTGTGTACTGCAGGTTAAGCTCCGCCTGTTCCAGAGCGGCGCGCTTCTGCTGGACATCCGCCACGGCAGCTAGAGCACGGGCGTTGGTTGAAGCCACTTGCTGGGGGCCGGTTTCCGCAGAGCGATGGTTTGCTTCAGCCTGAGCAAGCCGGTCTTTCGCCTGCTGGACAGCCTGCTCCGCCGCCGCTTCATTGGCCCTGGCTGCAGCCACGCTGGCGGTGCTGGCCTTGGCCGCAGCTAACGCCTGGTCATAGGTCTGCTCAGAAACGTTTTGCTTGTCTACCAGCCTCTTGTACCGTTTCAAATCATCCTGCGCTTTCACGTCGTTGGCCTCGGCCTGCTCCACCTGGGCATGCGCAGCAGCGAGCTGCTTCTCAGAAGTAATGATGCCTGCGGTGGTATTGCTCACATCGGAAGCTGCCGATTTCAGTTGGCTTGAGGTATTTATAGATGCGATGGGCACACTGATATTAAGGGACTTTGCAGTAGCCTCCGCATTCGCCAGGTCCGCGCGTGCTTTAGCAATGGCAACCTCATAATCTTTTGGATCGATCTCGACCAGCACGGTCCCTTGCTGCACGTACTGATTGTCATTGACGTTGACCTTTATGACGTAGCCGGAGATGCGCGGACTTACAGGATAAAGGTGCACATCCACTTGCCCATCGTCTGTAGATTCGTAGCTGGAAAGATAAAGCCATAAGAAAACAGCTCCCAGTATCAGCAGCAATGCGAGCGGAATGAGATAAATACGGCGGAACTTGAAACGTGATCGCTTAACAGTGTCACGCCTTGATACGCCGCTTTTTTCGTCCGCAACAGAAGGCCCAGCTTCGGGCTTGTCTACGTCAGGATGAGGTTGAGTAGCCATCGCAATACTCCTTTATCACTGCACCACCAGGAACTGGTTGTAATTGGTTCGCGCTACGCCCAATGCGCGGGCAAGCTGTAGTTTTGACAAATTGTGGTTGTAGAGGCTGGAAATGTATTGATCATTGGCGCTCGCCAGTGCCTGCTGGGCCTGCACGACTTCCACACTGTCTGTTACTCCGGCGGCGAAACGTTCCTGCGAGCGAGAGAGGTTTTCATTTGCCAGATCCACGTTCTCTTTTGCGACGGTTATCTGCTGCCGGGCTGCCTGCAGATTTAGAAATGCAGTGCGAACGTCATAATCGATCTGCCCTCGCAGGTTCTCGGCTTCCGCTTTGCGTTGGTGAAGCGCAGCTTCAGCTTCTGTGATGTCGCCCTTGATGCGTCCGCTGGTAAAAATCGGAACGCTCACTCCCGCTTGAAAAGTAAAGGCGCCGTGGAGATTGCCAGGATTGGGCCCCTGCACGCCGTAGTCTCCATTGGCAGCCAGCACAGGGTAGCGCTCTCCGCGGGTTGCAGAGAGCTGCTGCTGGGCTGACTTGACGGAACTGAGAGCGGCCCGGAAATCGTTGCGAGTCTTGTAAGCGGTGTTCAGCGCATCTTCGACTGTCTGTGAATGAATGTCCGCATATGGGACTTGATCGGAGAGATCAAAAGCCTGACCCAGTGGCAGACCGATGGCACGCGAGAGATTCAGCTTCGCAATTGCAAAGTTGTTCTGCGTGATGCTCAAGTTATACTGCTCCGTGTGCAGTTGCACACCGCTGCGTGTTACATCAATTTTAGTACTGGTGCCGGACTGAAGCTGGTCCGCGGCCTGATCATAGAGCGCCTGCGCATTTTTTATCTGCGCTTCTTCCGCCCGGATGCGTGAATTCGCCTGAATTACCTCGAGGTAAGCACTTCCCACGATCAGCGTAATCGCATCAAGCGTATCACTGTAACTGAGTTGAGCAGCCTGCTCGCTGCTGCGCGCAGCACGGAAACGCTGTATGGATTCGAAGTTGAACAAGCTCTGGCTGGCGTTTGCTTGAGCAGTGGTGTAACTGAACGGCCCTATGACGGCAGGGACTTGAGGAATCTTGATGCCCAGCGTGGCTGCGCTGAATTGAGACACGTTTTCCGCAGCACCTGCGGTTACCTGAGGCAGAAGCGCGCTCATTGCCCGAAGCCGCTGTCCGCGCGCGATGCGAGCATTTTCTCCGCTTTCAATCTGGCCAAGATTGTAGCGGACCGCCATGGTGATGGCGTCACGCAGCGTGAGGTGCAGAACTTCTTTGCTTGCGGTCCCGCTGGGGACACTGCCAAAGTTAACCGAGGGTTGACTTGTTTGTCCCTCAGCAGAAGCCAAGACCATCAGCCAGAGAAATGCAAATCCCAGAATGAATCGCGGCGAGAATCTTGCAACCCTGGAGAGCAAGTGGTCAAGAATCTGCTGCAGCTTACTGTTTGTAATCTTTCTGCCTCCGTTTTTACACATGGTCCACTCTCCCAAATAGCCATAAGAGTATATCTGCCTAAGCGAAGGGACGTCCCTTAGCTAGATCAAAATGCCTGAGACTTGGCCTGCATCTCCGGCCGCAGCGTGATTTACATCGTCCAGGGCCAACGATGACGTAGAGGAATCTGATAAAGCGTGGCTTGGTGCGTCTCCTGATCAGCGGCAATGGAGTGGTGACGGGAATTACTCTCTGGGAGAAGAGGAGCCGGTAAAGATCGAAGCTCGATCTCAACCCACCCTTTGCGTCCGCGCTGAGCATGAGTGGATCTGAACAGACTAGAGGGACGCAAAGGATGGGGCACCCACGGCGTGGTGGGTTTGCAAACGACCTATACATTCGGAATGTTCTGAGATTGGCTGACACGCGTGGCCCTCAGTTTCTTGTTTTTCTCGGCCACACCGACTAGTTCAAAAAAGATGACAGCGACGATGGAACACATTGCAATCCACAAGAAATAGAATCGTGCCGGCCTCAGACCGTTGATTTCGATGTCATAGGAGACCCGGCCGTCCGACCTGACGTCACGGAAAGCCGTCATCACCACGGGAAAAGCCGAACCACGAAACTTAGCCAGGTACGTCGCACGGTACGTAGCGTCCAGTCCCTGTCCCGTAGCGACTTGTATGTGGCGTCGTTGACCTTGTTCGTCATTTACTACATTTAATCCGACCGAGGTTGAAACGAATGCAATGCCAGACCAGTGTGCCGAAGTGCTTCCAACGCGTATGGCCCACTCCAATGAGTTCCGTGAGGGTGCCTCCGTGCGAAGCTGCGACAAAGCTGGGTCAAAATCAATGTGGGTGGTCAGGGCATAATAGCTGGCGAAGACTAACAAAGGGACAATGCCGAACCATACGAAGAAAAGAAACACCGTCTTCAGCCAGCGACGATACGGGTAGCGTAAGGAGCGCATCAGCCTCACCGCCTATGCGCTGATAATACGCCATGGGTCGCGTAGCGCCTATGACACTATCGCTCGCTGTTGTAATCAGGCGACCACATTCAGAATCCAGGAGCGTGAGTGTAATCGCGGTTTTTCACCAGCAAAGATCCGGCCCCCAGCCGTAACCTTGTGTGGGATTCCGTTTTGCAAGTAAAGTTCCAAAACGATGAAACGGAGCGTAGCTCTCTCGGTCGGCGCTGGACTGGCGATTGCAGTTGTCCTCTTGGCTAGCCTGGAAGCAAGTGACGTGATTTTCCAATCGCGCCTCTTGCCTTGGGTACTTCCGCTGATTTACCTGCAGGAGGCAGGGTTCAGACTATCGGCCCACCTTTTCCCATGTCAGAAGGAGGGGTTCGACACCGGCTGTGAGGCTTACAAAAGACTTCCTACATTCGTTGGGGCGAATGCACTACTGTATTCGATCATTTTGTTGCCGGTATTTTACTTTCGCCGAACCAAAGCCAATGCAGAGCGGCAGACGTCTAAAACTCAAATTCTCCCACCCAACATTCGTTTACTAGCAGCCGCTACATCCTGCGTTACAGGTATTGCTCTTCTAGGGATTAGCTGGATTCTATCTCTTATCGCGATTTTCCCGATTTTGGGTGCTGTCGTAGCAGTCCGCTTTCCACGTTCGGCAAGGTGGCTAGTTCTTCCACCTTCTTTGTTTTTGAGTATTCTCGTTCTCCCGATTTTTTTTGCTAATCTGATCGCGTTGATCAAGGATCCCTTTGGGGGGCCGCACGACTTCAACTTTCTTGCTGTGAGGCTATCTTGGCTACTGTCACCCTTACTCCTCATTTTGTGCGACACCGCCCTTGTCATCGACATCGTCAAATGTAGACGTGCTCCCAACTGATGTAATCAGGCGCGATTGCACTCACCACCGCGATTGCTGGTGTAATTGCGATTGTTCGCCAGCACAGCCTAAGGCCAGGCAACCGTTAACTCCACAGCGTGCCGGTGTACCAAGGCGGCCGGCCGTGCGACTGGCCGAACCACTTCCAGTCGTTCAGGGTGTCGATAAATAGTTGCCGATTGTACTGGCGGTATGAAGGGCCAAGATTCGATCCATAGTAGCCTTGGATCTTGCGAATGTCTTTCCACGGCGGATCGTCCTCAAGAGCCCCAACAACTGCCCCCTTTGGCCCGCCAAAATCAAGAATGTGAGCCTCATAGATGGTCGCCTCACCCGGAGCAGATTCCAAGGTAAAGGGCGCTACAACTCGGATACCAAGGTCTCCGGCAGCGTCCAGCCAAGCTTGGGAAATTTGCCTATCTATGTTCCTTCGCGTCATCGTTGTCTTATGGGCCAGAAGTTAATTGTCGAAATCAAGGCGATTACGCTCACAACCGCGATTCCTGGTGTAATTGCGATTTATCGCCAGCTGTCGGACCACTGTCCCGTATTCGCTGCAATCGTTCTTGATGAAGGGGCGGCGCATTGTGGAAACCAACGATCCTTGCGGTGTTTTGTCTGATGGTTGCGTTAGGCTCCCGCCACCTGCGCTCCGTCCTACTTTGGCTCCAGCCTCAGCTCATGCTGTTTCGTCGCCTGCACACCTGCATCGCTAAAGGCCAGCGGGAAAGTTTTGTTGTTGTACCAGGCGTCCCAGTGGTCCATGTAATGCGGGCTGAAAGGCTGGCCGGATTCTCCCAGAACGATATTGAAAGTTGATGCGTCGAGATTGGAGAAGTCAACGGTCATACGTTCAGACGGGCCAAAGCCCCGGCCCACCTGCTTGACGGTATAGCCTCCGCCGGACTGCGGCTTGGTGCCCGGCCCCGCGACGCTCATGTGTCCATGCAGAATAGGAAGCCCGTTGAACACGGGATGGCTGATTGATACCGGATAAACTCCGCCATACTTCCATGTCTTCAGGTCGGCGGGCGCATCTTTAACTGCCTTCTCTACTGCGGCAGTCAGCAGGTCATTAAAGTTGCTATACCCGGGCGGCAGCCAGCGTGCGGGCTGATTGGCGACGATATTTTCCAGCGCCACGGCGGCCTCGGACCACTCATAGTTGTCGGCGTCATTGCCAAGTTTGGGGTCAAGCAGCATCTCCCACAAGAAGCGGCGCGTGCGAACCTCGATAGTCGGCGCGACGGAGTCGGCCAGCATGCGTCCGTCCCAGCCGCGCATGATGTCTGCTGCGCTACGCGTGCGGGGTGTGGCTTTTGCGCTGTGATCGATTGCGTAAACCATCTTGTCGGCAAAGAAGCGGTCGTATTCAGACGTGATGTCGGTCTGCAATGCCAGCATGTCTGCCGGAGAAAACTTCTTGTCCGTCTTCAGCAATTTGTAGATGCGCTCAACGCGATACGGTGGGAACCACTGCGTAGCCAGCTCATACGGATATCCCGCTGGAGTGATCTTTGAATTTGCCGTGGCGATAATCCCCGAAGGCGGATTGTAAAGGCTGGGCAGCTTGTCAAAGGGCAGATAGCCGGTCCAGTCATGCTTGCCGTCTGCGCCGTTCACGGGCACCGTGCCGTCACCGGCGGCGCGAATTGGCACAAAGCCCATCGGCTGGTAGCCGATGTTGCCGTCAATATCAGCATAGACCACGTTTTGCGAGGGCGTGGCAAAAGCCGAAAGCGCTTTGCGGAACTCGTCCCAGTTTTGTGCGGAGTCAAGATCAAACAGAGGCACGCTGATGGCATGCGGATCATAGACCAGCCAGCCAAGCGCGATCTGCCGCGTTTCTCCGTGCAGCAGCGGCGTGATGATGGGCCCATGCCGCGTGACGGTTACGTCAAACGCCACGTCAGGCTTGCCCTTGACGTGGATTACTTGGTGATCGATCTCTGGTTTCTGCCAGCCTATGGGCGTTTGATATTCACCGGCAGCGTTGAAGTTTTCAATGAACAGGTCCTGCACGTCAGGATTGAGGTTGGTAAATCCCCACGCGATGCGCTGGTTGTGTCCCACGCTGATGAACGGCAGGCCGGGCAGGGAAAAGCCTTCAATGTTGAAGTCGCCGGAGTGGAGCTGCACCTCATACCAAACGCCAGGGACGCGATGCGGCAAGTGCATATCGTTGGAGAGCAGTGGCTTTCCGGAAACAGTGTGAGCGCCGGAAAGCACCCAGTTGTTCGATCCCGGCAGGCAGGCTTCGCAGGCGTCGTCATTGTTCTGCGGCAGAGATCGCGAGGGAGCAAAGCGCGTTGAGGATTGACTTGTTTTTTTCGTGGGCGTAGCTGACGGTGCGTTCTGTGCTGGCGCGCTTGCGTTGGTTCCCGCTTCGCTGGCGGGCGGATGGTCGCGCCATGAATCCGGCGGATACAAATCTGCCATCAGTTCCGGAGAAAGTTTCGCGCCGATTTTCTCCCGCCAGTATTCGGTTTCATACTGTGGATTGAGCAGCTGGCTCATGCCGATGCCAATGAGCAATGCGTCTGTAGCCGTCCACGGTCGCGGCTTATAGCCAAGAAGGGTGAACTCCATCGGCAGCTTGCCTTGATGCTGGTCAATAAAAGCGTTTACGCCCTTGGCATAGGCCTCAAAAAATGCGCGATCGCGAGCCGGAAGCTGCTGCGTCACGCGCTCAGCAATCACGCGCAGGCGCATGATGCGCTGCTGCTTGTCATAGTCCACCCAGGTCTGGCGCGGACGCATGGCAGCAGTCGCGCGGGAAACCGGCTGAGGCGGCGCGCTGGATGCGGGAAATATTTCCGCCATCTCACCGCCAACGGCGCGACGAGTGAGGTCCATCTGCCACAAACGGTCTTGCGCCGTTACGTAGCCCTGGGCGAAGAACAGGTCCTCCAGGTTTGCCGCGGTGATGTGCGGCACGCCGTGCGCGTCTCGGATGACCGAGACCGGCGCCTGCAACCCGGCCACGATGATTGTGCCATCGAGTTGCGGCAGAGCGGAGCGCGCGCCGTTATAGAACCAGAGAAATGCCACCGTCCCGGCGATAACAACGAGCAGCAGGAGCCAGAAGATAACTCTGAGCAGAATGCCGAAAAAACCTCTGCGCGCGGCAGGAGCAGCAACACTTGTAGCCATGGGCCAAGATTTTACGGGAACCTGAACAAAGACCACAATCGGCGTACGCAGCCCAGGCGTATAATGAAAATGAAATTCATTTTCATTTGGCAGTGAGGGGCCTGCTTAAACATGCTGCAAACACGGATTGACGATCATGCGCCGCCTTCGCGTGAATCCATGCGTGAAGCGCAGGAGATCTTTTATAAACACCTGAAGCGCGTCGGGCTGAAGCATACTGACCAGCGCGACACCATCCTGCGCACTTTTCTTGAGACGCGCGATCATCTTTCCACCGACGAGCTTTTCCGCCTTGTTCGCAAGAAAGATGCCAAGATCGGCTTCACCACGGTTTACCGCACGCTCAAGCTGCTGGCGGAATGCGGCCTGGCCAGCGCCGTCCCGTTTCCTGATGGCATGGCGCGCTATGAACACCAGTTCAACCGCCGCAACCACCATCACATGGTCTGCACGGAGTGTGACGCTTCGGTGGAGTTTTTCTCACCTGAGGTGAACAAGCTGGAAGAGGAGATTGGCCGCAAATATCATTTTGACGCCACGCGCCACAACTTCCAGATCTATGGCATCTGTGAAGATTGCCGCAAGAAGAGCCGCCGCACGATCTAGTTCTTAAAATCAAGACCAAAGCCCTTGAAACGCAGAGGAACAGAGATAGCGGAGGAATGCTATGTTCAACAAACTCTGAGTCCAGTAATTTCCCGCGTTTCAATAACTTTCTTTCCGTCCTCCGCTTCCTTCTTTCCTCCGTGTTTCAAGATGTTTCTGTTCGCGCCGTTACAATGTTCTCGTGCTCCATGTTCGCCAGTATCAGCCTCTAGATTTCCCGCGCCTGCTGGAAATCGACCAGTCGTGTTTCGTGGAGGGCATCGCCTATTCCAAAGAAGAGATGTTCTATTTTCTGGGCATGCCCACGGCGATTTCACTGGTTGGTTTGCAGGATGAAGAGATCACGGGCTTCATCATTGCAGACCGCTTTCGTCCGCGGCGAGCCTTACGCTCTGTGGGCAAGATCATCACCATTGACGTTGCGCCAGAGGCGCAGCACAGCGGCATGGGAACACTGCTGATGTCATCGGCCGAGGCTGAATTAAAGCGTGCCGGTTGTGACTATGTGTCTTTGGAAGTTGCTGTCGACAACGAACCCGCGCTTAAGTTCTACAAGAAACACGGATACTCGGTGCTGAAAGTCCTGCCGCGGTATTATCTGGATTCGATTGACGGGCTGCTGATGGGGAAGAGGCTGTGACGGTTCGATGCGACTGTGCCGCTGCACATGCAAATAATATCTGTACCTTTTACGATATCGTTTATTGCTGTCGTCTTGAGCGAAGCGCCTGCAGAATCTTCATTTGCTTGAAACTCAATGGCGCGTAGTCGAAGGATCCCGACAATGCTTCAGTCTGGATTGCAGATTCAGGGAGTTCTGTCGGTACAAGTTCCTCGTGAGAACGCCTTTCGGCGGCGTGGTAGCATAAACACCTTCGGGATCCTTCGACTCGCCCTCACGGTCGCTCGGGCTCGCTCAGGATGACAACGTTAGAGTGAATACTCAATTGAAAAAGAGAACCGAAATCAAGAGTGCGCGTCAGAGCTCTGCTCTCCGAATCGCCATTGATAGCGGTGGTACCTTCACTGACTGCGTCTGGCTTCAGGAGTCCAATCTTCGCATCCTGAAAGTATTTTCCACCCCTGCCGATCCGGCCCAGGCCATTGCCGATGCGGTGGCCAGGATTGCATGTAATGCGCAGGAGATCGTCGTGCTTCACGGGACAACGGTCGGCACGAATACGCTTCTCCAGCGCAAAGGCGCACGCGTGGCTTTTGTAACGACCAAGGGCTTTGAAGACTCCATTGAGATTGGCCGCCAGCAACGGCCCAAACTTTACGATTTTTTCTTCGAAAAAGATCCCGCGCTCGCGCCGGCTGAGCTGCGCTTCGGCGTGGACGAACGCATGTCAGCCGATGGTACAGTGCTGCGCGCGCCTACAGCAGCGTTGTTAGAGACTCTTGCCGCACAGATCGCTGCGCAAAAGCCGCAGGCCGTCGCACTCTCTTTATTGTTCTCGTTCGCGAATCCGGAGAATGAAAAAGCCGTGGCTGCTGCGCTGGCCACGCTCAATGTACCGCTTTCTATTTCACACCAGATCTTGCCGGAGTTCCGCGAGTATGAACGCGCCAGCACGGTGCTGGTGAATGCATACCTGCAGCCAGTAATGCAGAGTTATCTTGAAAGACTGCAAGAGCGACTTTCTCTGGGGAATCCCACCCTTTCGCAAAAGGCGCGAAAGAATGGGGCACCCGCGCGCATCTTCGTGATGCAATCCAGTGGCGGCATCACAGCATTGGCAACCGCTGCAGAGCAGCCTGTACGTACCGTGCTTTCAGGTCCTGCGGGTGGCATTGTGGGCGCAGCGGCGGTGGCGAGGCGCAGCGGATTTGACCGCATCATCACCTTTGATATGGGCGGGACATCTTCCGACGTCGCTTTGATTGACGGCGAGCCCAGCACCACCAATGAAGCTGATGTTGCCGGACTTCCGGTGCGCGTACCGGTGCTGGATATTCACACCGTTGGGGCGGGCGGGGGATCGCTGGCGCGATTTGATGCCGGTGGCGCTTTGCGCGTGGGACCTGAGTCGGCCGGCGCCGATCCCGGGCCAATATGCTATGGCAAAGGGGAACGCCCCACCGTGACTGACGCCAATCTTTTATTAGGCCGCCTGCCCGCCGACCAGTTTCTTGGCGGCGACTTTCAACTCGACCTGCCCCGCACACAAAAGCTTGTCGCTCAGTGGCTCAGGAAAAATCACAGCATTCTCTCTCCCGAAGAGTTTGCCGCAGGCGTGGTGCGCGTGGTGAATGCCAACATGGAAAAGGCCATACGCGTGGTCTCGATTGAGCGCGGACATGATCCAAGGCAGTTCTCGCTGGTCGCATTCGGTGGCGCGGGCGCGATGCATGCCTGCGAACTGGCCCATGCTCTGCGGATACCGCGCATGATTGTTCCTGCATATCCCGGCGCACTCTCAGCGCTGGGCATTCTTATCAGCGATGTGGTGAAAGACCATTCCCGGACGATATTGCTGCGCGTAGCGTCGGGCACAGCTCTCTCAGCGCGGCTCGATGCGGTCTTTGCCGAACTCAAGCGCGGCATCGCGGCGGAACTAAAGAAAGAAGACTGGCAGGGAACGGCAGTTTTTGAGCCGAGCTGTGATATCCGATATCGTGGCCAGGGATACGAATTGAACCTGACTTATGGCGCTGATGTGCTCAAGCGCTTTCATGCAGAGCACAAGCGTCGCTATGGTTACAGCAGTCCGGAGCGCGACGTGGAGATTGTTACCGTGCGGATGCGCGGGCGCGTGGCGTCGCCGGAAAAACTTTCGCGGCTGAAGATAAGAGAAGAAGAGGGCAGGCTCAAAGCTGCAAATCAGATGGTCTATTTTGCCGGAAGAGGATACAAGACCCGGATCATCCCACGATCTTCAATCCAGCAGGGCAAGCGTTATCGCGGGCCGGCGATCATCACTGAGTACAGCGCCACCACGGTAGTTCCACCCGGCCTGAAATATCAAAAAGACCGGGCCGGAAACCTGCTGATTGAACTGTAATCGTTTTAGCGTCCGCGCGAGGATTTTCTAGTGGCGACTGTGGTGCGGGTTGGGGCCTGCCGCGTGGGGGTGCCTGCCTTCTGCTTGGGATTATTTTGCTCAGATGCCTTCTTGGCCCACATCTTTTCCAGCTCACGCATGTTTTTAGTTTTCATGCTCATAAGAATGCCATAAACGGGCCGCACATGGCGAGTCACTTTGCTGATGCCGCCGGCAACAAAAAGCGCCCTTTATCGGGGCGCTCTTTGGTAATAAGTGGAAGTAGAACTACGCGACGTCTTTATCGCGTTCAAGGCGTTCTTCGTCATGCTCGATCTTGGTTTCTTTCAGCTTATCGGCCGCATCGCGCACGGCGTCTTTGGTTTTGCCGACGGCATTGCGGGCCTTGCCTTCGGCCTGTTTCGCCAGACCCTCGGCTTGAGCTTTCTCATTGCCTGTCCACTCGCCGACCTGACGCTCAACGCGTCCAGCAACGTCTTCCGCTTTTCCTTTAATGCGTTCCTTATCCATAAATCCCCCTTCTTGTTTGGTTGTTCCTGCTCATTGATGTCTCACGGAGAAACAGGGCAAAAGTCCGCCTGCCAATCCGTAGTTGCAATGTGTCCGAGAGTCGCTCGGGTTGAAGTGCCTGCGGCTTGCCTGAGTCGGCGCTAGACCGCGGCGCGTCTGCCGGTGATCAGCTGGAATACCAGCGCGATCACAGCCAGCACCAGCAATATGTGGATAAATCCACCCATGGTGTAGCTACTGACCACTCCCAACAGCCAGAGAACAAGCAAAACTACAAATAGAGTCCAAAGCATGTCACCCTCACAATACGTTTTCTCGTCGGTTAACGTTTTCGTAAACTAGCTAACAATCTCGTCAATAGCTTGGAAGCTAACAGGGCTAAGGCGGTTGCTAGAAAATCGAGAGCTGCCGGAATTTGCGGCCATAAGTCCTTTATTTGGCAGTACTAAGCTCGGGGGCACGGCGTTTAGAGGAAATCAAGGGTTAAGAGAGAAGCGCACGGTGAGGGAGCAAATCGGAGCTTCAGGCGTATCCGAATTCACTCATGCTTTTCAGGATTTGTGCAGATAGTGTTACCGGCTGATTCCTCTATAGAATGGCGCAATGACATGGCCCATTGTCGTGGTTGCGATAGCCCTGAGTTTGCAACAGCCTCTGCATATCCATATTGGCGAGTTTGCTTTTTTTGGAACAGATGGCATCAATGTGCAGAAACTCCAATCGGCTCTTCCCGCCACAGGAGAGGAGCTAACCACCCTGGATCAGGAACTAGACTTCCGTGAACGCATCGACCGCGCTGTAAATAGCGCGCTCGGCCACAAGCCTACAGAAGTGGAAATGGTCTGTTGTAACAGCCGAGGTGAAGACATCGTCTACATCGGTCTTGGCGGACGCAACACAGTAACGATCCCATTTTTAGCTGCGCCGAAAGGCCAGACTTGCCTTTCCGGGGATGCCGTGCGTCTATATGAGGGTTTCGGGAAAGCATTTAACAAAGCAGTCCGGAAAGGAAATGGTAGTGAAGATCATTCCCACGGGTATGCTCTATCGAAGGATAGCGCCGCACGCGAGAAGGAATTGGCTGCACGCAAATATGCCTTGCCGCATCAACAACGTGTAGAGCAGGTCCTTCAGTCCTGTGCAAGACCAAAAGATCGCCAGGCAGCGGCTTGGATACTTGGATATGCGTTGAAGTCGAGAAAGCAGATTGCTGCCCTGGTGAGAGCCAGCCGCGATGAAGACCAGACAGTTCGCAACAATGCTGTCAGAGCGTTGAGTGTCCTGGCAGAATCAAACTCAAGGACAGCTTCAGAAATCCCCCCGGACAGTTTCATTGAGATGCTTAATTCCGGCGTATGGACTGACCGGAATAAGGCGGGGTGGCTCTTGCCGCTACTCAGCAGCAACCGAAATCCAAAACTGCTTCAACAACTGAAGTCAACCGCACTTCCTTCGTTGATTGAGATGGCCAAGTGGGATCCAGACCATGCAGAGGAGTACAGAGTATTGTTTGGCCGGATTGCAGGATTAGAAGATGCCCAAATTCATCAATTGATTAACAGCGGAAGAGTTAATGAAATTCTTGCAGCGGTTGGAGCGGCGCCGTAGAACACGCCTTGCCGAGAGCTTTCGCCGTGAGATGTTGGAGTCTTTGCTGAAAGGCGCGGAATTGCCCTCGCATTGCTTCTGCGGGATTCCAGGCCCCTTTAAAGCTCTTGATCATGAGTTCCTGGACCTGGGCATACCGCCCCCGTAACTAGCCGCCATGATACGAAAGCTGTATTGTTTTACCTGACATTTAACCGCCAGGCTCGACTTGTGGGGTAAGCGTCCTGCAAAAGTGCGCAAAGAGCTTGTGGACGGCGTACCCACGCGAGCTACAAAATTTAAGGATCAAGGGCGAGGCCGACCAATGTGCCGAGCCCATTGTGGCAAGTGCAGAAGGCTGTTTGCGCGTGCAAGTTTCACTAGCGGTTTGGAGCGAAGCGACAAAAAATGAAAGTAGCCATCCAGGGAGAGCGTGGAGCGTTCAGCCATCAGGCGGCGTTGCATCTTGTGCGCGGCGCTGATGTGCTGGCGTGCGCCACGTCGATTCAGGTGTTTGACGCGCTTGAATCACGCCGCGCCGCCGCAGCCGTCATCCCAGTGGAGAACACTCTTGCGGGTCCAGTGGGCGAGCACCTTGATCTGCTTCTGGAGCGAGACGTTTTTATCCATGCGGAAATGCGATTGCGGATCGAGCACAACTTGATCGCCGCGCCGGGCGTGAAACTGAAAGATATCCGGCAGGTGCTTTCGCATCCTGTGGCGCTGGACCAGTGTCGGATTTTTTTTCGCAAGCATCGGGGAGTGTCAGCCGTTCCTTTTTATGACACAGCCGGCAGCGTGAAGCACATCATGGCGCAAGGTCTGCGCGATACAGCGGGTATCGCAAGCAGCCAGGCAGCCAAGGAGTACGGTGCCAAAGTGCTGATGTCCGGCCTGGAGGACAACAAACAGAACTTCACCCGCTTCTTCCTGATCGATAAGAAGAAAAAAGTGGTGGCTGGAGCCAACAAGACCTCTTTGGTGTTTTCGCTGAAGAACGTCTCCGGCGCGCTGTTTAAGGCCTTGAGCGTTTTCGCTCTGCGTGATCTCGACCTGAGCAAGATTGAGTCGCGCCCGGTGCGGGGCAAGCCGTGGGAGTATCGTTTTTATGTGGATGTGCTGTGCGGCGACGAGCCCGCCATGAAGCTGGCGCTAAACCATCTGGAAGAGATCGCTGGCTTCGTCAAAGTGCTGGGGGTATACCCGGGGGCGAAGTAGGGATTTGGTCGTTCCTTCGTGTCCTCGAATAAGGCGCGTCCGATCCGAATAAAGCGCTTTTCGCAGTACTTGGGTGAAGTGACATAAGTCACAATAAGCCAAAGAAAACAATGGTACAATTCGTCTCTTTAGTGCCGTGACTGCATCTTTTCGAATACTACGATCATCAAATGTGAGCGTACTTATATCAAGGATAAATTTTATGGCGTCTGAAACAAAAACTACAAGCAATATTGAACCTATCGCGGTGACGCCCGATCAGCGCCCAACTTTAACTGAGGAGCAGCAAAAAAGCATACCGGTCCTGCCGGTTCGTGACACGGTGCTGTTCCCGCACGCGGTTTTGCCCCTTACCGTAGGGCGCGAAAGCTCCATACAACTGATCAATTCGCTGGGTGAAGAGAAGACCATTCTGGTGGTGGCCCAGCGTGAAGCCCGCGTCGATGCACCACAACCCACTGATTTATATGCAATTGGAACCCTGGCCACTGTCCATAAAGTGGTCAAGATGCCGAACCAGAGCCTGTTTGTTTTTACAGAAGGCCTGACGCGTGGCAAGCTACAGGACTTTACCCAGCTCACGCCATTCCTTCGCGCTAACGTGGAGCCCATTCCAGACACGGAACCGGAAGCGTCGCCGGAAATTGAGGCGTTGCAACGCAATGTCCTGACCTTGTTCCAGCAGATCGTGGCTGGATCGCCAACGCTCTCCGATGAACTGCAGACCGTAGCGATTAACATCGAAGAGCCCGGCAGGCTGGTGGATTTTATTGCTTCGTCACTGCCGTTTCTATCGACCAAAGACAAGCAGGAAATTCTGGAAACGCCGGACGTAAGCCACCGGCTGCAAGCCATCAACCATCATCTGGCGAAGGAACTGGAAGTGCAGCAACTGCGCAACAAGATCCAGAATGAAGTTCAGGATCAGGTGCAGCAGTCGCAGCGTGAATACTATTTGCGCGAGCAGATGAAGGCCATCCAGAAAGAACTGGGTGAGCAGGATGAAACCCAGCGTGACGTTGAGGAACTGCGCCAGAAGATTGAAGCGGCCGGAATGCCGGAGGAAGTAAAGAAAGAAGCTACCAAGGAACTCAACAGGCTGGCCCGGATGTCTCCAATGGCGGCGGACTACTCCGTGACGCGCAATTACATTGAGTGGCTGGCGGTTTTGCCGTGGGCCAAGTCCAGCGGCGTTGTGGTCGATATCAAGAAGGCGGCCGAAGTTCTGGATGCAGATCACTACGATCTTAAGAAAGTAAAAGACCGCATTCTGGACTATCTCTCCGTGCGCCGGCTCAAGCCGAGCATGAAGGGCCCAATCCTCTGTTTTGTGGGACCTCCCGGCGTAGGAAAGACTTCGCTTGGGCGCAGCATTGCTCGCGCGCTGGAGCGGAAATTCGTACGCCTCTCCTTGGGCGGCGTGCATGATGAAGCGGAAATTCGCGGCCATCGCCGTACATACATCGGCGCTCTGCCCGGACAGATCATGCAAGGCTTGCGCCGCGCAGAAACCAACGATCCTGTCTTTGTGCTGGATGAAGTGGACAAGCTTGGTCGCGATTTCCGTGGCGATCCTTCATCGGCGCTGCTGGAAACGCTTGATCCGGAACAGAACTCCACGTTCCGCGATAACTATCTGGACGTGCCGTTTGACTTGTCGAAGGTGCTTTTCATCTGCACGGCAAACATGCTAGACACGATTCCGGAGCCGTTGCGGGACCGCATGGAGATCATCGAGCTTCAAGGCTATACCGAAG
>DASXKZ010000140.1:0-5846 GCA_036496525.1 Candidatus Angelobacter sp.
CTCTATGGGATAAGCATGCGCGCCCCCGCCGCCGGTAACAAAATAGGTCACGCCGCCGTGCTCATGGCGTTCGTAATTGTGCACATGGCCGGCGAACACCACAATGCGCGCATGTATGTGTTTCTGGCGTTCTTCCAGAAAGCGCGCCAGCGCCTGCTCCGCCGGACGAGCGGAGTGTCCACCGCCGAACTTTTTGTCGTCTGAAGAACTGGTGTAGGGCGGGTGATGCAGGACTACGACTATGAAATCCACTCTGGCAGGAACGGTCTCCATCTTTTTCTTCAGCCAGGCGCCCTGCTCGCCGGATGTTTCGTCCTGCGCGCTGTCCAGCGTCAGCATCAGCAGGTTCCCGGTGCTCACGGAATAGTAGAGGCTGTGGTCCAGCTCAGGATAGCGTTGGAAGTAGTTCGCCAGACTCACATTCGGGTCGCCATGAAGATCGTGATTTCCTAACGCTGGATAGACGCGGATGCGCTTCTCGCACCAAATCGCGGTCTCGCTGTCATAGACATTCCAATCGCCAGGATCGTTTCCGTTGTAGGTGATGTCGCCGCCAAATGTCACGAAGTCCGGCACAGCCTTGGCGATGGCCTCAACAAGTTCGCGGCGCACTTGAGCATCGGCTGCCACAGTATTGGCTGGATCAGTGAAGCGAGTATCGCCCCAGGCGATGAAGTGTGCCCGATTATCGTGGTTGAGTCGTATATTCACCGGCTGAGTTTGCGCGGCCAACGGAAGGCCGGCCAATAAGCAGGCAAATCGGCAGAACAGAGTCCATGCGCGAAGCATGGCCCTACCGTACAACGGGCTTGTGAACTCTCCGTTAATTTCAAGGCCAAAAATTCAAACGCAAAAATCTTCACACAGTATTCACAGCCGCTTCATCAGTTCTTCACCTGCCAGCGGCAGTATTGGTGCGCGCCCAAGCTGCGCGTTCACGTTCGGTTCTTTTCCGGAAAGAAAATCTCGCCTTGCCTAAGGAGCGATTATTATGCAACAGCCCCATTTTTTTTCTTCTCTGGTTTTGAAGTCCTGCATCGGATTGGCGCTCGCGCTTTCCGTTTCAGCCATGTTCGCGCAAAGTAGAGGCGGCATCAGCGGCCGGGTGACCGATTCTTCCGGCGCAGTCCTGCAAGGCGCGCGCGTGGAATTACAGCCGCAGGGCATTATCGCCGTGACCAATCAACTCGGTGAATTCACATTTACCAATGTCCCACCGGGTGACTACACGGTAATCATTTCTTACGTCGGCTTTGAGTCCTCCAGCAAAAATGTGACTGTCGGAGCGAGTTCACGTCCTGCGGTAAATGTCTCGCTGGCGGTGAAATCGAAGAATGAGGAGGTGATTGTGACTGCCCCGCGCGTGCATGGCGAGGCAGAAGCCATCAATCGTACGCGTGATGCTGACAACATTCTCCAGGTCATTCCCGCCGACGTGATCACGTCACTTCCCAACGCTAATATAGCGGATGCATTGGGGCGCCTGCCTTCAGTCACGCTGGAGCGGGACGAGGGCGAAGGCAAGTACGTGCAGATCCGCGGCACCGAGCCGCGATTGAGCAATGTGACCATTGACGGCGTCAATGTTCCCTCACCGGAAAGCGGCGTCCGCCAGATCAAGCTTGATACCGTAGCCTCAGATCTTGTGGAGTCAATCGAGGTGAACAAGACTCTCCAGGCAAACCAGGATGGAGATGGGATCGGCGGCTCAGTGAACCTCAAAACCAAGACCGCCGGCGATGTCCCTTCACTCAGCCTTTATGGATTAGGCGGCTACACTCCCATCATCGGCGGACGCGGCGTTGACCAGTTCGGCGGCACTGTTGGCCACCGTTTTGGCGCGAATAAAAAATTTGGCATCCTGTTTGGCGGGACTTATGACTGGAACGGCCGCGGCATTAACGATATTGAGCCTTCTCCCACCACCAGCAGCCTGGCTCCGCATTATGACAGCCTTGACCTGCGCGACTACCAGTATTACCGCACACGCTGGGGACTGGCGGGCAGCACGGACTACAAGTTGGGCGAAGGGTCCGACATCCATCTGCGTGGTTTGTATTCCACCTTCCGCAATTGGGGCCAGAAATATGTTTACACGCTGAATGATGGTGATGTGCCCCAAGCCAGCCAGGACTGGCGCCGTCCAGACTTTGCCATCGGCAGCCTTGTGCTCGGCGGCAAAAAGGTCTTCGGTTCGTCGTGGCTCAATTGGGACACCTCGATTGCGCGTTCCCGGTCACTCAACGGAAGCGGGAGCGCCAACTACGCCTGGGCCGGTCCTGACATTAGCGGTAACTGTTCTAACGAACCTGCAAATAACACGAGCGTGTACCGTCCGGCATTTTCCGCAGGTTGTTTTACACCCGGCGCAGCCGACGCAACCGACATCAGGAATTACAACCTCACGAAATTTGAACTGCCGCCAACCGGACTCTCTGCGCAATTAAATTTGCAGGCTTCGGCCTCCTTCGCCAAGGCCTATCACCTGGGCTCGCACTATGGGACATTTGAATTTGGGGGCAAAATCCGCAATGCCCACAAGTTTGATGACACCCAGACGCTGACCGCGGATTTCAGAGGTCTTCCCGCCCCGGTTCCGGCAGCGCAGTTCCTGGGAACGTTCACCGACTCTAACTATTACGACGGAACCTACCACTTCACCAATACCCCTGACTATACGAAGGTCCGTTCTTTCGCCATGGCCAGCGGCCTCATTACCTCTTCCGGCGTGAACTCCGCCAATTACAACCTCATCGAGCGCGTCTCGGCCGGCTATTTGATGAATACCCTGGATCTCACCCACCGGGTCCGCGTAGTTGCGGGCGTCCGTTTTGAAGCTACGCACGTGGCTACGATGAGCTTTAATCCTGGTACCAGCGATTCTGATCCCCTAAAAAATACTGTAAGTATTCCCGGCGGCAGCGACTATCTTGATGTTTTGCCCAGCGTCTCTGTGCGTTTCGGCTTGACCAAAGACAGCGCGCTACGCGCGGTCTTCAGCCGCGGCCTCGCGCGCCCGGACCCGCAGGACATCGCGCAGTCCAGCAGCACGCTCGACACTACGCAAACGCCGAATGTGATCGCCCTTGGCAATCCCAACCTGAAAGCCGAACACTCGAACAATTACGATCTGCTGTTTGAGCAATACCTGAATCCGGTCGGCGTTATACAGGCCGGTTTTTTCTATAAGCAGCTCGGCGACCCGATTGTGAATGGCCTGTTCGCAGAGAGCCCCAGCTTGTTCGCCAATCAGGCACCCACTTCGCCGTTCGTCCTGGTTTCACAGGTACAGAACATCGGCAGCGCTCACCTGTGGGGTTTTGAACTCGGCTATTCCCAGCGCTTGAGCCGCCTGCCGGGCGTAATGAAGGGGCTGGGAATCTCCGCCAATTACAGCTATACCAATTCTGAAACCAGCGGCTTGCAGCCATTGCTGCGCGATGACCATCCGGCCCTGCTGCGCCAGGCGCCCAACACCTGGAACATCAGCCCGACCTTCGACACCAAGCGGTTCTCCATGCGCGTGGGCATGACGTACAACGACGCCATGATCTTCGCCTATCAATTCCAGAACCTGCAGCCCGGGACCACAGGCATTGTTCCCATCGATCCCGCCGATCTGCCTCCGGGCGGCGCTAAAGGGCCCGGCGGCGACAATTACCTTTACGCCCACTATCAAATCGATGCCCAGGCAAGCTTCAAGCTAAGGCATAACTTTTCCGTGTACGGCTACGGACTGAACCTGAACAATGAGGTCTTCGGCTTCTATAACGGAAGCCCGCAATACGTTGTCCAGCGCGAGTACTACAAACCAACCTACGCCGGCGGAGTGCGCTATACGTTCAATGGCGAAAAATGAGCTGCTGCTGACGGGCGGGTGTCAGGCCCGCCCTTAAAATGTTCAGCATCGTACGGCAACACAAATATCGAATCGTGCCCACCGCCGCCCACCATCCGGCGGACGCTTGTCGCAGGTGAAAGGAGATTATTGAACCCCTGTAACCGGTGTTACTGCCTTTTCTAAAAATCCAGCATCTCACCTTTTTGATGAGGTGGTGTATGGCCGTAGCCCGATCCCGTTTTGTCGTCGCTTCCGCATTGTCCGCTTTTTTCGCGGCTCTTTTAGTTCTTACTGGTTGCCAAGGGGTTGCCAATTCGCCGGCGGCCCCGCAGGCAGCAGTGGCGTCCGCGTTCGTTTATGTTGTGAGCAGTCCCAGCGGCAACAACGTTGCAATCAATGCTTTCTCCGCAGAATCCACCGGGCAGCTCACGCCGGTTCCTGGGTCGCCTTTCACTGCGAACGTGACATCCATTGCGGCAAATCGAAATTATCTGTTTGGCACAGACGGAACTAACATTTATTCGTTCTCCATTGCCGCCAACGGGGCGCTCACCCAGGTCTCGTCCATGAGTATCCGGCAGTTCAATCCTAACGGCGTGGTTGCTGAGCTGTTCCTCGATGGCACCGGCGCTACTTTGTACGCTGTACATCTTCAAATCGATGGCGCAAACCAAGGTTACGACTCCTTCAGGGTTGACCACTCCACCGGAGTGCTGACCTTCCTCGGCGCGACATTTACCGGCTGCTGTAGCACCGGGGCCTTGAACTTCATGGCAAATAATGTGTATGGCTTCACTTCGGACTGTTTTCACGGTGATCCGACCGTAGCGCTGTACAAGCGGAACGACGATGGAACACTGACGAGTGTTCCTAGCGGTCTGGATAATTCTCCGGATCCCACGCACCTTTGTCCCGAGTCGGTAGCTCCGGGTCCCACTGGCACCTTGGCCGTCGCTTTCGGCGCACTTGGCGGTCCCGGCGTCGAGACTACCCCGCCGCAAGAGGGTGGGGTGGTGCTGGCGGTATATAGCGTTGATAGTTCCGGATCTCTGACCACCAGCAGCACGGTTGCGAACATGCCGCAGACTGATTTCGGCGGTAGGCTCATGATCTCGCCATCGGGAAAATTCCTTGCATCGGGAGGGCTGGGCTTAGAGGTGTTTCATTTCAATGGAGGCGACCCGATTACGCCGTTTACCGGGCTACTCACGAAGGACCAGATAGACCAGTTTGGCCAGATGGCCTGGGACAATGAGAATAACCTTTACGCCCTAAGTCAGTCCGCCAATAAGCTGTCAGTATTTACGGTGACTGCCACGAACGCAACCCCGGCTCCCGGCTCACCCTACATGATAACCAACCCGATAGCCATTGCCGTTGTACCCAGTAAGTAGGAGGCTGCGGCCGTTCATGAACTCGAATTGTCAAAGAACAATCTCAATGCCGCCTGGGCGGCTCTTTTCCGATCAGTGTTCCTGCATCAGCGGTAAGTGATTCCTGCCCCACCCCCTCCCGGGATATCCCACCGCAACGCAGGTCATCCCAGAACGGCGTGTACTTGGCTGGGGTCATCAGGTGCGATCACTCCTTCCAGCGGCCTTTGCTCGCCGCTGCTCCCTGGCTTGATCTTCATCCGAAAGCTCGCCTCGTAAGCCTCTCTTCCTTCCCGCGTGTCCATTCTGTACATGTCCGGGGTAGGCTTCCATTCCACCGGCTTTATTTGCTCTTCCCATCCGGGCTCGTTCGGCGCCGGCTTTGGCTCTTCCGCAGATCCGCAACTATCCGCGTTCATCAGCGGTAAGGGTTTCTCTTTCCCTGGCTCTCCTCCGTGTCTCCGTGGCTCCGTGGTAGGTGTTTGGTTTTCGCTGAATGCCACTTCCTCGTCCACTGTAGCCCGTACCAGCTCTTCAGCCTTTGCCTGCCCAAACGTCGTCTGCCCCACGTTCTGCAGCGCAAGCTGCATTGAGTACAACAGCAGTCCGGCCTTCTTCGTTGAGATCGTGTC
>DASXKZ010000141.1:0-34036 GCA_036496525.1 Candidatus Angelobacter sp.
ATTCGGCAAATGCTTCCTGGGCGACGCGGCTCGGGATGTGGCACGCTTTCCGCTCCTGATCAAATTTCTTTTTCCCACTGAAAAGCTTTCCGTGCAGGTGCACCCTGACGATGAGGCCGCCGCCAAGGTCGGCCAGCCCTGCGGTAAGACTGAATGCTGGTACGTTTTGCGGGCAGAGCCCGGAGCGCAGATCGGGTTGGGACTGAAGCCAGGTACTCGTAAAGCCGAAATCGAAACTGCGATCCGTGAAAACCGCATGGAGCATCTGCTGAACTGGATTGATGTCCATGAAGGCGACATGATTTATGTGGATGCCGGCACCGTCCATGCCATTGGCGGCGGGGCAGTCATTGTGGAAACACAGCAGAATTCTGACACCACCTACCGGCTCTATGATTATGGCCGTCCACGCGAACTGCATATTTCGGATGGCTTGCGTGCCACCAAGGAACAGACGCATGCGGGCAAGGCTCTTGCGGGCCAGAGACAAACGGAACAAGGCAAAGAGCAGGTTAATCTTGTGACCTCGCCGTGTTTCATCGTGGACCATTTCAGGATGAAGCGATCCTGGGAATTTCGACGGCCGCAGCACGCCAAAACCAGCGTGTGGTGCCTGATCGCCACGCGAGGATGCGGCGTGATAGAGAGTGGCAGCGGGTCGCCCGTAACTTTTACCAGCGGAGAATCCGTAGTCATTCCCGCTGCGGTAGAAAAATTTTTGCTGAAGCCGCAGTGGGAGCTGGAATTTCTCTGCGCTTCACTTCCAGTAGAAAAAGTTGAACAGCCGGCGACTGTATTATTGGAACAGGCTTTCTCAACGCTGCAGCGCTGAACTAGCTAATTTTTCGCGGCAGGTTGAAACGTTCGGGCTTCTGCCCAGTGGGTGCGTGTGAGCAAACAGTCATTCTATCCAGTGATCCTTGCCGGTGGCAGCGGCACGCGCTTCTGGCCGCGAAGCCGTCGTAAGCAGGCCAAACAGGTGCTGGCGCTTGATGGCAAACAGACAATGATCCAGAAAACCATGGAACGCTTGCTTCCGTTGGGCACAGAAAAAGATTTCTGGGTCATCACCAATGAATTTCTCGCTGAAGAAATTCAGCGCCAACTTCCGTCAATTCCTCCGCGCCAGGTAGTCACGGAGCCAGAAGCACGCAACACAGCGCCTGCGATCGGGCTGGCGGCGTTTCTGCTGGAAAGGATTGCTCCTAACGCGATTATCGGCATGTTCCCGGCAGACCATGTCATCGCCGATGAAAAGAAATTCCGCAAGGTCCTGCAGCGCGCCATTGATCTTGCTACTCATGAAGACCACATTGTGGTGATGGGAGTGCAGCCTGCACGCGCCGAAACCGGCTATGGCTACATTGAGACCGGAGAAAAAATTGAGTCTGAGCTGTTCCGGGTAAAGCGTTTCACTGAGAAACCGAACCAGCAGCGGGCGGAAGAGTTTGTGACTGCCGGGAATTACAATTGGAACAGCGGAATCTTTGTCTGGAGCGCGCGAACGCTCACTCGGGCTTTGCGGGAGCATCTGTCGGAAACCACGCCTTATCTTGAGCAAATTGCTGCGGCCTGGGGAACCAAAGACTTCGATAAAACGTTTGCGCAGCTTTATCCCAAGTGCGAAAACATCAGCATTGACTATGCTGTGCTAGAGCCGCGTTCAGCCAAGGGCGAGCACTCGTCTAACCTTTTCTGTCTGCGCGCCGACTTTGGCTGGAATGACCTGGGATCGTGGGCCGCTCTGTATGAGCATCACGCAGCTTTGGAAAAAGAAGACGCCGCGAATGTGCTGCATAGCAAAAACTCATTCACGCTGAATGCTACAGGCAATTACGTTTATGCGCCGGAGAAATTTGTCGCCACTGTGGGCGTTCACAACCTGATTGTGGTTGAAACCGATGACGCGATTCTGGTGACCACGCGGGAGCATTCCCAGGACGTAGGGAAAATTGTGAAATACTTGAGTGAGAAGAAATTAACTGAGTTGATCTAGAGAGGATGAATGGCCGCTGAGGACATTAAGTTTGGGACAGATGGATGGCGAGGAGTTATTGCAGAAGACTATACCTTTGAAAATGTCCGGCGCGTTGCCGGAGCCATTGCCGCTTACGTCCTAAAGAGTGAAGATCCCAGCCGTGGGCTGGTCATCGGCTATGACACGCGCTATGGCTCGCGCCGATTCGCCCAGGCCGCCGCCGAAGTCCTGGCCGCCGCGGGCATTTCCATCAAGCTCTCCAACGATTACACGCCAACGCCTGCTCTTTCCTATGCAGTTAGAAGTCTCAAGACTGCCGGTGGCATCATGATCACTTCCAGCCATAATCCGTGGGACTGGAATGGAGTGAAGTTCAAGGCCACTTATGGTGGGTCGGCTACTCCCGCGATCATCAAGCAGATTGAAGGCTACGTCCGCGAAGGCGCTATGCCGAAAGGCAAGGTAGCCAAAGTGGAAGAGGCGGATTTCAAGACACCTTACGTTGAGGCCATTTGCAAATTCGCCGATCTGGACAAGATCGCAAAAGCCAATTTCAAATTTGCCATTGACTGCATGTATGGCGCGGGACGCAACGTATTGGCAGACATATTCCAGAAGCGCGGCATTCAGCACGTGCAGATTCGCAGCGAAGTCAACCCGCTTTTCCCGGGAATCAATCCCGAGCCGATCGAACCGCATGTTCGGGCGGCGCAGGAAATCGTAGTCAAGGAAAAATGCCACGCTGCTTTCATTACCGATGGTGATGCTGACCGCATCGGGGCGGCGGCGGAAGATGGAAGCTTTGTGGATTCCCACAAAATCTTTTCCATCCTGCTGCAGTGGGTGGTAACGCGGCATAAAGACTGGCCGGGCGATGTGGCGCGCGCATTCAACACCACGCGCATGCTCGACCGCATTGCCGCCAAGCATGGACGCACGCTGCTGGAATGTGGCATCGGTTTCAAATATATCTGCGATCTCATGCTGGAACGGCAGATTGTGATTGGCGGTGAAGAGTCCGGCGGCATTGGTTTCCAGCGCCACCTGCCGGAGCGCGATGGACTGCTGAATGCTCTGCTGCTGGCCAACGTAATGGCCGATGAAGGCAAGAGCCTAGGTCAACTGGTGGCCGCGCTGCAATCTGAATATGGCCCGCATTATTATGCGCGACGCGATCTGCGCATCCCGAATGATGTAAAGGAATCCGCCATCGCCCGCGCCAGCAGCGGAGAAACAACGTCGTTGGGACGTTACAAGGTATTGCGCAAGGAGAATCTGGACGGTATTAAGTTCTTCCTTGACGCACCAATCAAAGACAAAGGTGCCGACGCATGGGTTCTTCTGCGATCTTCCGGGACGGAGCCGCTGATGCGTATTTATGTGGAAGCTTCATCGCCGGAACTGGTGCAGGAGATTCTTGAGGAAGCTGTGGCCTTTGTAGACAGTAAAAAACCAGTACTGAGTATTAGCAGTTAGTATTTGGCTTTGATTGGAGATGCAGGCGGCTTTGAAGCGCCACCATCCTGGCCGTGTTAGAACCCCGCCTTCTTGCGGTTTTTGAGAGCGGCAGGTATCATCCTGCCGCGATTTTCAATTTAGTTTAAGAGTAAACAAAATATTTTTTGGCAGAGCTGCCGTCTGGCAGGAATTATAGGATTTTCGAGGAAGCAATGCGGCCATTTCTTTCTCGAAAGAGCGGTCTTTCAGCTGGGCAGGATAACTGAACCCGGCCCAATTTTCGCTGCTTTGCGGACGTCTTACAATGTTTTCGTCGCATTCGGAAAAGGTCTGACCGTCACACATAATCAGGGGGTCGCAACCCTCCGTGGCTCCTGGAGTGAAATAGCAGGGATTCGGGCATCCGTTGTCAACCGGGTTCACGTCGCAAGACTGAGCATGGGCGATTGCAGTGCTTCCCAACCAAAAACACAATGCACCCACGGCAGTCACAAACAACTTTTTCGTGTTCATAGAATCACCCTCTTTCATCTGATCACTCTTGAATGGTTTTTCCGGTACAAACTGATCAGACAAGAACAGTCTGGATCCGCGCAATTTCCACTGTCAACAAAAAGTCTTCTTAAATTGACTGCATCATTTCAAAATGGAATCATTGAGCATTTTTAATGCAGCAGTGCTAGCCGGCGAGGCCGTTTCTTCCGAGCGGCAGGCCTCAGGGCTGATGAAATTGCTCAGAAAGAGCTTTTGCAGCGGTTTGGAGCGAAGCGACATTTGATCTATGCCGCGAGGCCCGTGCTCGGCGAGCGGCGCGATGCAGGGCTGATTAACTAACCAGGACGATACTTTAAAGCGGCTTGGAGCGAAGCGACATTTGAGTTTTGATCCGCCGCGAGGCCCGTGCTCGCCGAGCGGCGTGATGCAGGGCTGATTAAACTAGCCAGGACGATACTTTAAAAGCGGTTTGGAGCGAAGCGACATAAATTAAGAACGTTGCCTTAATCCCCGGGAAAAGTTATTGCAACCCATCAGCTCTCTTCGTCACCCAATTCATTAGATGGCGAACTCCAAAAAACCATGGAGAGCTGCGCGTGTGCTGGCGTGGGTCTTTTTCTTCACCACGCTGGGTTTGGCAGGAGCGTTGGCCTGGACCTGGATCTTTGTCACTAAACTTGCTCTCAAGCCTCTGCCCGATCCGCCTCTGCCGACAAAGATGCAGGTGAGTACCGGCCCCGCTTCGCCTCTGCAAATGCAATATCAGCTCAATATGCCCGGACGCGGCGAGATTTTTCCCGCGTTAGCTGCTGCTCACGCCGCTGATTATTGGCCGGTCGCGGTTCTGAGCATTGCCAACACCTCAGACAAAGCGGTCTTGCAAATCATCTCCTCGGAAGTCCGAGGCTGGAGCGAGGAGCTGCGCCAGACTGCCGTGATTGGGCCGCATGAGGTGCGCACGTTCAGCCTCGATCCTGAATTGCTGGCCAAGTCGTATGAGAATGGCGAGATTCATCCCGCCACACTGGTGGTGGAAGTTCAAGATCCTTTAACGGGACACACATTTGCACAACAGCGTCCTGTATTTATCCATAGCGCGTCCGATTTTTTCTGGGGAAGGAAATTTGCCAATGCGCAGCTGCTGGCCCGCTGGGTAACTCCGCATGATGAGAAAGTCCTGCAACTTGTAGCGCGCGCGGAGCGGCTGGTTCCCGGCGGTCGAATGCGCGGTTATAACATTGTGCCCGGAGTGAATCTTTCCCAGCAGGTGCGTGCCCAGGCTGCCGCGATTTTTGCAGCCATGCGCCGTTCCGGCATCAGCTACGTGAGCAGCATTTTTACCTTTGGAAATTATGCCGGCGAAACGGAGCGCATCCGCTTGCCGCGAGAGACGCTGGAACTCAGCAATGCAAACTGCATTGATGTAAGCGTAGCTTATGCTTCTGCAATGGAGAATCTGGGCATGAAGCCGGTCATCGTGATTGTTCCGGGGCACGCGTTTACAGGGGTTCGGCTGGGACCGAATTCGCAAGACTTCTTATATCTCGATCTAACGGTGCTGCCGCGTGGGACGTTCGCTGCGGCTATTGCACGCGCACAGGCGTGGCTCAAGAAAACTCCTCAGAATGAAGTCCTCACTGTCGATATAGGTGCGGCCAGGGCTCTGGGCGTTTATCCTATGCCTGTTTCCGGCGAAACCAAACAGGAAGAAACGGCTGCAGAACTATGGATGCACTAATCATCGGCGGCGGCATTGCCGGGCTGATTGCCGCTCGCGATCTTACGGAGGCTGGGCTGCGCGTCACACTGCTGGAAGCGCGGGACCGCCTTGGGGGCCGCATTTATACTCACTCGACCGCTGATTTTCCAGTGGAACTGGGCGCGGAGTTTGTTCACGGTCGTCCGGAAGAAATTCTTGCTTTAGCAGCAGAAGGCGCGGTACCGATCGTGCCGGTCCAGGGCAGTTTTCGCCGCAAGATCAATGGAGAGTGGGCAGAGGCTGGCCATCTGATGGAGAAAATCGACGAGCTTTTTTCCAAACTGCCTACTGAAGAGCCAGACGAATCATTTCAGTACTATCTTGACCGCTGCGGAGAGGATGAAGGCGTAAAACAACAGGCGCTCAGGTATGTGGAAGGCTTCCATGCCGCGAATCCATCGCTTATCAGTGCGCGCTCGCTACGCCGCGACAGTGAAGCTGAAGAAGCTATCGAAGGCGAGCATCAATACCGGATTGCCAGCGGCTATGAAAGTCTGGTGAGAGCAGTGGCAAATCGGATTGACCGCAAACTTTGTGACATTGTGCTGAATACTGCCGTCCATGAGATTGTCTGGCGGCAGGGACAAGTCATTGCCCGAACCTCCGCAGCGGAATATGTGGCCCCGCAGGCTATCGTTACACTTCCGCTCGGCGTATTGAAATCCAACAGCGTAGTTTTTTCGCCCGCGTTGCCGGAAAAGCAGAATGCGATGAGTTTTCTGGAAATGGGGCCAGTGATTCGAGTGAGCCTTTGCTTCCGCGACAAATTCTGGGAGCGCGATCCAGAGATGGCTGGCCTGAGCTTTCTTTTTACTGACGCTCCTCAGTTTCCAACCTGGTGGACGAGCAATGCTCTCCCTTATCCCATCCTTACCGGTTGGGCTGCGGGGCCATACGCGCGAAAACACACAGGGTGCAGCAAAGATGAAATCGTCGCTAGCGCGGTGCAGTCTTTAGCCCAGATCATGGAAATTGCCGAGCCTGAACTTCGCAAGCAGATAACGGGATCGTTTACGCATGACTGGCAAGTGGATCCATTCTCGCGTGGCGCATACAGCTATGCAGGGGTAGGAGGAATGGACGCTGCGATGAAATTGGCGGAGCCGATTGCCAACACGCTGTACTTTGCCGGAGAAGCGACCAATGGTGACGGATACAACGGCACCGTTCACGGCGCGATAGCTACTGGGGTGCGCGCAGCCAAGGAGCTGCTTCAATCTTTTGCGGACTTGAAGCGAAAACAGGCGTAACGAGGATGCTTTAGCTCCAGCTGCCCCAGCGCGAAGCCCTGAAGATCGCCGAGCGTGAAGGAACCCAGGCAGGAATGCGGCGGAAACGCGAGACAGCTTCCAGTGCTCGCGCTCTCTGATGGCGATCAAACGCACGGACGTATTGGCGGATGATCTGCGGCATGGTCATGCGCAGCGCGGCAGAGAAATTTTGCTCGGCCATGTCATGTTGCTCCTGCTCATTTTGCAGCAGCTCAAGCATATTTTGTGCCAGCGCCGCTTTGTTCCCTACGGGATAAAACTTGATTGCCAGCCCACCGCTGTCGCCCATCTCGCGAAAGTCTGGAATGTCTGAGCAAATAATGGGCACGCCATAAGCTGCAGCAAGGTTGGCTACCCCGCTCGCTCCTGTCGCCGAGGTATATGGCATCACCATGAATGATGAAGTGCCAAACATGTCCGGAATATCGTGCTCTTCCACGTAACCCTTAAACTCGATTCCCGGATGACTGGCATATTTGGCGCTCAGGCCTTCAATATAACCCGGCGAATTGCTGTTATTGGTTCCTGCGATCACCAGTTTTGCGCGTGGAAAAGCCGGAGCCACCTGTTCTTCAAACGCCTCAATCAGCATTTCGCAACGCTTGTAGGTTCCCCACTTTCCGAATGCCAGAATACGGTGTTCCGGATTGCCGCGTCGGGAAAAATCAGGAAACTCCGGGCGGGCAGAAAGAATCCCATGTGCGCGATAGTGAATGTGCTCGCCACGATATTTTTCCGTGAGTGTGCGGCGATATGCGGGCAAAAGAACAGAAACTGAATTGGCCATCAGGAGCATGCGCGTGGCAATGTTTCCCGCTGCTCTAAAGAGCGCTTTGTTGCGCACGCCCGCATCGCTCAGGTCAATGTGGTCCATCAAGTGGTGAAGCGTAACGTGCGTGTAGAAACCGGCCATGCGCGTCATGGCCGGCAGCGTAAGACCGGAAAAGGCGGCCAGGGGGTTTTCTTTGTTGCCAAAGCTGGAAAACACCAGGTTGAACCAGACAACGTCGGGCTTGCACTCGCGGATCGCCTTCAGCAGACGTGCGTGATTGCTGAGACGGTTTTCCTTCCAGCAGCGGTAGACGTCGAAGTCCGGCAACTCCGGCTCCGGGCCGGAATACTCATCCGAGAGGATGGTCAAACTGATCAAGGGATCGGCCTGCAGCTCTCTGGCTACGTGAAAGCCGTATTCATTGAGCACCGCTTTGCTGGGTGGGAAACCGCTAACGAAACATATTTTCATTTGGGCCCTGAGAACCTAAAAGATTGAAAGTTTAACCACTGGACGGAACGACGATGTGCCGCCCGTTCCGGTATAGCCATAAAATGTCTGCTGCTGTATGCCTACGGAAAAACGTAATGGGTAATCGACGCTGAGCGGCCCGTTCACATCGCTCACGCTGCGGCGAAGAGGCCTCACATAGGAGATGAGGAATCCACTCTGAACGTTGTCATAGAGGTGGAACCCCTCGCCGCGGGTAAAGTCCAGAGAACCATCGAAGGACCAGCGCTCGTTGCGCTTATATTCAATGCGTGCGCCGGGTATGAGTGCCTGCGCTGTGGCAAAAGTGAGGTCCTGCACACGCCACGAGCGAATGTATTTACCCAGCACCGTTAAAGCCAGCTTGTCACCGAACTTATGTTCCATGCCTACCCACGTGTCAGTGGTGAAAAATTCACGCACGGTGGGATGGAACAGCAGATCACGAACGGAATAGCCGGTGATCAGTGCGTTGTGGCCCCATGGTCGTCCCACTTCAAACTCAAGGCTTGCGCCCAGATCGCGCGAATTCAGATCTTGCAGGGAAAACGGCCCGGATTCATGGATTGCGCTTCCGCGTATCGTCACCCAATTGAAGAGCGGCGAAGTGTTCATATACAGGAACTGGCGGAAGAGATTCTGATTCATCTGGACGGGCGATAACGTATCCCGCCGCATAGTGAATTCAATGCCGGGATTGAGAATCAAGTGGGCGCTGCCCAGGTGAAACACCGGCGTTGTGCCTACGTTGAAGACCGTGTCATAGGTGTTGCGGCGGACAATCAAAGTCTCACTGGGGATTGAAATCGTGCCCCGGTAGTTGCGCTCACCAACGTATCCGTTGATGGGAAAGAAATGCTCCGTGTGGTACCGGAACGTAGCGCCAAAATCAGTCTCCTGCGAAGACCGCGGAGGTACCGGCGCGCCAAAGAGCTTGTTATCCATCTCGTAAAGAGTGGCATCTTCAAAAATCGCGCCCGTTGCCACATCGCTTTGGATATTCAGATTGGGCCGCCATGGCAACGGTGCGCCTTCCTGGCCGGAAACCTGCAACAAACCGCGTTCAGCGATAGGATCGTCTGCCGCAAGCTGGTTGGCCCGGGCGAATGCGGTGATGGCGTGGACATTGTCATGGCGCTGGTTATAGATATTTGCCCAGGCCAGCTGGTAATCATAGCTCTGCTGGTTGTCTGCGGAACTTCCCAGGGCAGCCAACTCCTGTTCGGCCTTTCGATCGTTGCCTTGCGCGATGTAGGTGTTGGCCAGGCCAATGGCTACCGTGTCGTCAGAAGCGCCCAGGTCTTTGGCTTTGGCGAAATAGCGCTCAGCCAGATCAAAGTCATGGGCGGCCAGGAAAATGTTCGCCGCTTCCACAAGGTTATCTGCCGTGACGGGAGAGGCTTCTCCTATGCGCGACTCAGCAAATGCCAGCGCCACTTCCTGCTTGGCATCATTAAACTTACCCTGGTTGACAAAGAGTTTTGCAAATTCAATGCGCACGTCAACGCGATTGGCGTCCGGAGCATCCAGCGCGCGTGTAAAGCGTTCCAGCGCAGCCGGTCTGTCACCCAGAGTCAGCAGTGCGTCACCGGTCGCCAGAAGGATCGCGGATTGGTCCACGGCTTCCTGCTCCGCCAGCTGGATGTACTTGAATGTCTCAGGGCGACGGCCTAATTGTGCGTAGGCTGAAGCCATGTTCGCGTAAATAAGCGGATCATCGGGAGAAAGCTTCAAAGAAGCGTCGAGCTCGTTGATGGACTGCGTATAGTGCCGCGCATGAAAGAGAGCGTCTGCCAACGCCAGATGAAGTTTTAGATCGTCGGGAGAATCCTTGAGAGCTACCCGATATTCTGCGATGGCCTTATCCAGAATGCGCATTTGGCGGTATGCGGTGGCACGGGCCATGTGCATGGCGCCAATTGGGCCAAGAAGCTTCTCGGCTTTATTGGTCTCTTCCAATGCCTCGCGTGAGCGATGCAGCTGCAGATAAGAGAAAGCAAGACCAAGGCGGGCAATGCCGCTGTTGGGATTCATCTTCAGAGCAGGCTCAAAGTCACGGATCGCGGCTTGCGCGTCCTGCATATCATTGCGAACGTAACCGCGGTTCACCAGCGCTTCAAACATCTTCGGGTCTTTTTCGAGCGCGCGGGAGAAGTCGTCAATGGCCTGCTGCAACAGCTGGTTCTGTTTATGGACATGACCGGCGAGCAACGGGAAATTCGCTTCCTTGGGCAGCGTGCTTTCGTAGCGGCTTACCAAAGCCAATACTTCGTCATAACGGCCAAGGTTGTAATAGTCATAGCCCAGGTAAACGGCAGCGTCACGATCATGCGGCAACTTCACGATTGCCACTTCACCCAGCTTGGCCGACTCAGCGTAACGGCCTTTCAGGAAGAGATAGCGTTCTGTTTCACGCATCACGCGCGGATCGTTCTTCATGGTGCCGGTGGCGCGCGCGATCCACTCTCCAGCTAAATCAACTTTGCCTGCTTCAATAGCGGCGTTGGAGCCACTGGCTACAATCTGCGAATTTGTGGGCGCCAGTTTGTGGGCCTTTTCATAACTCGCCTGCGCCTTGGGATATTCCTTCATGGCGGTGTACAGATCGCCCAACGCCATGTAAGGAACGTAATCATTAGGATAGGCGGCAGCCATGCGTCCAAAGAAACCTTCAGCGGCTTTATTGTCGCCTTCATCGCGAGACAGGTAGCCCAGAGCTTCCAGAGCGTAGCGATTTTTGTCATCACGCTTCAGCAGCGAGGTATACATCTGCCGGGCTTCAGCTTTGCGGCCAATCTTCCAGAGCAGGCTGCCGTACTGCAAAGTGACGTTGTCATTCTCAGGATCAAGCTGCAGGGCCTGTTTCAGGTCGGCCTCGGCTCCCGGAATGTCATTGGCAAGCGCCTTGATGGCACCACGAAGGCGGAGGTACTCCACCTGCTGGGGACCTTCAACCTGGATCTTAGCCAGCTCCTGCTGCGCAATGTTGAGCTGCTGAGTGATGGCCGCGTCGTCATCCAGGTTGCGATATGTATCGATCAGGTTAAGCCGCAATTGCGTGGGATAAAGCACGCCCTCTGCCGGGCCTTCCGGCATGGCAGCAAGAGCTGCCAGATATTCCTTTACCGCGTCACTGTCACGGCGCTCAATCTTGGCCAAGTCGCCCCGGATGGCGTGCAGGCGATAGTAGTTTGCGTCAAGTTGTTCTCCACGCGAGAGGTAAGTGCGTGTTTTATCCAGATTGCCCACGCGCAACTGTGCCTGCGCGGCTGCCAACTGTACGTTTACGGATTTCGGCGCCATGCCGGCCGCTTTCTCGTATGTATCCGCTGACTCTTTCTTCATGCCGGCCAACTCATACGTGTAGCCGAGCTCAGACAGGACGTCAGCATTTTTGATCGGGGCCTTTTGCAAAATGGCAATGGCGGCTTTGTAATCGTGAGACTCGCGATAGTACTGCGCCACAGCGCGGAAGATCTCTGTGTTCTTCGGGCTGCGCTTCATCGCCTTGTCCAGAAGCTGCTTGGCTTTTTCTGGCTGCTTCTCTTTCATGTAGGTGATAGCCAGCAACAACTCGGCATGGGGCGTTGGCTGAACACCTTCAGCGCGTTCCAGAAGATTCTGGGCGCGGGGAAGATCGCCGGATTGCATAAAGAGTTCACCGGCCATTGCAAGATCGGTAGCGCGGCGGGGGTTCGCGGCAATCACCTGAAGCAGGATCTTCTTGGCTTCGTCGGCCTTGCCCATGCGGATGTAGGTCTGGGCCATTCCGGAGAGGCCTTCTACGGAATTAGGCTGGCGGGCAAGGCCTTTCTGATACGCATCGAGCGAAACTTTAGAATTTCCCGCTAAACGGCTGGTATAGCCAAGAAGGAACCAGTTACATGCGTCGCTGGGGGCGGCTTGGGTGAGATGCTCGGCATAGCTCATTGCCGCAGAAGGGTTTCCGTTTGCCAACGCTTTTTCAGCAGCACGCGCATAACGGCCAGCTTCAATACTGCCACCCCATCCGCTTCCGGTGGTTCCGCAGGCGGTGGAGCCGCCACCGCTACTGGCGCGGCCCGCTGACTGCCGCTTGCCGGTATTCTGCTTGGGCTGGGATTTCTGGTTCTGGTCTTGCGGCTTGCTGTTCAGATCAAACGTCTGCGCCCAGCCAAAGTTGACCAGAAATAGAGAGCAGGAAAGCGCGAGACGCAAAAAGTTCTTCTTCACGGGACCACCGTTTGTCAGAGTCGCAGAAAGAACACGTGGCCACCAGGTTCCACGCACGCTACCAAGGATTTAGCGAAAGCGGCATGCCCTAGCCTGCGGCAGCAGCTCTGTTCTTATCTTGAATCAAGATGCGATTTTCGACCGGAGGGATTGCTGACGGGTAGAAACTCCCAAAAATGCTCCAAAAATGAGAATCCGGATGCCACTAGGAAAACCTTAGCACCTCTCTTGGAATCAAAGTCTCTGCTGAAGCAAAAGAGCTGCTGATTTAGCGGCGTCCCTATTTTAAATGCCATCTCACTGATTAGAGATTTCGCGATCATCGCACTCGCATTCACGGAGGTTTTTCATGAGTTCCCCATCCATCGCTCCGAGCAGGCAGGTTACATTGCCCACTCGGGCGGTTCCCTTGAGTTGGGTGCTGTTGCTGGCGTTGCTGGTGCACGGTCCGCTCCTGCTGATGCAGATTACCAACGACTCGTACGACGCGGACTTCCACAAATTTTTTGCGGCGCACTACGCAACACACTGGTTCAATCCGTGGAATGAAAAGTGGTTTACCGGCTTCTCCCAGACCACTTACCCGCCGATGGAACAGCAGTGGATGGCGTTGTTTTCGCACGTGATGGGCCTGAATCTGGCCTACATTTTTGTCCAGTTGATTGCGATTCTTCTGCTTCCTCTCGGCGTTTACAAATATGCCCGAATATGGGTGGGCGAACGAGCAGCCAGTTATGCCGCCATTGGCAGTGTGCTGCTGGGATCATTGGCCTCCCTTGTCTATGTTGACGGACAGTTATCTACCACGTGGGCCGCGCCGCTTTATCTGATGGCGCTGGGCTATTTCTATGAGTGGGCGCGTGAAAGCAGGATAATGGCATTGTGCAAAGCGCTGGCGCTGACCATGGCCGCCGCCTCTGCTCACCACGTGACGTTGTTGTTTGCCAGCGTGATCTTCACCATTCCAGTGGTTGTTACGGCAATTATGGACCGCAAGCGCGATGGCCTTGAAGCGACTACCGCCGGGGTCGTGATACGGTCAGCAATTTTTGCCGGGCTCTCTCTGGTTGGAATCATCGTGGTGCTGCTGCCGTACTGGCTTGCGCTAAAAGCCAACCCGATCAAGCAAATGCCTATCCCGCACGGCAGCCGCGAGAACTTCTTCTCGCAGGGCTGGCTGACGGTGAACTACATCATCGTTCCGTGGGGCGCAATGTTGCTGGCGCTGCCGTTCATTTTCCTCAAAGGCCTTAAGGAATCCAGGCTGCGACCGCTGTTTATCGGCTTCTGGATCACCATGATTTTTGGCCTTGGTGGAACCACGCCGCTGCCGCGCATCCTGCTGGGCATGCTTGCCGGAGTAGTCAACGCGGTTACCGGAGCGAATGTCCACAATCCTTTTGACATTCTTACCTTTGAGCGTTTCAGCTTCTGGGCCAACCTGATGGCGCTGCCAATTGTGGCTTTGGGAGCCGTCGTCTTGATAGATCGCTACGGACGCAAGGCCGCTTTCACTCTGGGAGCACTGGGAGCCTTCAGCGTAGCCATGGCAGTTTCATGGCCTGTATACCATCCCATTCATGACAAGCCTTTCAGCACTGACGAGGTGGTTTCATTCCTGAACCGCGACGGACATGACAAATACCGGTATCTCACGCTCGGCTTTGGCAGCAAAATGTCTGAAGTGGGAATTTACGCTAACGCCAGCAGCGTAGACGGCGAATATAACTCCGCGCGTTTGCTTCCTGAGATGACGCAGTACGGTTCAGCGCAGCTTACCAACTCCAAGTACTACGGGACCAATGGCATTGAATCGCTGCGGGCGGTGCTCAAGCATGCTGACCAGTACGGTTTGAAATACATCTTTGTCCGCGATCCATACTACGAGCCGCTGATTGCCTTTGCCGGCTGGCGCAAGACAGAAGTGTATGACCGCGGCAATGTCAGTCTCTGGGTGAAAGACGGAATTCCTCCGGCGCACAAGACGCCCTACGGAACTCCGCCGACTGAGATGGAAGGAATTCTCTGGGGAACGCTTCCAATTGGCAGCAGCATTCTAGCGCTGGTCCTTGTGCTGGCATTTCCAGACAAGCGCCGCAAGCTTGAAACAATTGAGTTTCCGCTGACTTCAAGCGAAGAACCTGTACTCCGGGAGGCACGGTAATGGGCCGCTTATTAGCAATCATCTTTGGAGCGCTTACGGTGGGATTGATCGCCGTGGGCACGTTGCATGGAAGCAAAACCACGCATGCCTCCACTCCTGACGGCGCAGTGCAAGCGATGTTTGATAACGCCAAGGGGCATGACTGGGAAGGTGCATACGCTTTCGTCGCTCCTTCCAGCAACGTTGACCAGGGCGGCTTTGTTCGTGATCTGGCTGGCCGCAATGGCAGCCTTCGCACGTACTCCCAGCTTGACTCCGTCAACACACGCGTGCTGCATGAGTCTGAAAATGAAGCCACTGTCCGCACTGAAATCAAATATGCAACAGCCGTCGGCGCATCTTTTGAGACGCGCGACTTGAAAGTCGTAAAAGACGATGGCGCTTGGAAGGTGGTGTGGCCGGCGGAAAAAGAAGTGAACGTGCCGCCGCAGGTGATTCCCGTGAACTATCTGCGTTGGGACATTGTGTGGCGCGGCGCAGGCGACGACTGGGGCGCACAGAACGTGGAGAATCCAAATTGCCGCATTCTTTCCATGCATGCGGTGGAGCGCGATGGCGCACTGATCATTATGGGCGAAGTGGTAAATGAAGACACGGTCCCCGCTTTTATCACGGTGGGCGCGGTGCTTACCGACAACAGCGGCAAAGACATTGCAGAAGAAAGTAGCTTTGACAAGCTTTCACATGTTCTGCTGCCCAAAGAAGTGTCGCCCTACCGCATTGATTTTCCAGGTATCAAAAAGGCAGATGTTAAGTCCGTCCGCATGACGCATAACTGGATGCTGGTGCCTGCATCAGCCGACCCGGTCATCGCCGTGCTGCATCAGCGGATCGAAAAAGACCTGACAGGCCGCACAGTGCTGAAAGGCGAGTTGCTGAATGAAAGCGGACAGATTGTAAACATTCCCCACGTACTGGCGACGTTCTATGACAATGGCGGCCAGGTGATCTGGGTTTCAGACGCTTACTCTGACCATGCTCTGCTGCCGCAGACGCCACAACCGTTTTCCGTGGCGCTGCGCGATGACCTGGCGGCAAACGTGCACACCTATCGCGTAACCGTAAATCACTACAGTTTAAACAGCCATGAGAACTAACTATGCGTAAAGTAATTTATATCGGTCTGGTGGTTGCACTGTGCTGGTTTGCAGAAGACTGCGCGCGCGCTGCCGAACTGCATGTGCCACAGAATGCCGTGGCAGGACAACCTCTGAGCATCGGCACGAGCGGAAGCGGGACGCTCTACCTGATTGGGCCAGGACAGGTGATCAAGAAAGAATTCAAGTCCGGCAGCGTTGAAATCAAAGGTGAAGAACTCCGCAGTGCGGGGCGCTGGATTGCCGCGGTCCGCGGCGATTCCAATCAGTCCCAGGTATTCTGGGTAAAACCGGGCAAGCCGGGAAAACTCAACTTCCTTGCTCGTCCTTCACGCGTGCCGGTGGCGCGCCCTAACGTAATCAGCGGCGTGACGTTTGTTTTTGATCAGTACCAGAACCTTATTCTCGATCCCACGCCAGTGAATTTTAAGCTTGAGGTAGGCGGCTCAAGTTCGACGAAGAACGTTACCAGCCGTGAAGGCGTGGCATGGATCAATAGCGCGTCAGCGCCCAAAGCGGGTGCAGCTCAGTTTGTTGCCTCCGTCGACGACACTTCAGTAGCCCGCGTGGTCCAGCAGGTGGCAGCTGATCCGTGCGAACGGAGTTTCCGGATGCATGTGGCCGGACACACGGGAGACAGAACAATTGTGGAGACGGATCCTATCCGCGATTGCAGCGGCAATCCTGTGCCGGACGGGACAATCGTAACGTTCATCCAGAATGACAAGACCGGCAAAAGCACCGTGGACGCGCGCATCAAAAAAGGCACAGCGCGAGCAGAGCTGCCGGCCTCTGATAACGCGACCATTACTGTGGCTGCCGGCGTGGTGCTGGGCAATGAACTGCACGTGGGAGGCAGATAATGAAGCTTGTACGCCTGCTGATTCTTACTCTGGGAGTAGTAATAGCGATCTCCGGCGCTGTGCCTCTACTTGAGCGGATTTTTGCCGATAGCAAGCCTGCTGTGCAGCTCACCGTGAAGAATGCCCAGCCGCGCGAGGTTGAAGACGTAACCCAAAATGCAATCGTGCGCGACTATACGCTGGCTTGGCAGGCCATCAGCACATCTTTAGCGAACAATACGCTTCAGCCCTTGAATGAGAACTTCGCGGGTTTTGCTCTGGATAAATTCACACAGCGGGTGAAAGACCAGAAACAGAACGGCCTGACAACGCGCATTATTGACCATGGCCACAAGGTTGATGCGATTTTCTATTCGCAGGACGGTGCTGCTATCGAGCTGAAAGATACGGCAAGCATTGAAACGCAAATACTGGATGGAGGCACAGTAATTCACTCAGACCAGGCGCAAATCCAGTATTACGCGGTGATGACAGGGGCTGAAGACCGCTGGAAAGTGCGCGTGCTGGAAAGCGCAGCACAGTAGTTTACTAAGAAGTCGAAGGGCGTTCACTTCAGACTTATTTTCTAAAAATTGGTGGCGCATCGCTGGTGTCAAAAGACTCCGCTTCTCCAGCAAGATCGGGGACGCTCTGTATAAGTCGCAGACAGCGGTTCCAGCGTAACAGTG
This sequence comes from Candidatus Angelobacter sp., assembly GCA_036496525.1. Lineage (GTDB taxonomy): Bacteria > Acidobacteriota > Terriglobia > Terriglobales > Acidobacteriaceae > Angelobacter. The sequence continues at coordinate 17,227 of DASXKZ010000141.1, forward strand.
CGTCATCATTTCCCTGGGGACGGATCTTCTCCGCCTCTTCAAAACAGTGCATGGCATTCTCAAAACTGGCCATCAACGAGTGTGGCGTGTGGCCGGCGCGCAACTGGGCCTTGGCCCGCCGTTCATGCAGAATGCCTTGATAATAAGATCTTTCGTATGCACTGGAGAGTTTCTCAAAGCAGCTCTGCGCTTCGCGGAAGCCGTCAGAAAGAGCGCCTTTAAACTGGTCAGTGAGGGAGAGGCCCAACTGGCGCAAAGCCATCTGGTTTTCCGGATCGACGGCCAGAATGTCGCGGCAAATGGATTCCGCTTCCTCTGCCTGGTTCAGGTAGCGATAGTGCTGTACTTTCGCAAGCGCCTCTGAGATACCGTTTTTTGAGATTGCCTTGAGCTGCCGTTCCATGGTCATTTACCACCGCTTTAATTCTAATCCGCTTTGGCGCCGCGTATCTTGCGCACCAATTTCATGATGGGATCGTAGAACTCATCCACCACGCGCTCTTTGAGTGGGATGATGGCATTATCGGTAATGTGTATCTCTTCAGGGCAAACCTCAGTGCAGCACTTGGTGATGTTGCAATAGCCAATTCCCAGCTCATCCTTAAGCAGTTTTACTCGTGAGACGTTGTCCAGCGGATGCATCTCCAATGATGCCACGCGCACGAAGAAACGCGGGCCGCCAAACTCTTCTTTTTTATGATGGTCGCGCACCACGTGGCAAACGTTCTGGCACAGGAAGCATTCAATGCACTTACGGAACTCCTGCACCCGGTCCACATCTTCCTGGTACATTTTCCAATCGGTCTTTGGCTTGGGCGTGAACGGTGGAATCTTTTTGTTGACGCGGTAGTTCCAGGAGACATCCGTCACAAGGTCTTTAATCACCGGGAATGATTTCATGGGATAGACGGTGATGGGTTTGTCCGTGGGAAGGGCGTCCATGCGGGTCTTGCAGGTGAGTCGCGGCTTGCCATTGACCTCCGCGGAGCAGGAGCCGCATTTGCCGGCCTTGCAGTTCCAGCGCACAGCCAGATCAGGCTCCAGATGCGCCTGAATGTAATGCAACGCGTCAAGCACAACCATGCCAGGAGCAATCGGAACAGTGTATTGCTTTGCTGCACCGGATTCCTGATCGCCGCGAAAAACTTCGAGGACCGCATCTGCCATTGAATAGCTCCTAGCTTTATTTCTGTCGCTTCGCTCCAAACCGCCGGCGCGCCGTTGCCCGCCAGGGATTCTTCTGCCCTTGAGGCAAGCAGCTCGCCGCGCAAGCCGGGCTCGCTGCTAATCGATAAACCTCAAGTAGAGACGTAGATGCTACGTCTCTACGTATAGCAAAATTCATCTGCCGTCACTTGCGCTGCTGCTTACCTTTTTATTTCTCTTCCGCAAGCAATGCGTTTAACTCGTCCGGAATCGCGTCCACCGGAATCTGCTGCAATTTCATTCCCGTGCCGTCGCGCGTAATCAAGTTGTGCTGCTTGCCCCAGACCTGTTCATCCAGTTTGGGAAAATCGATGCGGCTATGCGCGCCTCGACTCTCTTTACGGGCCATCGCGCTGCGGGTTACAGCTTCTGAAACCGTGAGCATGGACTTCAAATCGCGTGAGAGATGCCAGCCGGGATTGAACAGCCGCGAGCCTTCCACGCGAACGCGCGCCGCGCGAGCTTTCAACTTTTCCAACTCGCCCATGGCCTTGACCATGTCTTCTTCCACGCGGAAGATGCCTACAAGGTTTTGCATGACCTCCTGAAGGTCGCGATGAACTGTGTAAGGGTTCTCGCCCTCGCCACGATCAAACGGCGCAAGCATGTCGCGTTCTGCTTCGTCGATCTGCTGATTGTCGATCGAAGCAGCAGGAGCTTTGCCGGCATAGGCGGCTGCGCTAAGGCCGGCGCGCCGGCCAAAGACCAATAGATCAGAGAGAGAGTTGCCGCCAAGCCGATTGCCGCCGTGCAGACCAGCGGCGCATTCGCCTGCCGCAAAAAGTCCGGGTAAAGATGACGCCGCGGTTTCAGCCTCAACTCGGATTCCGCCCATTACGTAATGGCACGTGGGACCAACTTCCATTGGGCCTTTGGTGATATCCACGTCCGCGAGCTCTTTGAACTGGTGATACATGCTGGGAAGCTTTTGCTTAACGTATTCGGCGGGCTTGTGAGAAATGTCCAGATAAGCGCCGCCATGCTCGCTTCCTCGGCCTTCGCGGACTTCCGTATAAATGGAGCGTGCGACCACGTCGCGGGTTGAAAGCTCCATCCGCTTGGGATCGTACTTTTCCATGAAGCGCTGGCCTTCTTTGTTGCGAAGGATGCCGCCTTCACCGCGCACGGCTTCTGTTACAAGAATGCCCTGCACGCCCGGAGGCCAGACCATGCCTGTGGGATGGAATTGGACAAACTCCATATCCAGCAACTCAGCTCCGGCATCATAAGCCAGCGCCATGCCGTCGCCCGTATACTCCCAGGAGTTCGACGTGATGCGATAGGCCTTGCCGATGCCACCTGTCGCCATCACAACGGCTTTTGCCTTCAGCACCACAAAGCGGCCTTGCTCACGCCAGTATCCAAAAGCGCCTATAACTCGCTTGCCGTCGGTAAGCAGGCGGATGATGGTGCACTCCATGAAGACGTCAAAGCCCATTTGCACGCCGCGATCCTGAAGCGTGCGAATCATCTCCAAACCGGTGCGATCGCCAACATGGCAAAGCCGTTTGAAGGTGTGGCCGCCGAAAGCGCGCTGCAGGATGTCTCCGTCAGAAGTGCGATCAAAAAGAGCGCCCCATTGCTCCAATTCGCGGACGCGTTCTGGCGCTTCCTGGGCATGAAGTTGGGCCATGCGCCAGTTGTTCATCAGTTTGCCGCCGCGCATAGTGTCACGGAAATGGGTGCGCCAGCTGTCGGCTTTGTCCACATTGGCCATGGCAGCGGCGATGCCGCCTTCCGCCATCACAGTGTGGGCCTTGCCCAGTAGAGACTTGGAGACCACGGCAACGCGAGCGCCGGCGGCAAGGCCTTCAATTGCGGCACGCAGTCCCGCTCCGCCCGCGCCAATAATCAGGACATCATGCTCATGAGTTTCATACTTCGTCTGGTTCGTCACAATATTCTAAAGTCCTTGATCATGCCGCTAGCCACCATGCGGACATAGAAGTCGGCAAATCCCACTGTGATGAGACTGCACCAGGCATATAGCATGTGGCGTTCATTGAGGAAGCTGGCTTTTTTCCACGCGCCATGGCGCTTCAGGTTAAACGTGGTGCAGGAAAAGCAATCGATCTTGCCGCCGATAAGATGCCGCAACGAGTGGCAGGAGAGCAAGTACAGTGTGAGCAGGATGATGTTGACGAGCAACACCAGCGTGCCGACACCGATGCCGAAGTGCAGCTTCTGATCGGAGCCTGGAAACCAGAAGGCGCGGATTGCGTCATACCAAAGGAAGCAGAGAAAAACGATAGCACCATAAAGAAAATAGCGATGGAGATTTTGTAGGATAAAAGGGAATCTCGTCTCGCCGCGATAATTGCGATGAGCCGGCTCGCCGACCGCGCAGCCCGGCGGATCCATGAAGAAGGCACGGTAATAAGCTTTGCGATAGTAGTAGCAGGTGACGCGGAAGCCCAGGGGAAAAGCCAGAATCAGCAATGCCGGCGAAAAATGCCACCAGCCAAAGTTGAGCAGAGGAGAGTAGAAGGGCGAGAGATATGGGTCTGCCCAGAAAAACTTTCCTTCAAACGCGCGCAACGTCGCATAGATACCGAATCCGCCCAGCAGGACGATGACGGGAATGTTCTCCATCCACCAGGCGTCGCGGCGCAACGTGCGGCCCAGGCCAGCGGACACAGCAGAGCTTCTGCTCTCAGCCAAACTTCACCTCCAAGGGTGAATTGAAAACTGATTAGTGTAGCAAACTAAGCAAGAACATCCACCACAGAGACACGGAGGCACGGAGAAAACCGGGAATTACCACTGATCTTCAGTGATGACACTGATAAGAAATAAAGCCGATGCATGGAGAGTCATTGAGCCTCCGCGCCTCCGTGGTGGATGTTCAGTTTTTCATTGCAGCAATCACACGCGGAATCCCCTGAAGGTCCGCCGTGACCTGAATGTCTTGCCAGCCAGCCAGCAGACTACGCACCTTTTCTTCTTCGGAGTAGCCGATTTCGGTAACGAACCAGCCACCGGGGCCCAACGCGTCATGGGCTTGCGGAATCAGTCGGCGGTAAATTTCCATGCCTTCACGACCGGAGAAGACGGCGATCTTTGGCTCGAACTCCCGTACCTGCTTCTGCACTTTATCGGCATCGGCTTCGCCGACGTAGGGCGGGTTAGAGATGATGAAGTCGAACTTTTCACCGGGATAGACAGAGAGCAAGTCTGATTTCCGAAAGAGTACTTTCCCGCCCAGGCACAGCCGAGCGGCATTTGTCCGTGCCATTTCCAGAGCCTCGTCTGAAATATCGCAAGCGTGGATTTCTGCGTGCGGCAGTTCGCTGGCCAGCGCCAGAGCAATGCAGCCTGAGCCAGTGCCGACATCGAGAAGCTTAAGGCGACCGTGGCCGTTGAGCGGATGCTCTTTCAGCAGCTCAAGTACGGTTTCCACCACGTGCTCGGTTTCCGGTCGCGGGATGAGCACCGCAGGCGAGACCAGCAGATCGAGCCCCCAGAACTCCTGATGTCCAGTGATGTATTGGGTAGGGCAGCCACGGGCGCGCTCGCGAATGACTTCGTCGTAACGGGACTGGTCATCTGCGCTGAGTTCACGCTCAGGATGCGCGTAGAGATAAGCGCGTTCACGGTTGAGCACAAATAACAAAAGCAGTTCGGCGTTCAGACGCGGAGAAGGCACGTCATTCTCAATGAAGAGCTGGTACGCAAAATCGACGGCCTGTTTGAGCTGCATGGAGGAGAGAATTTACCGCAAAGGATGTGGTGGAAGCAAAGCCACACCATCAAAATAGAGGTTTTGCGTCTTCCCAAGACCCGATAATAACTTCCCCTGACGGTTTTTTGCTGGCCTTGGGACCGAGAGGACGCTTCCGATACGCCTTGCCGTTGAATCGAAGCGTGACCACACCGGGGCGAGCTCCTCCTCCGCCGACATGAACCGTAAGATCGTGCCAGCCGTTCGCAACGGCGCTGAGCATCTGCACTGGCGGATAAGTAATGCTGACACTGCTGACAACGCTCCAGGAATCGCCAGCTTTCCGCAGAACAAACAGGTTGCAACCACCGCTCCCGCACCATTCATTGCCGACAAGATAGGCAAGCGCTTCAGGCGTGCCATTGCCATTCAGATCACAAAGAACTGCGACGTAACGCGTATCTTTGTCGTCCGCTTTCGTTTGGAGAAACGCCCGGAGAGACTGTTCGTCGAGACTTGCCTTTGTTTGCGCCGCTGCCGTGACCGCACAGGTTGGGACAATGAAGACAAAACAAATCAGCGCGGCCGCGGTTTTGAGATTTACTTTTGGCATGATCTTACGTGGACTCGTCCCACAGGCACGGCCACGCTGGCCCCTAAGCCACCACGCTGGCCGATTCGTTCTTCAGCTTCTCTGCCTGGTAGTGAGTTGTCAGCGCGTCAAACACCGGTTGGAGCTTGCCGTCCATTACATCAGAAAGCTGGTGCATGGTGAGTCCGATGCGATGATCGGTCATGCGGTTCTGCGGGAAGTTGTAGGTGCGGATTTTCTCGCTGCGGTCGCCGCTGCCGACCTGCGCCTTGCGTTCCTTGGCCAGCGCCTGCTGTTGCCGTTCCATTTCCTGTTCATAGAGGCGGGCGCGGAGAACGCGCATGCCTTTTTCGCGGTTTTTGATCTGCGATTTTTCGTCCTGGCAGCTGACTACGGTGTTCGTGGGCAGGTGAGTGATGCGAACAGCGGAATAAGTTGTGTTCACTGACTGGCCGCCCGGGCCGGAGGAGCAGAACGTATCGATACGCAGGTCTTTGGCTTCAATCTTGATATCGACGTCCTCAGCTTCAGGCAGCACTGCTACGGTAACGGCAGAGGTATGTACGCGGCCTTGCTGCTCCGTTGCCGGAACGCGCTGTACGCGATGCACGCCGCTTTCATACTTCAGTCGAGAATACACGCCTTTGCCTTCAATAATGGCGATCACTTCTTTCAAGCCACCTACGCCGGATTCCGAAGTTGACAGCACTTCTACCTTCCAGCGCTGGGCTTCAGCATAGCGCGTGTACATGCGGAACATTTCCGCGGCAAAGAGCGTAGCTTCGTCTCCGCCGGTGCCGGCACGGATTTCCAGCACCACGTTTTTCTCGTCGTTGGGGTCTTTGGGGACAAGGAGGAGCTTCAGATCGTTTTCAACCTGGGTGAGCCGCTCGCCCAGACGCGCGAGCTCTTCCTGAGCGTAAGCGCGCAGTTCAGCGTCGGTTTCTTCCGCCACCATGGCTTTGCTCTCTTCGATCCCGCGTGAGAGGTCTTTGTACTCGCGATACTTCTCAACGATCTCTGCGACTTCACTATGGGCCTTGGCGGTCTTCTGGTAGCGCGACGAATCGCCGATCACCTCCGGCGACGAGAGCGCACGGGTGAGTTCGTCGTATTTTGCTTCGATTTGATTTAAACGTTCAAACATTACTGTCGCTTCGCTCTCCACCTTATTTTACTATTTCTGACTGTCCGGCCTTTAGCGGCCGCTCCACTACATCTCCGTCCGCGCCTATGGGATATTACGGGGACGGGCAGGACGTTTGTTACCCAAAATCATGGACAATATCAACAAGACACCTCCAGCTAAGAAGGTTAGGAAATGTGTTCCATTTTTGGCCACAAATCGCAAATCCCCCTCGGCAAGATAAATCTGAGTTCCAAAAAACAGCAACATGGCCACCGCCCAACAACACACGGCAAACCGGATCTTCCACCAAGCAACCAATGCCATGGGAAAAGACAACACAGGAATCACAAAAAGACAAAAACCGAGCCAATACTCAAGAAATGTATGTTTGGAACTGCCACCGAAAACTAGAAAGCCTCCCAGTAAGCGCAGCGATAAATAAGCACTTATAAATCCTGCCATTGTTAACGACGCTATCCGGAAAGCTTGTTTGTTTATCGGCATCGATAATTTCCTGTAAGTGAAAAGTAAAGAATGCCGCTTACAGGTGAGTGCTAACTGCTGTCTGTGCTGCTCCATGGGCTTGACGTGATTTATCAACAAAAGCCAGCCAGGCCCTGGAACATGCGCCGACATTCTCGACCAAAGGCATGTGTCCGGAGCCGGGGATGATCATGACTTCAGAGCTTTTGATGCCTTTGCAGAACAAATCGGCGCAAGAGACATGCAAAACGCGGTCCTGATCGCCCCAAATGATCAATGCCGGCGCGGTGACGTTTGGCAGCCGTGCGGCAAGAGGCGGATCGTTCGTCTGCAATTCTGCGAAGATCTTTGCCGACTTGGCTGACCCGCGGATGGCGTGCTCGGCCAGGTAATTCAACACAGCTTTTGGCGCATACGGCCGTTTGGCAAATACGTTATTCAGCAGCCGATCAAACTCCGGGCGCGTAGTGGCCACCAGCCAATTGTCACCTTTGGCCACATCACGAAACAGCTCGCTTGGCTTCGGCTCAATCATGCCGTGCGGCGCAATCAATCCCAGGGTAATTACTTCATCCGGATAGCGCGCAGCGTAAGCCGACGCCATAAATCCGCCCATGGAGTGCCCGACAAGGTGTACACGCTTCAACCCGAGCGCAGAAAGAAATTGATGCAGGCGCTCGATCTGCGCCGGATAGCCATAAGAAGCGCTTTCTATCCGGGTGCTGGCGCCCCAGCCGGCCTGGTCAGGAGCTATCACGCGGTAGCGATTGGTCAATGGCTTGGCAAACCGGTTCCAACTGTCGGCTGACGCGCCGAATCCATGAAGCAGCACAACGGGCTCGCCATGGCCGCCTTCAGAATAAACAATGCGATGGTCGCCGACCTGGATTGCGCGGCGTTTCAGTCCGGAAGTAAACCGTTCCAGGCCGATCAGCATGGTCGCTAAATTTGCCATTGAGAGTTCCTTCCCTTTATCGCCCGAGCAATAAAATCTTCGCCGCAGATTTTCGCTGATGAACGCTGATTCAAAGATAATTTGCGGAGCAAAGTTGCCGTAAAGCTTTTGTCAGTGGCCACGCTAGGCGATAACCAACTCGCCACCATTCTTTTTTTCTAATTCCATTGCGAGGTCGAGAGCTTTGATGGCGCATTCCACCTGATCGTCAGTTGGTGGCTGAGTGGTGATGCGTTGCAGCCACAGTCCGGGCTTGGTGAGCAGGGCGAAGAAGGATTTTCCGTGTTTCGCTGAGAAACGAATCATTTCGTAAGAGACAGAAGCGATGACCGGCAGGAACACGACGCGCAGAGCGAACTTGGCCCAGAATCCCTGAACGGGAAATGCGGCATAGACAAAGATTGAGATCAGCATGATCGTCATCAGGAAGCTGGTGCCGCAGCGCGGGTGATAGGTGGAATACCTTTGCGCTTCAGTAATTGAGGGCATGCCGCGATCTTCAAATGCGAATACGGTCTTATGCTCCGCGCCGTGGTAGCGATAGACGCGCTTGATGTCGGCCCAGAGGGAGATTCCCCAGATGAAGAGCAGGAACAACGCAATGCGGATCAGGCCATCGACGAGCGTGAACGCGAAATTGTTGTTCAAGGCGTGCCAGCGCGATTTGAGGCCAGTGGCGGCGGCCAGAGGAACAAACTTGTACATGAAGATAAAAAAGCCGATCGAGACAACCATGCTGCCGATCATGGCCCAGGAGCCGATCTCGGGCTTCTTCTCGCCTTCTTCTTTGGCGATTTCTTCCAGACCAACATTCAAAGAAAACTTTGAAGCAACAAAGCCCAGGCGCATAGCCTGTCCGAGCGTTGCCAGCCCGCGGACAAAGGGCCATCCCATCCATTTATGCTTTTCTGAGGGCCGCAGAAGCGTCTCGCTGTGAGTGGTGATCTCACCACTGGGTTTGCGGATGGCGATACCCCATGCGTGGGGCGAGCGCATCATTACGCCTTCCATTACGGCCTGACCGCCGACGAGGGTTTCCTCTCCGCTTTCAAGGGCGGGAAGCAGTTGCAGAGCAGCAAGAAAACGTAAGAATGGACGCCAGTATCTCATTGATTTATTAGATGATCCCTAAGCACCCGACGCTCCAAGGGGTTGGCGCAAGGGCTGAAAGTGCTGTCAAAACAGCATTTTACGGGAATATGGAAGAAAAGGACAGAAACAAATAGCAGTTGCTATCCTGCTAATGATGCAGGCTTTTGCCCAAACCGCCGACGCCGTTGCAGCCACCACCAAGAAGCTTGAGAAGGTGCGGCTGGTGGCGGAATACTTCCGCTCGCGTCCGGTAGAGGAGGCTGCTCAGGCGGCTGTGTTTTTCTCCGGACGTGCCTTTCCTGCCTGGGAAGAGAGAACAATGCAGGTCGGCGGTACCTTGCTGTGGCGTACCGTGGGAGAGATATCGGGCAAGGGTGAAGTTGCGCTTACCGCAGCTTACCGGAGGCATGGCGATCTTGGGGCTGCGGCGCACGATGTTCTGGAACGAAGCGCTCCCGCTAAGAGTTCTCTGTCCGTGGCCGCTTTGGCTTCCGCTTTCGACGAACTTGCCAGAACTTCTGCGGCTGCGCGGAAACTGAGCTTGCTTCAAGACCTGCTGCGTCGAGCGACAGCCGCGGAAGCGAAATATGTGATCAAGATCGTCAGCGGCGATTTGCGTATTGGCTTGCGTGAAAGCCTGGTGGAAGAGGCAATCGCCAAGGCCTTCGATGAAAATGTGAAGGCGGTGAAGCGGGCCAATATGCTGCTGGGCGACATACGGGAGACGTTGCGGCTGGCAGCAGAACACAGATTAGACCAGGCGCAGATGAGGCTTTTCCATCCTATTGGCTTCATGCTGGCCAGCCCAGCGCAGGATGCGGAAGAAGCGCTTTCTTACTTCGAACGAGCCACCGTAGAAGACAAGTATGACGGCATACGTGCACAGGTGCATGTGGGAGGCAAAGACGATCCGCGTGTGCGGCTGTTTTCGCGGACGCTGGATGAAATCAGCCCGGCGTTTCCTGAACTGCCGCCAGCGCTGCGCGCTTTTCCTGAGCCTTTGATCCTCGATGGAGAGATTCTTGCCTGGAGTCCGGACACATCTCAGGCGCTCCCTTTTTCTGAGCTGCAAAAACGGTTAGGACGCAAAAAAGTGTCGGAAGACATGCTGCGACGAGTCCCGGTGGTTTACATGGCCTTTGACGTTCTCTATGCCGCCGGAGAGTTGCTGATCGAAAAGCCGCTGGAGGAGCGAAGAAGGATTCTGGAAGAAAGCTTCGCGTCAGTCCCCAAAGATGGCTTCATTGCGGAGCACAGCATGGCCGCGGAGAATCCGCAGGGCGCGCTTGTTTTTGAACCCGTAATCGGAACCCGAAGCGGAACGCCGCGCGTGGTCCTGGCGCCGGCTGTTACGGCGGAATCGCCGGAAAAACTGGACGAGATATTTATTGCGGCGCGAGAGCGTGGCAATGAAGGCTTGATGATCAAGGACGTGCAGTCACCTTACACGCCGGGGCGGCGCGGCAAGTCATGGCTGAAGCTTAAGAAAGAGCTGGCCACACTGGATGTAGTTGTCACAGCTGTAGAGTGGGGCCATGGCAAGCGAAATAAGGTACTGAGCGATTACACGTTTGCCGTGCGCGATGGAGACAAACTATTGAATGTGGGCAAGGCCTATTCCGGTTTGACTGACGTAGAGATTGCGGAGATGACGGAATGGTTCAAGGCCCACACGCTTGATGACGGGGGCTTCCGGCGCACAGTGGAACCGAAGATTGTCCTAGAGGTAGCTTTCAATAACATGATGCGGTCCAGCAGGCATGAAAGCGGCTACGCGCTGCGCTTTCCGCGCATTTTGCGCCTTCGCACAGATAAATCACCCGAAGAAATTGACACGCTGGAGACAGTGAAAGAGATCTTTGCCCGGCAGGCCACCGGCGCGAAGCAGGAGGAAGCAGGCTAGCGGCGTACCCTCAGCGCTTCCCGCGTGGTCGCGCTGCCGATGGGAATCACACAGCCGTGGGCGATTTCGCAGTCGCCGTTTTCAAACTGAATGGTTGTATGCATGATGTGAAATTCAACGTTGAGCAAGTCTTTCACCCTGCGCAGAATAATTTCGCTCTCTGAAAGGGTCATGTCATCAATACGAACATGGCATGAAAGAGCATGCGTATCTGAGCCAATGCTCCAGACATGGACGTCGTGAACGTCGCGGATGCCGGCAACCTGTGTAAGGCCGGCAACAATGCGCTCAGGGGAAAGACCCTGCGGCACGCCTTCCAGGAGGATGTTCAGCGTTTCCCGAATGATGCCGAATGACGACCAGAGAATCAGGCAGGCAATTCCGATGGAAAGCGCCGGATCGACCCAGGTCCGGCCGGTCCACATGATGATCCAGCCGCCGATAATCACAGCCGCGGTGGAAAGAGTATCGCCAAGTTGGTGAATGAAGGCGCTGCGGATGTTTACGTCATGAGCCGCCCGAAACAGCACCCAGGAAATAGTGCCGTTCATCAGCACGCCAATTATGGCAACCCAGATCATGATGCCGGGATGGACCAATACCGGGTGCCTCATTCTAAGGAAAGCCTCATAAAAGATGTAAAAGGCGATTGCCACGAGCGTAAGGGCATTGACGAAGGCAGCCAGCACTCCGGCGCGGTGGTAGCCAAACGTCTTGGTAGCGCTGGGAGGGCGGGTCTGTATAAAGACCGCGACCCACGACAGCAGGAGCGCCAGCAGATCAGTTACATTGTGGCCGGATTCAGAGAGCAGCGCCAGGCTATGGGCCCTGATTCCGGCAAACAGAGTGATGAGCACATACGCAAAGGTGGCCGCAAGCGAATAGCGCAGAGCGTTGGCGCTCAGCGGAGCATGCGGGTGCGAGTGCGTATGGGACATAAAAATCAGTTTACCGCTGAATGATTCCGGATTCGAGCCTCATCTGTGATGTGAGAACCTGAATCCACACTTACGTACGCAGATACCCAATGTGAGCATCCCGCGCAGGACCGGCTCTCTGTATGCATGCATTCTTATGCAGCTAGCGCGCCAAAGCCATAACTTTTAACGAATTGCAAGGCCGATAGTAACGCGCTCTGCCATCCGCATGGCCCGAAACGTGCATCACATGAACTGGAGTGCCAGATTGGGAGAGCACAAATGAAAATTTCGATTTACGTTCTGGGCTTAGGGTTTGTTTTGTCGATTGGTGCTTTGACCGCGCAGACCGGGCAGCAACAGCAGCCATCCACGCCAGTGACCCCGAGCACTCCGGCTACCCACGTGGGGGATGGCGCACAAAGCAAGGCTGGAACGCCTGTGCAGCCGACTACGGCTGCGCCCGCAACAACGGGAGGCGTGGCCGGAGCCGCAAGTTCCAGCACCGCACAGGCGCCGACTGCTCAAGAGGCTGGTGGCGGAGTGAGCGCCATGACCGACTCCGATCTGCAAAGCCAGATTCAGAATGCCTTGAGCAAGGAGCCGACCCTTACGGGTGACAGCCCACGCGTGAATGTGTCGGGAGACACCGTGGAACTGGCGGGCACTGTGGGCACGAACAAAGAAAAGATCACCGCGACACGGATCGTTCAGTCCTATACCGGCAGCAAGAAACTGGTCAACAAGCTCACAATCAGCGGGCGAAGCGAGAAATCCTCGTCATCGAGCGATAATCCGGGCAGCACTGCGAATCCGGCCAACAATCCTGAGCCCAACAAAGGCACGCCGCCTTCGAGCTCAAAGCCGCCGCAAAAGTAACGGCCGGTGAGAATCGTTCAGTATTGAAAACTTGCCTGCGCCTGATCAGCAACCTGATCGACGGGTGAATTTGCAGACGATTCTAATTTCAACCGGAACGAAGCGCCTTCTAACCGAAGCAATTTCTCTTTGGTACTAAGGCCTCCACCGTAACCCGTTAATGTTCCATTTGCTCGCAGAACTCTATGGCACGGCACCACAATCGCAATTGGATTGTCATGGTTTGCCTGGCCCACAGCGCGAAACGCGTTAGGACGTCCAATGGCGCGCGCGATTTCGGCATAGGAGCAAGTTTTACCGTAAGGAATGCGGAGGAGAGCCTGCCAGCAATCTTTCTGGAACTGCGTTCCAACCAGATCGAGCTCAAATGTGAAGACCTGCAGTTTTCCGCGAAAGTAGGCTTCCAATTGCGCAACATAGGGCTGGAGGCGTTCTGATGATTCAGCCCAGGTTTCATCTTTGGCGGGAGTGGGCATCGTGCCTTTGTAAAAATGGATGTAACGCAGGCCTTTGGAAGTGGCTGCGAGCAGCAGAGGCCCTACTACCAAGGAATCAATCCGAACGAAATAAACTGTTTTTAATTCCGGCACACGAGAATTTTAGCAGTGCAGGGCATGCGAAATAAAATTCCAGCAGGTGCTCTGACCTTACAACACGGAATGACTCAAACACATCTATTTCAACACTGCTGCTAAATACGGCGGTTGCGTCAATTTGTAAGTAATCTCAAGCAGTGTTCTGCTGGCGCGTGCAGAGTACGAGTGGTTTGCACGGATTTCAGGCCAGAGGGTCCCCAGGGGTCAAAGTAGTACCGGCAGTAGTTTCGGCCTTGTTACTTTCGGTTTTTGGGTTTCCCTCCTCCGCTGATTTCTTCACTCGCATCGAGTGCTTCCCTCAGAACATTGACAGGGTAAAGGGACCATGGATATTCGCGGGCTATTGCTGGCCAATTCAGAGCACGATGTAGGAGGAAATCAGGCGCTTGAGGTACCGCTGGCAACACTGGATGTAGCAGGGAAAAGCGCGCTCCAGCGCATGGCTGAGCGGCTACAGCAATATGGAATTTCGCAGGTAAGCGCAGTTGTTGAATCTACGGCCCCCTCAGGTATACGCAATTTTGGACTCCCGTCAGATGTAACCTGCGTCTCCGCCGCTCCAGATCGTTTCTGGAAAGCAGCGGAGTCAGCGTTCAATGACATGGCCCAGGGCGGCGCTGAACTTGTAATTCTGGTCCGCCTTGGTTCTTACGCTGAAGCTGATTTTGAGAAGCTCGTCCAGTTTCACCTTGATCGTAAGGAACGGGTCACGCAGATGGCTGCTGATGAGCAGAAGCTGGAAATTTTCTGCATCAGCGCGTCGCGAAGGAATGACGCAGCGTCTCTTTTCCGTACTCAGCTGGCGCACTGCCGCAGCGAGTGCCCTCTTCTGCAGCATGATGGTTATTTGAACCAGATGGCCAGCGCTCGCGATCTGCGGCAATTTGCCATCGACATTCTTACCCGCCAGACGCAAACCTGCCCGGCAGGAAAAGAAATCAAGCCCGGCGTATGGGCGGCTCCGGGCGGCATGATTGAAAAAGGCGCACGGGTTCTTGCGCCCGGATTTGTGGGCTCGCTGGCGCGGGTGCGCTCCGGCGCCGTGATTACGCGTTGCAGTTCGGTGGAGCGGCATGCGGAAGTTGACTGCGGTACCGTGATTGAAAATTCCACGGTCCTGCCCTTTTCGTATGTGGGAGCAGGTCTCGACCTGGCGCATTCGATCGCGGGCATGGGCCGCATCATTAACCTGCATCGAGACGTGACCGTTGAGATCGTAGACCCGAAGCTTGTCGCGTCAATGTCCGTTGCATCAGGAAAAAGATTTATGACCAGTGCGGCGGAGGCGCTTACGTACCTGCCAAAGTTGGCTTTTCAGGGTATGTTTGCTGCGAAAAAAGCGGAGAAAGTTGACCTGCAGACCACTCTACGGAAAACTTCGCCCGCGCTGGGTACGGCCGCTGGATTTGAAACTTCTGCCTGCGACACTGAGGCTTCACACAAGTTCCCCAACATGGTTGTAGCGAGGAGATATGGACATCAATAGCAGACCTGTCGTCGTAAAAAGAATGCCGGAGCGCATGAACTCGCGCACAGCGCGAGAGTTTCTTCGCAACGTGCGTCCTTTTCTTGCGGCTGACCGTCCGCAACTGGTTTTCGATCTTTCCCTGGTCGCGCAGATTGACGCTTCCGGAGTGGAGATGCTGTTGAAATGCATGTCAGAGGCACATAAACGCGATGGCGATGTGAAACTGGCTTCGCTCTCTGACCAGGCCGCGGTTGTGCTTGAGCTTACGCGCACGGAGCGCCTCTTTGAAATCTATGAAACATCAACTGAAGCGGCCCGCAGCTTTAGCGGATTTCTGCCCAATGCCATGCGGCAGCAACTTTTGCATAACAAACGTTCCACCCATCCTCTTGCAGCCTAGAGATTTTGCGTGATGCCGCACTCTGAAAGCGTTATCACTCTCACACCAGCCGATGCATCCGTGGCGGCGGCTGCGGTGCGTCCGCAACGCAGCGCCAGCTCCACGATGCTGAATGGCAGCGCCATCATGCTTGTGGCCATGATGCTGGTGAACATTTTCAACTTTGCCTACAACGTGGTAATGGCCCGCATGCTTGGGCCGGCCGCGTTTGGGCATATCAACGCAGCGGTGACAATGCTGTTGCTGGCGTCTTGCATCAGTCTGGCGTTCCAGTTGGTTTGCGCCAAGTTTGTCGCCAGAAACCATGCTGATTCCAGCAAGGCCGCCGTGGTCCACAGCCTGCTTGGCAAAGCGTGGATCGCCAGTCTTGCTCTGGGCGCGGTACTTTTTCTGGCGCAAAAGCCGGTTGCAACTTACCTGAATGTCCCAAGTCCATGGATCATAGGATTGCTTGCCATTGGTATTGCAGCGTATGCGCCGCTGGGCGTGAAGCGCGGCGCGATGCAAGGCGTATGCGCTTTCCCGCGACTGGGCACCAACTTTGTTCTTGAAGCAGGCATACGTTTTTTTGTCGGAGCAGGGCTGGTCGTCGCTGGATACGGTGTGCTTGGCGCGGTTGGCGCGATTTCGGCTGCGGTGATCGCGGCATGTTTTATCCCGCGAATCCCGACGCAACTGCGCGTAAAGGCCGGCACAGCGGAGCCGCCTTCGTACGCGGAAGCCGTACAGGCGATCGTCTTCTTTATTGGCCAGGTCATCATCAACAATATCGATATTCTGCTGGTCAAGCATTTCTTTGCCTCGGACCCTGCAGGTGTTTACGCTGCGATCTCACAGATTGGCCGGCTGCTTTACTTCGCTTCATGGTTCGGCGTGGTCAATGCCATGTTTCCTGTGGCTGCCGCGGCCAGCCCGGAACAAAAGAAAGCCCATGGCATCCGCTTGCCTTTGCTGCTGGTGCTCGGTCTTTCATTGATCTTCATCGCCGCTGCTGCTCTCTTCCCACACTTGATCATGGGTGTGATCTTTGGTTCGCGATTCATTGAAATCGGCTGGCTGCTTGCGCTTTATGCCGCCGCCACCGCGCTGTATTCGCTCAGCGTGGTGTTTATTGCGTACGAGATGTCGCGGCGCATAGCCAACACCGGCTGGCTGCAACTGATCTTCAGCGGCGCTCTGGTGCTGGGCATCGGGTTGTTTCATGGATCGCTGCATGAGGTCATCATGGTGCGGATCGTGCTGATGGCCGCCATGCTGGCGCTTGTAGCGGTTCCGTTTCTGCGCCGCCATCATAATGAGGCGGAGCTGGCGGAGGCCGCATGAGAAAGCTGCGCCGGATCACTGAAGCCGAGATTATCGCCGAGTTCCTGCGCGGCGAGTTCTTCCAGAAGGAATATGACGCTGACCGCGATCGCTTTACATCTTTGGTCGAACATCCCAACCTTACTGACGCTACGGAGAACGAGATTCGCCGCATTCTGCTGTTCCGTCGCCGCGACACCATGTGGTGGGAGCTTCCTGAAGATCGG
>DASXKZ010000142.1:0-2840 GCA_036496525.1 Candidatus Angelobacter sp.
GAATCAACCGGCATGGTGGCAAAAAAATTGGTTGTTTCCACGACTCCATTCCACTGAAACGGGTTCAGCATGGCAGGGTAAGCAGAGACGCGTAAAGGTTCAGCATCCCGGTACAGTCTGGCATCGAGGGCGTTGACTGCGCGGCGGTGTTCGTAATCGCGCACGCCCCACGTGATGCACACGCCAATCAGCGCAGCAATCGCCGCACCACGCCCCTTGAGTCCTTTAGAACGGGCACCAATCTCATTGTTGATTAATGAGAACAAACCGGGCAGTACCAGTCCTCCGATCAGCAAAACCAGCAACACTGGCTCGATAATAAAAACGATGTCCCACGAATACCACTTCTCCCAAAAGGGCCAAAATGGCCGCACGCCGTAGTTGTTGGTGAAATCGAGAAGGATGTGGCTCATGCAAGCCAGGTAAGCGAGTGCGTATAACAGCCCCCAGCGCGGCGGCAAATTGTTTTTGGTTTTTCGTCCGCGGATTCTCCACACCAGGTACATGAACCCGACAACCAACCCTGCCACCAGGAATGAGCCCAGAAAAGAATGGGTGAATCCACGATGATGTCCGAACCCGAAAGCTGGCCCGCCAAAATTACTGAAAATGTCGAGATCAGGAGCCTCAGCTGCCAAGGTCATGGTGGCTGTAGCCAGCGCCGTTTTGCGATTGAAACCGGCGCGTCCCAGACATGCGCCGGTTAGAAAGTGTGTGATGGGTTCCAAAGTTATCGTGAAAGCAGAATGCTGAATTTATGAGGATACATGGTCTGCGAATGCAAGGCCATGCCGCCTCTAGTAACATTGCCTGCACGATGAAAACCCTCGTGGAACTGTCCATCCAGCAGGAAATCAAGCAGCGCCTGCAAACTATTCGTCCGGAGACCGAGCGACGCTGGGGCCGCATGTCTGCTAATCAGATGATTTGCCACCTGGCAGATTCCTTCCGCCGCACCTTGGGCGAGAAAAAAACTACGGACCTACCTCCCAATAAGATTTTGAAGCTGGCGGCGCTTTGGGTCCCCATCCCCTGGCCCCGTGGTTTTAAAACCCGCCCGGAAATGGACCAGGAAATCGGCGGCACGCGCCCTGTTGAGTTTGAAGGCGATTGTAAGGAACTACTTAAACTGATGGATCGGTTCACATGTGAATCGCCGGTGCCACTATTTTCACCTCATCCTGTATTTGGGCAGATGTCGCGGAAAGAACTGATGCGGTGGGCTTATCTCCACATGAACCATCATCTGCGGCAGTTCGGCGCGTAGTATGCGTTCAGCTGGCATAGCTTAAGCAGTGATCTACCAATTGCGACTTTCCTGGCTTTTGGGCTATGCTACGGCTCTATTCAAAGCGCGCTCGTCGCTAGGGCTTCTTCATAAGTAATATTCGATTTCAGGAGGTAGTCCGATGACTTCTCGAATCTCCATCGTGCTTGTAGTTGCTTTATCGCTGACTGCTGTGGCGCAAGACCATGCTGCCCATCAGGCCCAGGCAAAACCGGTAACCCTCGTGACCGGTCTAGGGAATCTGCATCATCCCGTTTCCACCAAGAATCCGGAAGCACAGAAATTCTTCGATCAGGGACTGCGCTTCATCTACGCCTTCAATCACGATGAGGCCGCGCGTTCCTTCCAGCATGCCGGTGAACTGGATCCCAAGCTGGCGATCGCCTGGTGGGGAGTGGCCGAAGCAGTTGGCCCTAACTACAACGATCCCGCCGACGATCCCCGTTTTGCCAAGGCGCACGAAGCGATCCAGAAAGCCGTTGACCTCTCGGCCAATGCGTCGGCGAGTGAAAAGGCCTACATCGATGCCATGGCTAAGCGCTTCCCCGCAGATGCCAAGGCTGACCGCCGCAAAGCTGCGGAAGACTACAACGAAGCTATGCGTGAGGTGGCGAAGAATTTCCCCGATGATCTGGACGCAGCAACACTATTTGCCGAATCAGGCATGAACTTGCATTCCTGGGGACTGTGGCACGTAGATGGCACGCCGGAAGCCGGGACCACCGAAATTGTTTCCACGCTTGAGTCTGTCATCCGCCGCGATCCTAATCACCTGGGAGCGATCCATTACTACATTCACACAGTAGAGGCTTCGCCGAATCCCGAACGCGCCTTGGCCGGAGCCAATAAACTTGCGGCATTAGCGCCGGGCGCTGGACACATTGTTCACATGCCCGCACACGTCTACATACGTACCGGAGACTACGACGCAGCGGTCAAAGCCAACGAGACAGCCGCCGCGGTAGACCGCGCTTACATCAAGGCAAGTGGCGCGCAGGGCATCTACCCGATGATGTATTACAGCCATAATCTGCACTTCATCGCCATGTGCTCGGCCATGGACGGAAATTATCTAGAAGCAAAAAAGGGTGGGGACATGCTGGCCGCGCACGTCGCACCACACGTGAAGGAGATGCCTCCGCTGGAAGGATTTATGACCATTCCTCTGGCTGTGGATATTCGCTTTCATCAATGGGACAGCATTTTGAAAACTCCGAAGCCTGATCCGTCAATGCAGATCACGACTGTGTTCTGGCATTTCGCGCATGGGATGGCTTTAGCTGGAACAGGAAAAATAGATGAGGCCGAAGCTGAGCACAAATTTTTGTCCGACGCGGCGAAAAATACGCCGGATGACGCCATCTTTCAGATGCCGATTAACAATAAGACCAAAGATATTCTCACCATTGCCCAAGACGTACTGGGCGCAAAGATTTCCATGGCTAAGAAAGATTCTCCCGGAGCCATCGCGCAATTGAAGGAAGCAGTGACGATTCAGGACACGCTTAAATACGGCGAACCGCCGGACTGGTTCTATCCGGTTCGTGAGTCG
>DASXKZ010000143.1:0-34800 GCA_036496525.1 Candidatus Angelobacter sp.
TTCCGCACCTGCCGGCTCTTGTTTACCAGGCCGGGATTTCTTACTGCTGAGTACCTGCGCGGCTGTCGCAGGCCATATTTGCATCCGTTCCAGGTGTTCTTTATCGCCAACCTCATTTACTTTCTTTTGCTGCCTTACATCGGATGGTCCGGCCTGCGCACCACCCTGGCCATCCAGACGCACATGATGTCGTATAGCAAGTTTGCATCGCACCTGGTCGCTGAACGAATCGCCGCCAAAGGCGTTACCCTTGAACAATTCTCGCATTCCTTTGACCATGTGGTGGATGTGCAGGCCCGCTCGCTCGTGCTCGTTATGGTCCTGCTCTATGCCGTTCTGATTGCGGTTCTGCAATCGCGGAAAAGACAATTTTTCGGCGAGCATCTGGTCTTCAGCCTGCATTTCGCCGCATTCTGGCTGACTGCCATCATGATTGGGATTTATGGAGCTTTTTCCCTGGCATTTCAAATCTTCCGCCATTACGGAATCATCATTCGGCAGTTCCAATCTGATGATTTCATCTTTCCTTTGAGCATCTTGGTGATGGTCTCATATGCGTTTGTCGCCTGGCGGAACGTCTATCGCGACTCCATTCCGATGGCACTCCTTAAGGCATCTGTTCTCGCTGCTTTTTTCCACTATGCCCTGGATATCTATCGCTTCATCCTTTTTCTGATTGCCCTTTACGTTTCCTAAGCAGCCCATCGGCGCAATTTCCTGTTGACTTTCTAGATACTGCCCTTAAAATCATTCAAACATTTTAGTGAGGAAATGTTTTAAACATTTCCTATACGCAATGGACCAGCGTTTTACATCGGCGCAAGTGGTGAAACTTACGGGCATCACGCCCCGCCAGCTCCAGTGGTGGGATGAGCGCGGCATTGTGCGGCCGCAGCGTAAAGGTCGCATCCGGCTGTACTCATTTGACGATGTCACGGAGATCGCCGTGATTTGTGCTCTTCGCCGCAAGGGCTTTCCGCTGCAGCGCGTCCGCCGCATCATGAAGTTCCTGCAAAAGGAATTCGGCAGGCGGCTGGCGGAAGCGGTGAGCAACGGATCGGAATACCACCTGTTGACCGATGGCAAACGCATTTACCTGGAAAACTCAGAGCGCCAGGTGATCGACATACTCAAGAACTCGCGCCAGCCTCTGCTGGGCGTGTGCCTGAGTGACGCTGTGAAGGAAGTCCGGGCTGAGATATTCAACCGCCGTCCGGCGCAGAAGCAGGCGGCGCGAAACGTGGGCAGAAGGCGAAGTTCTTAAACGCTGTCTGCGCGCCTGAATGCAGGTCCAAAGGAGAAACGAAGTGGCGGAGGTGACCATGGTGGCAGAGCTGAACATCGTGACTGAGTGGCTTCCGGAACAAATGGAGCCGGGGACCATTTTTGTGCTGGAAAACGCGGGCGAGGTCGGCGATCAGGAAGATCCTTATTGGGCCGTGCTTTCCTGTCCGGAATGCGGCACGCTGGGTTTGATCACCCGCAGACAGATGCGCGGCGTGGTGCCGGTGATCTGCGGGTCGAGCACCTGCCCCGCGCAGTTTGTGATTATTGACGAACAGGTGGTGCCGCGAAAGCCGAACTAAGCGTGGCAATCAGCAGTCAGCACTCAGTCCCGATGTAGTATGGGCCGTCCCGCGAAAACGTTTGAAGCACGGGAAATGGAGGAATTTAGAAATTTATTTCCTCCGATTACTCCGTTCCTCTGTGTTTCAAGCTTTTCAATGCCTTGCCCATGATATTTCGGGCTGAGCGCTGAATGGCAGCGCCGCTCCATCCCAATTACAATCTAAGTAGATGATTCGCACCCTTGAATGGACCAGCCAGGGAGTCCGCTTTATTGACCAGACGCGGTTGCCCATGGAAGAAGTCTTTGTAACCTGCGGCACGTATCAGGAGGTCGCAACTGCCATCCGCGACATGATTGTCCGCGGAGCGCCGGCCATCGGCGTGGCTGCGGCAATGGGCATCGCGCTCGGCGTAAAGCATTCCGCCGCGCCGGACATTGCAACCTTGCGTACTGAATTCGGCCAGATCTGCCGAACCATGGGAGAAACTCGTCCTACGGCCGTGAATCTTTTTTGGGCCATCCGCCGCATGCAGCAGAAGTTTGAAGCTGCCGCGCCGCAGGGCGTTCACCAGGTGAAGGTCAACCTGGTGGAAGAAGCGCAAAAAATGCTTGTTGAAGATATTGCCGCCAATGAAGCCATGGGGCGACACGGCGCTACGCTAATGCCATCGTCTGGTGGAGTGCTCACGCACTGCAATGCTGGCGCTTTGGCGACGTGCGGTTACGGCACTGCGCTTGGCGTCATTCGTTCAGCCATCGATTCCGGCAAGAAGCTGCATGTCTTCGCCGATGAAACCCGGCCGTTCCTGCAGGGTTCAAGGTTAACCGCATGGGAGCTGATGAAAGACGGCATTCAGACAACGCTCATCGCGGACAACATGGCCGGGGAGATGATGCGCCAGGGCAAGATCAAGGCGGTCATCGTGGGCGCGGACCGCATTGCGGCCAACGGCGACGTGGCAAACAAGATTGGGACTTACAGCGTGGCCGTGCTGGCCAAAGAACATGGAATTCCGTTTTACGTTGCCGCGCCGTGGTCCACTGTGGACATGAACATGCCCAGCGGTGAAGGCATCCCGATTGAGCAGCGTTCGCCTCGCGAAGTCACGCACCACGCCGGGAAACAGGTTGCGCCCGATGGCGTGCTGGTGGAGAATCCCGCGTTTGACGTAACTCCCAGCAAGTATATTGCGGCGATTATCACCGAGCGCGGAATCGCCAAGGCGCCTTATACGGAATCGCTCAAAGAGCTTGCTCAAGCTTCGCCCGTGCTGGCAGAAACCAGGCATTGATGGGGAGCGCAGCTTCAGCTGTCACTGGCTATGGTGAAAACTAAGCAGCTTGAGAATGTTGGACTGTGATCGCTTCGCCCTCAAGCTCATAGCCTTCATCTTTGAGCGTTGATTGCGCTGCCGATAGAAGGTCCGATTCGCTTGCGGTCCGAGGCAGACTGCAGTAACGGCGAATTACTTCTTCGCCCGCGGAAATTCTAATCACCCACTTTGACTTCTCGGAATCCCATGAAACTTCAGCACGATCTGCACGCATTGGCCTTCCTCCGTCGCAACCTACCCTCTCTCCGATTACGCGAAAGGGATTTTGGTTGTTCTTAAAACTCCATTGTCTTCAAATTAGGGCTGACGATCAATCTTGCCGCGGTGGCCTTTTGCACGTCTTCCGCCGTCAAGCCCGGCGCGATCTCTTCCAATATCAGGCCTTTGGGCGTGACATTGATATAAGCCATTTCGGTAACAATGGTGTCTACCACTTTCATGCCGGTGAGCGGCAGCGTGCATTTTTTCAGTATTTTCGGAGCCCCGTCCTTGGTCGTATGCTCCATGGCGATGATCACGCGCCGCGCGCCTGCGACCAAGTCCATGGCGCCGCCCATGCCTTTCACCATTTTTCCCGGGATCATCCAGTTGGCCAGGTTTCCTTCTTCATCCACTTCCATAGCGCCCAACACGCTCAGGTCAATGTGGCCGCCGCGGATCATGGCAAATGAATCAGCGCTGGAAAAATATGCCGTGCCCGGAACTTCCGTCACGGTTTCTTTGCTGGCATTGATCAGGTCGGGGTTTTCTTCGCCTTCAAATGGAAACGGCCCAACGCCGAGCATGCCATTCTCACTTTGCAAAATCACTTCAACTCCGGGAGCAATGTAATTCGCCACCAGCGTTGGCATGCCGATCCCCAGGTTCACGTAGAAACCATCCTGCATTTCGCGGGCAATGCGTTTCACGATCCGCTCGCGCTTCTCTACATCTTTTTGCTTGTCAGGTTTTACTGGTGTCGTCGCCATGAATGATTACGCCCGCTTTCTCAACGTCCGCTTTTCAATCCGTTTCGGCTGGCCGCTGCTCAACACGATTCTCTTCACATACACGCTGGCCAGGTGAACGCCATCAGG
The DNA here is from genome assembly GCA_036496525.1 of Candidatus Angelobacter sp. Lineage (GTDB taxonomy): Bacteria > Acidobacteriota > Terriglobia > Terriglobales > Acidobacteriaceae > Angelobacter. The sequence continues at coordinate 3,981 of DASXKZ010000143.1, forward strand.
ATCGAGCTGCCCGGGCTCCACGATTTCTTCCACTTCAACGATGGTCACCCGCGCAGCTGTAGCCATCACAGGATTGAAGTTTCTTGCGGTCTTGTGAAAAACCAAATTGCCCCAGCGGTCAGCCTTCCATGCCTTGATCAGTGCAAAGTCGGCCTTTAGTCCGCGCTCCATCACGTAGGGCCGACCATCAAATTCCCTTATCTCTTTGCCTTCTGAAACCACTGTGCCCGCGCCTGTGGGAGTAAAAAATGCCGGAATGCCCGCGCCGCCGGCGCGTATGCGCTCAGCCAATGTGCCTTGCGGATTCAGTTCCAGCACCAGCTTGCCAGTGAGCACAAGCTGCTCGAACAGCTTATTTTCGCCGACGTAAGACCCAATATGTTTCTTGATCTGGCCCGTCTGCAAAAGCTTGCCCAGGCCAAAATCATCCACGCCGGCATTGTTGGAAACCGTGGTCAGGTCCTTTACGCCCTTGCGGACAAGTGCCTGGATAAGGTCGGCGGGAATCCCGCAGAGCCCAAAACCGCCCACCATAATCATTGAGCCGTCTTTTACATCGCGGACGGCCTCATCAGCGCTGGCAACGACTTTATTCATAAATATGAAATTCTAAACAGCAATTTCGGCCACCGCAAACTGAGCCTTACGAAGCCAGCTTGTGAGCGACAATGCAGAGACCGTCCTGAAACTGTTTTTTCCTGCATTCGACAATTTCACCCGGTCTAAACTGCCACTCTTCGCCTTCGGGTTGAGAACCTAGAATTTGAAAACGACCATCTCCGAGATCTTTGGCCTCAACTGGACGCCAGCAGTTAGTCCCCTCATTCATGAGCTCAATATAAATCGTCATCGCGTTGACAGGCGCAAACGACCAGTCATGAAGTGTTCACTCTCCCTCAATCAAATGCCTCAACAGTCGCTTCCCTTCCGGCCAATCGCCCAAGCCGGACTCCCCATTAATATGCCCAGCAGCACCAATATCGACAAAACGGCTTCCCCACGACCGCGCAAATTCCCTAGCTCGCGCGATCGTCAAGTACGGATCAGTGCTGCTGGCCACAACTATGGAAGGAAATGGAAGCAGATCGCGCGGGACAGGCGAAAAATCCTTGAGCGGCTTGGGCGCGTCTTTACTGTCCACGTCGGCGGGTGCAACCAGCAACGCGCCTTTGATTTTATGGACCTCAGAAGGCGACGCCTTGCACCAGTGCGCCAGCGCAATACAGCCCAGACTGTGGGCGGCAAAAACAATCGGTGGCGGTGACTGCTTTACCTCTGCCGTAATCCGCTCCAGCCACCAGTCGCGATGAGGAAACTCCCAGTCGCGCTGCTGCACCCGCAGAAAAATAGGGTTTTGCTGCTCCCATAGCGTCTGCCAATGTCGCGAACCGGAGTTCTGCCATCCCGGCAGCACCAGCACCGTGGCGGCAACGTCTCTTGTGCCCAGTTCAAAGCGGTTGGCGTGATCAAATTCTTCGCGCAGCGCCGGTGTGCGCAGGTTCTCGCGGATATGCACCAGCCGCTGCTCCAGTTTGCTGAGCACGTTTTCAATGTTGGCCGTATTGGTATGCGCAATGTCGCGCCACATGGAATAAGGGCTGGAAGCAATACGGGTCATCTCGCGCAGAGCGCGTCCGCCAATGGCATGCACGTCAGGATTGTCGCCCAATTCCTCAACCAGGGTCGCCGCCAGCGCGGTAGCAATCATCTGTGGAAGATGGCTGATCCACGCGCACATCTGGTCATGGCGCTCCGCATCCATTTTCAAAATGCGCACGCCGATTCGCTCCAGCAGCTCGCAATACTCCTTGATCTTGCCGCGATCCGTGGATTGATTCGTTTGCGGCACCAGCAGCCACACAGCGTTCAGAAATAATTTCCCCTCGGCATTTTCAAGCCCGCTATGTTCCTTGCCCGCCATGGGATGGCCGCCGATAAAACGCTGCGGCGCTTGATCGCCAAACACAGCGCGCGCCCGATCAAGAATTTCTTTCTTGGTACTGCCAACATCAGTGATCAATGCCTCCGGCGGCGCGACTGGCCCAATCCGTTCAATCAGGTCGATGATTCCCCCCACAGGCGTGGCCAGTATGATCAGGTCGCTTCCCGCCACGGCTTCCACCGGATCTTCCGTGCCGGTATCGATGGCGCGCATGCTGCGGGCGCGGTCCACAACCGCCCGACGATCGCAACCAACAATCTTCCCCCCGAACCCTGCGGCCTTCAGGGCCAGGGCAAGAGACCCGCCAATCAGTCCGGTGCCGATAATGGTGATCTGTTTGAACACTTATTTGTGGCGAAGGCTTGTGCCCCCTCCCCCTGATACGTCAACTAGGATTCCAAAGCACTTACACAATCCATCCCCGGCGATACACCCTTTCATCCCCGGCATTACCCCCGATTTAAGCTGGGGATATGGGCATGAAAATGATACCGCTTGATAGATATAACACTATGAAAATAAAAGGTTTATGTTAGCACTGCCCTACAGAAAAGTCAATGAAAATTCTCTTAGGTTTGGATCCTGTAAGGACAAATCCTGCCCCTGGCTGTCGACGGGTTCATCATGCTGTTCAACGCCACCACGCGCCATCCCTTGGATCGAGCTGACATCTATACCGCGAGCTTGCGCTTCCGCGGCAAGCGAAGGATCGGCTCTGCTGCTCTTTTGGATCCTAAGTCTTCAGTTGCCTCCGTCCTCCGCCAATGCCTATTCAATAATCAATCTCTCAGCCACTTCAGCATATGCGGATACGGAGGAAGATCGAGGAGCACCGCATTCTTTCCACTCACGGTAAGGCCAAACCACTCGAGCATTGGAACGCCGAAGTAACGTCCCTGGGAAAAGTTCAGCAAGATGGCCTGCGAACCGCCGGAATAGCCGCTGGAGTGAAAGACCGCGGCGGGGTCAATCCCAAGGTAAAGCGCAGCGGCATAGGACCAGGCGATGGCCGCCATCTCCTCACCCGGATCGCTACCGGCATTCCCATAAAGTAGCTTGCGCTTCTCGCCTGTGATCACCGCGAGGTGCCCGGCTTCATGCAGCAGGTCGCCGGGGTAGGCGAGCCGGACTTCGTCGATGAGTAACACACCGTGGCTGATCATCAGGCCCTCCAGGAAACCAGCCTCGGTAAGAACGACGGGCGCTGTCTCCAACCCAATGCTCGCGAGAAAGCCCGCCATGCGGGAGGTAAGCGGGTTGGCGTAGCGCGAATCGGAAAAAACGGGAACGGCCTGGACTGTCATAAATTAGCTTGGGAGAATTTTCATCTGTTCGACTGGATCGCCAGAATCGCGGAATCGGAAAGCAACACCTTTCAAACACGGAGGAAAGGAGTAAATGGAGGAAATTGGGTTTTATTCCGAGCGTAGCGAGGAACCCTATCACAACGAAATGTATACATTTCGCGAAGTAAACAGATATTCCTGAAACATATTGGTGGGTATATCGATCTCTCGCTCCGCTCGGGATTTCAGAAAAATCCCCCCTCCGGTTCTCCTTTGCTCCGTGTTTCAAAGATGTTGTTTTTTGCTTTTCCGATTTCGGCGATCCCGATTACCCCATCTTTCTTCCTACGGCCGGGGCAATCACCTTCAACTGGCCCACGAGCTGGGCAAACTGCTCTGGATAGAGCGACTGAGCGCCATCGGAAAGGGCTTTGTCAGGGCAGTTGTGCACTTCAATCAGCAAGCCGTCCGCCCCAGCGGCGATTGCGGCACGTCCCATAGGAGCAACCTTTTCGCGGCGGCCAGTGCCGTGCGAGGGATCGGCAAGGATCGGGAGATGCGAAAGTTTTTTTACGATCGGGATGGCGGAAATATCCATTGTGTTGCGGGTATAAGTCTCAAAGGTCCGGATGCCGCGCTCGCAGACGATGATGTCATAGTTGCCGCCGGCCATCAGGTACTCGGCGGAGAGTAGAAGCTCTTCAATGGTCGCGGCAATGCCGCGCTTCAACAGCACAGGCTTGCGGACCTTGCCTAGTTCGCGCAGCAAATTGAAATTCTGCATATTGCGCGCGCCCACCTGGAGCAGGTCAACATAGGGCAGCATCACCGGGATCTGTGAGATTTCCATGACCTCGCTCACCACCAGCATGCCAAACTGGTCTGCTGCTTCACGCATCAACTTAAGCCCGTCTTCACCCATGCCTTGGAAACTATAGGGTGAACTGCGAGGTTTGAACGCGCCGCCGCGCAAAAACTTGGCTCCGGAGCGCGCAACGGATTCGGCGACGGCAAAAATCTGGTCGCGCGATTCCACCGAGCATGGCCCGGCCATCAGGACTACTTCATCGCCGCCAATGCTCACGCCGCCCTTGAACTTGACAATTGTTCCTTCCGGACGAAAACTGCGGGCCACCAGCTTGTATGGCGAACTGATGCGATGTGCTTCGCCCACGCCGGGCAGCACCTCGATGTCGCGAATATCAAATTCATGGCGAGCGCCCACCGCCCCCAACACGGTCTGCCTTGCTCCCGTAGACCGATGCACCTCAAATCCCATGCCTATCAGGCGCTCAATCACATGCTGGATCTGTTCTTCGCTGGCTTGTTCCTGCATTGCTACGATCATCTTTTTTTGTCGCTCCGCTCCCAACCGCTAAAGACTCTCCTGTATGCCGTCATTCCTTTGCTCCTGTTACAGGCAGCTCGCCGCGCAAGTCGGGCTCGCTGCTTTGTTTAAATCCCGAGCCGCGTTCTTTGCGGGTGAGGGACCCCTATGTCCTTCCAAGCTCTTTAAAGTTCTGTTCAGATTCCTATCTCAATCCAAAGCCTCTCGCAGCCATAGGGCTCCCTCGCTCCGCTCGGGATTTCATCTAGTCATTTACTTCCACGTCGAATTCCGTGTGCTTGTCGCCGATTTCTGTCTTCGGCGCAATTTCATTCTTCTGAATGTTCCGCATCACGTCGATGATCCGCTCGTAAACCTGCCGCAATTCGTTCTCCGGCAGCGGCCCGCGATTCGCCCTTTGAATGTTTTCAAAAATCCTTTTCTCGCGCTCAGGCTCGTAGATTGGCATACTGGTATTGCGCTTCAGCTTGCCGATTTCGTGTGCGGCATGGGCTCGTTGGTTCAGTAATTCCACCAGGCGGCGGTCAAGCTCATCGATTTTTACGCGCCAGTCGGCGATCTCCATAGTTCTAGGCGTCCTGATATACAGATGTTAAAGACTGTATAGACTTTATTAAATTAATATCTATCTAGAATAACTTAATGATATTAACTTTGTGAAGAGGCTGCGCTCTTTATCCCAGACTTTAATCCGCGCACAAAGTTTTCCACCGCCTGCGCTTCACGGCCGGGATTTTGTTCGATGGTCTGCACAATCGCGCTACCTACCACAACGCCATCTGCAAATTGCCCCACTTCCGCAAACTGTTCTGCATTGGAAATACCAAATCCCACGGCAACCGGCAGCTTGGTAAACTTGCGGATTCGCTTCACCAGGCCTTGCACATCTGCCGCCAGCTGCTTTTGCGTTCCTGTGATCCCGGTACGCGAGACCGCATAGACAAAACCTTTGCATGCCTCGGCAATGGCTTTGAGGCGCTGGTCAGTGCTGGTGGGAGCGGCAAGAAAAACTGTGTCAAGATCATGCGCCGCCATTGCGCGCCGATAATCGCCGGCTTCTTCCACCGTCAGGTCAGTAACCAGCGCGCCGTCCACGCCGGCCTTTGCCGCTTCGGTGCAAAAACGCTCCATGCCAAAGCGCAACATGGGATTCAGGTATGTGAACACAATCAGCCCAGCGTCGGTTTGCTTGCGCAAATCGCTCGCCAGATGCAACACGTCTTCCAAAGACGTTCCCTGTTTCAGTGCGCGCTCGCTGGCCCGCTGAATCACTGGCCCATCGGCTACGGGATCACTAAACGGAACGCCGAGTTCGATAATGTCTGCGCCGCCGCGACAAGCCGCAAGAATAATCTCCCGCGTGGTGGCGATGTCCGGGTCGCCACAGGTGACGTAAGCGACCAGGGCAGGCTGGGCCTTGAAAGATCGGGTGATCCGGTGATCGGGTGAAGCAATCGGGACGTCGGGAGATCGGGAAATAGGAGCATCGGAGGTAGTCATATGGAGCCTCGATAAGGAACTGGATTTTTTTGTCATGATTTTGCCGTCTTTCGCGAGGCGGGAAAAATTGCGACAAGTTCATTTCCTTCCACCATCAGTTCGCGGAGCCTTGATGCAGGAATGATCCCGCTGTCACTCAAAAGCTCCAGCCAAAATACCGTTTCGTCCGACTCCTCGAGAACAATGCCGAGCTTGGAAATGAATTCAGCTTTAGAACGTGCCAACCCAACAGCTCTGTAGTTTGCGGCTACTCCAGTTGCTGATCTCAAAATTTGATTGTTGATAATGTTCGTTTCGCGCGTGCTCGGGATAGTCCGGCACATTCTCATGATTCGCAAAGCAAAGTCCTTGGTCCTTCTTCGTAGCTCCTGATGCTTGTCTAAGCTCATGCGTCACCGTTCACTTTGTCCGATTACGGATTTTTGATGTCCCGATGCCCCGATTTCCCGATGTGCCGATTCTTACCCGATCTTCAAGTTCTCCCTCAATATCCCAATGTCTTTGTCGCCTCGCCCCGAAATGTTTACGATCACGATATCGGCCTTTTTCATCTTGGGAGCCCGTTTCAGACATTCCGCCACGGCGTGGGACGATTCCAGCGCAGGAATAATTCCTTCCGTACGCGCCAGCCGTGTACAGGCATCGAGCGCTTCGGCATCGGACGCTGCCACGTATTCGGCGCGTTTTGAATCCGCCAGCGCCGCGTGTTCCGGCCCAATGGAGGGATAATCCAATCCGGCAGAAATAGAGTGCGTGAGCCCAATCTGGCCATGCGCATCCTGCAACACGTAAGAGAAAGTTCCCTGCAGCACTCCCGGCAACCCGCCGCGAAAACGCGCCGCATGGTCGCCCAGTTCATTACCGCGCCCACCAGCTTCCACGCCAATCAGCTTCACCCGCTTGTCCTTGATGAATTCGTGAAAAATTCCAATCGCATTGGATCCGCCGCCCACGCACGCGATGATCGCCGCCGGCAGCTTGCCTTCAGCTTTCAAAATCTGTGCGCGCGCTTCGCGGCCAATCACCGAATGAAAATCGCGCACCATGGTGGGATAAGGATGAGCGCCCAGAACGCTGCCCAACAGATAATGCGTGTCGCGGACATTGGTGACCCAATCGCGCATCGCTTCGTTAATCGCATCTTTCAGTGTGCGCGAACCTGACTCCACGCCGCGCACTTCTGCCCCCAGCAGCCGCATACGGAAGACGTTCAGTTCCTGCCGCCGCATGTCTTCCGTTCCCATGTAGACAACACACTGCAATCCAAAGAGAGCGCATACGGTGGCCGTTGCCACGCCGTGTTGCCCCGCGCCAGTTTCCGCGATGATGCGCTTCTTGCCCATGCGGATTGCCAGCAGCGCCTGTCCCAGACAGTTGTTGATTTTGTGCGCGCCAGTGTGCAGCAGGTCTTCCCGCTTGAGATAAATCTTTGCGCCGCCCAACTCTTTCGTCAGGCGGGCCGCATGAAATAGCGCCGTCGGACGTCCCGCGTACTCTTTTAACAGGCGCTCAAACTCCGCGCGAAACTTCTTGTCCCGCTTCGCCTTGTCATATTCGCGCTCTAATTGCTCCAGCGCGGCCATGAGTGTTTCCGGCACATAGCGGCCACCGTAGGGACCAAATCGTCCGGGTACATGCTCTTCTTTTTTCAATGCGCTTGATTTCATATCTGTTCCGCCTTCCGCACCGCCGCAACAAATGCTTTTAATTTTGCCGGGTCTTTCCGTCCGGGTTCGCGCTCCACGCCGCTCACAACGTCAACGCCCCAGGGCCTGAAAGTTCGAATCGCGTCACCTACGTTCTCTGAATTGAGTCCACCGGCGATGACAAATTGCCCTTGCCGGTCGCCCAATTGCTTTCGCGCCGATTGCCAATCAAAAATCTGACCGCTGCCTGCACCGGAATCAAACAGCCACGTGTCTATCACGCCAGGTACAGCGGCATAGCTGTCAAACCTGCCCTCAAATGCTTCTTGAACGATCACTGTTTTGATCTTCCGCAACCCATCTCGCCGGTCTTCCGGCAGATAGCTGTAAACCTCAGGAGGAAACTCATCCTCGCCGTGCATCTGTATTCCAGTGAGCTCAACCTCGCGAACTACGTGGCGAATTCCCATTGCCCCGGCATCTTGAAAGACGCCAATCTTCTCAATGTTCGGCGGCAACTCTCTGATGATCTTTTGCGCATTTTCCGGCAGGATTCTGCGTTTGCTGGGCGCAAAGATAAAGCCCAGAGCGTCCGCGCCGGCTTCAATCGAGCTGAGCGCGTCTTCAAGAGAGGTAGTCCCACAGATTTTGATCCAGGTACGCATGCAATTTGTTTTTTTAGGGAAAGCTGCTTTGGCTTCTTACTGGACTGTGCCACGCCAATGTGGAGAAGCCGAGGTGGATGGCGAATACCATCCTGCATCCTGTAAGAGCTGTTGCAGTTTCTGTCCGGGATCTTCAGCGCGCATCAGCGTTTCACCAATCAGGAATGCCTGGTAGCCGGCGCCGTGCAACTCGCGGATTTCCGCTCCGCTATCAATTCCGCTTTCCGCCACGCGAAGCACGTGATTAGGGATGCTCTCCGCCATATCGATCAGCGTATCCAGACTTACCTGAAAGGTCTTGAGATTGCGGCTATTCACGCCGATAATGTCCGCTCCGCCCTCAATCGCGCGCTTGAGTTCCTCTTCGTCATGCACTTCACACAAGGCATCCAGTTCAAGTACACGAGAGTAATCCAGCAGCCGGCGAAACGTGGCATCATCCAGAGCAGAAAGAATCAACAGGATGGCGTCAGCGCGATGAGCGCGAGCTTCAGTGATTTGAAATTCATCGATAATGAAATCTTTGCGCAGGCATGGCAGATCAGTCGCGGCAGAAGCCTCAAGCAGGTTGGCCAGCGATCCCTGAAAAAATTCTTCATCGGTAAGCACGGACAACGCAGACGCCCCGCCGCGAGCAAGCTGGTTGGCCAGTGTTCCTACGGGAAACATGCCGCGAATCGTCCCCTTGGATGGAGAAGCTTTCTTCAACTCTCCAATGACCGCCGGTCCAAGCTGTGACATGGCAACCAGCCGCTTGCGAAAACCGCGCGGCGTATGCGCCGCAGCTGCTTTTTCCAGCGAACGCACCTGTACCTGCGCTTTAGAGCGTTCAACGCGCTCACGCGTAGCGGCAAGAATCTGGTCCAGAGTGGTCATGGCAGCAGCAGATTCAAGTATATGGGTTCCGCGTGAGAAACCGAAGAGGAAAAGCCGCCTGGCCCGCGAGAACCGAAATGGGACTAAGATAAAACCCAGCAAATCCGGCTACTTGCGGCTCTTCGGCGGCCTGATGTTTGGTCCGATAAAATGCTATAACTCGCCGCGCGCATGAGAGCGATCTTCAATCACAATGCCGCCATTTTCCGTGGTGGCCCTTACCTGCGGGTTCGTTCCGCCCATACGGAACAATTTGTGCCCGCTGTCCCATGTACGCTCGCCAGCATCGCATGCGTTGTCTTTACAGATGATGGAAGTGTGCTCTGACGCCACAACTTCCAGTCCTCCGGCAAAAGTCTTTGGCACGGAAACCACCAACCCGCCATTGCGGGCATGAGCTTCCAAGCCCTTGCCTTCCCACCTGTCCGGCAAAGCGATAGACAAACCGCCGTTTTCGACTTTGGCGCTCACATCGCCGCCGCAGTCTTTGATGGAGATGCCGCCATTCTGGGCTTGTGCGGTCAATTTGCCAGTGCTGCGCCGGAAAGAAATACCGCCATTTTCAGCATGGGCTTCAGCCGTGCCGATGAAGTTGGTTAATGACACTCCACCGTTATGGACATTGAGATTCAAGTCGGCGTTCCGCGGCGCTTTGACCAGAAGAACCGTGCCAAGAGAATGATGATCTTCTTCCGGCGTGTGTATTGAGATTTTAGACCCATTGATCTCCAGCCGCGTCTCAGCCAGCAGCTTCCGGCCTTCATTTTCATCGTCGGTAGCAATTTGCTTGCAGAGCTTGAAGCTGAATTCCGGCTTGTCCCAGGTTGTAACCTGGATGCCGCCATTATGCTCTGCCGTAATAGTCAGAGGTTGATTGGGAAGGGTCTTGGTTTCTTCGTCGCGCACACTTGAGCGATAGTCATCATCGTTCACGCGCAGATGGTCGCGGCAATCATCGCTGGCAGAATCATCATTCATTGTGACGGTGCGGTTGCGTTCATTGGCGTTCGCCGTCCAGATGCAGAAGGTCAGGAAGAATCCCAGCAGGACCAGTTTTCTCATGCTTCACCTCGCAGTTCGAGGGATTAGACCGGCACCTTGAGAGCCGGTTAGCTAAATTTTTGGCTGATGGTAGATGGCTGATGGTGGATCGAAAGGTGCGCTTCATCCCAGCTTACAAATGTGGGCTCGATAACATGCGGCTCGGCCAGCTTGTGCGGCGAGTCGCCTGCCTCGGGAGCAGAGATCCTTTGATTGAAGCAAGTCACTCAAGCGGTGTGGAGCGAAGCGACAAAAAGGAAGATCAGGCTGTGATGAGTCCGCGAGGCTTTACGTTTTTGCGGATGAACGCGGCAATATCATCCATCGGCGTGCCGGGATTGAAAATGGCGCTGACGCCTGCTTTTTTGAGGAATTCAAAATCCTGCTCTGGGATGATGCCGCCGATCAGAAACAGCACATCTTCCATCTTGTTCTGCTTGAGCAGATCAGACACGCGCGGCACGATGGCGTTGTGAGCGCCGGAAAGAATGGACAGGCCAATCACGTCCACGTCTTCCTGCAGCGCCGAGCTGACAATCATTTCCGGGGTCTGCCGCAGCCCGGTATAGATCACTTCCATTCCGGCATCGCGCAGGGCGCGGGCGATCACTTTAGCGCCGCGGTCGTGGCCGTCAAGGCCCGGTTTGGCGACAAGCACGCGAATTTTGCGGTCAGCAGCCATCAGCGATTGATTTTATCAGAACAGCAAAACCTACCACGGAGACACAGAGGCACGGAGAAAGACAAGAGATGCCGGGGGCAGTGCTAAGTCAGGCTTTCCGAATCGACCGTGGCCTTTGAACATGGGTAGTGGATTCTTCTTTTGGTGGACTTAAAACATTTGGACACGAAGAAAAACTGTCTTCTTCTCTCTAGGAAGCTTTGGCTGCACGCCCTTTTGGCTTTTGTCTTTCTCCGTGTCTCCGTGCCTCCGTGGTAGGTTTGTCCTTCGGCAGTTCCAGACTCCGCCACAGGTACCACGCAGCAAAGCTGCAGTATGGGTGCCAGCCTTTAGCGATCTGCTCCACTTGTTTCGGCGTCGGCATCTTGCGCTTTTTGTAGGCCCGCTGAATGGCCATTCGCACGCCAAGGTCGCCGATAGGGAGCACATTCGGCCGCCGCAATGAAAACAGCAGGAACATGTGCGCAGTCCACACGCCCACGCCTTTGATGTCAGTCAGCGACGCAATCACTTCTTCGTCGCTCATGGCAGGCAGCTTGGCAAAATCCACTTTGCCGCTCAGGGCGTGCTCAGCGAGGTCACGTATGTAGCCGAGCTTTTGCCGCGACAAGCCCGCACGCCGCATCTCGCCAACGCTCAAGTTCTGGATGGACTCAGGAGTCAATGCGCCGCCGGCAGCTTCTTCAAGACGGCCATAGATTGTCCGCGCGGCCTTGGTGCTCAACTGTTGGAACACGATGGCCCGCGCAAGCATTTCAAACGTGGGATCGCGATATGCCATCTTGCATGGGCCCACACGGGCAATAATAGAGGCAAGGATTGCGTCCGATTTTTTGAGATGATCAAGGGCCTTTTTCATGGATGACCGTGATTCTATATCAATCACCGTGATCGCCGTTATCACGCGTAATCGCCGAAATCGGAAAACCTTCAACGGAAACGCAGAAACGCGGAAAATTGATACTGCTTGTTCAAATGACTGCCGATCTTAAACAAGGCGGCCCACCTAACTCCTCAGCCCATCCTGGGTTCCGCTTCAGGCACGCTTTTGCGCGCCACTGGCGGGAGAGCGTGCGCTACTTCGGCTGGTGGCGGTCTTTGCGGGAATTGGTCAGCGCAACGTGGGACGCGCTGCTCGAGATGCTGCCTTCACGCCGCAAGGCCCGCTTCGGCGACATGGATTACGACTGGGAACATTCCGTCGATACCACCCGCTCCAACGTCGGCGCAGGTACGCAGTTCTTTACCGGGATCACGGCGCGCCCTTACTTCGCCACCGAGCCGTGGCTGTTTGAGCAGATCATGCAGGCAATAGCACGCAGCGTCCAGCAATCAGCAGTCAAGAGAGACGCGGTCCCAGCGGGGTTGCAAGACTTCACCTTCATCGATCTCGGCTCGGGCAAGGGCCGCGTCCTGCTGATGGCTTCTGATTATCCTTTCAAGGGGATTATGGGCGTGGAGTTCATGCCAGAGTTGCATCGTGCCGCGGAAAAAAATATCGCCAAGTATGTAAGTGAGCGACAGCAATGCCGGCAGATTGAATCGGTTTGCATGGACGCCAGGGATTTTAACTTTCCGGATGGGCCTCTGATGGTCTACCTGTTCAATCCTTTTTCAGAATCGACATTTGCGGGGGTGCTGGAGAATTTGCAGAGGTCGATGGAACAATCACCACGACCAGTTTATGTTGCGTATCGATTCACGGAGCATGAAAAGGTTTTGGCAGAAACCGAGTGGCTGGAAAAAATTATGGGGACGGAACAATGGGCAATGTATAGGAATAGGCAGGAAATCGGATTTTTCTGAAATCCCGAATGCACAGTTTTGCGCGTCAGGGAGCACTACCTTCTCCGAATTCTTAACCCCTATTCAAGCCCTTTATGGTTTCTGTCCAGAGTTATTCGCGGCTATAATGCTCCCTCGCTCCGCTCGGGATTACAGCAAAACGATTTATGTAATGCTCACCTCTTCATACGTCCCATAAACTTCGCGCAGTGCCTGGCAGATTTCGCCAACGGTGGCATAGGCGCGAACGCAGTCGATGATAAACGGCATCGTGTTCGCGTCGCTGATGCGTCCATCGGAGCGGACGACTGGCTCCTGGGCTGCAGCTTTCTTCAGGGCGTCCAAGGTGCGGCGGACGTCGTCATTATTGCGGCGGGCGCGCAGGGCTTTAAGCTTTGCCGTCTGATGGCGGGCAACGGATTCGTCAATGTAGAGCGTGTCCATCTGCTTCTCTTCGACGGCAAAATCGTTCACGCCAACGACGATCTTCTCTTTCGCCTCAACTGCGCGCTGGTACTGGTAGGAAGCTTCAGCAATTTCTTTCTGCGGGAAGCCGTTCTCAATGGCCTTCACCATGCCGCCCATGGCGTCGAGGCGCTCAAAGTAGTCGAACGCGCCTTTTTCCATGTCGAGCGTGAGCTTTTCCAGGAAGTAAGAGCCGGCCAGCGGATCCACGGTCTGGGCCACGCCGGATTCATAGGCAATGATCTGCTGCGTGCGCAGAGCGATCCGCGCGGCTTCCTGCGTAGGCAGCGCCAGAGCTTCGTCGTAGGAGTCGGTATGGAGAGATTGCGTTCCGCCAAGCACCGCCGCCAGTCCCTGCAAGGCCACGCGTGCAATGTTGTTAAGAGGCTGCTGCGCCGTGAGCGACACGCCAGCGGTCTGCGTGTGGAAGCGCATCAGCCAGGTGCGCTCCTGCTTTGCGCCAAAACGGTCTTTCATCAACCGATACCAGATCTTGCGCGCGGCACGGAATTTGGCGATCTCTTCAAAGAAATCACTGTGCGAGTTGAAGAAATAGCTCAGGCGAGGACCAAAGTCATCCACGTCGAGCCCGCGACGGCGCGCCCACTCCACGTATTCCACGCCGTCATAAATGGTGAAGGCCAATTCCTGCAGCGCTGTGGACCCGGCTTCACGAATGTGATATCCGCTGATGGAGATTGAATTGAATTTGGGCGTGAACTTTGAGCCAAACTCAAAAGTATCGATCACCAGGCGCATGGAAGGCGCGGGCGGATAAATGTATTCCTTCTGCGCGATGTATTCCTTCAGTATGTCATTTTGCAGCGTGCCGGAAACCTTCTTCCAATCCGCGCCCTGCTTTTCCGCGACCACCAGATACATGGCCCACAGGACAGACGCCGGGGAATTGATCGTCATGGAAACAGTCGTCTTCTCCAGATCGATTCCGTTGAAGAGGATTTCCATGTCTTCCAGCGAGTCAATGGCCACGCCGCATTTGCCGACTTCACCTTCACTCGCGGGATGATCAGAGTCATATCCCATGAGCGTGGGCAGATCGAAAGCAACGGAAAGCCCGCCGCCGCCGCTGGCCATCAGGTATTTGTAACGCTCATTCGTCTCTTCAGGCGAGGCGAAGCCGGAAAACTGCCGCATGGTCCAGAGACGTCCGCGATAGCCGCTGGAATGAATGCCGCGCGTGTACGGCGCCTGACCGGGATAGCCAAGATATTTCTCGTAATTCCAGTCCTCGGGCAGATCGGCCTGAGTATAGAGGCGACGGATAGGTACGCCACTGATGGTGGTGAACTGCGCATGTCCGCTCTCATCCAGATTGACGCCGGTGGCAGCGCCGATCGGCTTTTCAGGCGACTTTTCCAGCGTTTTAGCCAGCATGGTTTCGGCCCAGCTTTTTTCCGATTCAGAAGGATGCCGGCCTTCGAAAACGTCCGCAATGGGGCTTTCCGCAATGCCGCTCGGGTCTTTCTTCTTAGTGTGATCTGCCATAGAGGATTCCTGCTCCATCATAGAAGATGCGAAAAGGCGGGGCAAGAAGCAAAAGATTACTTCGGTCAGGGGCGGAAACTTTACAGAATCGGAAGATTGTCCGGTCGCGGCAAAAAACTGGCAGCCTTTTGCTGGCTGCCAGCTCATTTTAGATTATCGTCGTTCCGGCTCAGTTCACTTTTTTCAAGACAGCCATGTTCTTTTCATCCAGGTTAATCTGGCTGAAGAATTTCTTGAGCTCGTCTATGTGTTCCATAGGTACTTGCGTGGTCAACTGCTTGTACTCCCGCGTATATTTCAGGGTCCCTCCCAAGCTTTCCGTCTTGCTTACATATTCCGCAAAGGGGAAGGTGGCCTTTGCCGGGTCAGGCAACTCGTCCACCTTGAATCCGTCGGGCAGAGTGATTTCCACGGTATCGCGATCAAGAAACGGCCCGCGGAACTCATAGGCGTAGTGCCGGGGCTTGTTGGCGTCCCACGGCCCAGCCAGTTCTCCGAGCACGCGCGGACGCACCAGCAGCATGGAGCCTGCACTCTTGGCGTAATGCGCTGCGCTGAAGTTGAACTTGATGATCAGATCCTGATCGATGTCATTGGCATTGACCAACTCGTATTTATCAAGCTGGAAATTGCCGAGCGAATTCGCAACCAGCCGCTCAATGATCTTCTTCCGATCATTTTCGCTCTCGTGCTGGAGAAACGACCGGCCCAGATAGGCATTGAAGCCGGTGTACCGTTCCTCAATTTCCCCCTGCAAGGTGCCATCGGGCAGGAGCTTCATTTTGGCGTTGCGGGTGACTCCATTGGCTTCAGGAGGGCTTAGTGGCAATGGGATCAGCTCTCCACCCTGATCTCCAACCAGCAGGCCATAATTGGCTTGCTCGTACGGAGGAATCTGGCCAAATGGAACGAATTCATTCGTGGGATCAAAGATCAGGAGCCGCCCCAGCTTAGGATGCTGATACAGGCCGGGCATGCTCTTGGAATAACTTGCTTCAGGAAGCGAAATGGCAATGATCATGTGATCGAAGTAAGCCATGGGCGGGCTCTTCTCATTGACGATGCCACGCTCCGTGTTGACGAGCACGTAATAGGACTTCACCCCGATCTGAGCAAGCATGGAACTCAGGACTGTAGCCTTGTCTTTGCAATCGCCGTATCGATGCGTGAAGATGTCAGTAGCATTGTGCGGACGCCAGCCGCCCTTGCCGATGCTAATTTCCACGTAGCGGACATCGTGCTGCGCAAATTGCGCAAGCGACTTGATGCGATCCAGCAAGGGAAGGTTCGCGGGCGCGAGTTCCTGGACCTTTTGCTGCAGGCCGGGATTAACATCTCGTACGCCGGTAGCGAGCTGGGTATACCACGACCCGAACTCGGCCCAATCGCGATAGCTCTTGCCCGGGTCCTTGTCACTCAGGAAGGTGAACACGACAAGCCCTGCCAATGCCTCAGCGGGCGGCCGGCGCGGCTCATTTTCGATCCGCGGGACGTCGATAACCTGCCAGTGAAGCCCGCCATTTTCTTCCGTGGCTTTTTCTTCCTTGTGATTCTGCCAGTCTGTCTTGACTCGCCACCCCGAGGCGAGGTGCAACTCATAATGCGACCGTTCTACCGGATCAAATTCCTGGAAGTTCCAAAAATCCTGGAATTTGTAAGGATGCTCCAGCGTTTCGTACTCGAAACCAACCACAGTGCCCACTTCTGCTCCAGCCAGCTTGACCGCTTTTTCCTTCAGGTCCGAATAGACTTCATAGGTGGTGACGTTGCGTTCCATAATGTCGGAAGATTTGGTTTCGTACTCCTGGCCCTTGCTGGTGATGCTCCACCCATGGAGATAATTGACCTTGGTGTAGCTGTTATAGCCCACTTCCATGATCGAGGCCCGGATCCTGGCTTCCGGACGCAGGATTCTCAATGCTCGGCGGTTATGATGCACGATATCGCCGTTCTCTTTCACCGTAGTAACATTGTCATCCAGCAGGACCACGGCATTCACGTCGTCCGCATAGGTCTTGACCGGCTGTTTGGACAATGAACGCAGCCAATCCGGGACCTCAGCCTGGGCAAGGCCATTCGAGAATGAAAAGAGAGCAAAGAAAAAAGCTGCGCTAATTGCTTTTTTGAGCACTGGTGCTACCTCCTGCGTGCAGTACAGCCTGCTGTTCGTCTCCGGCCTGGACTTTACCAAAGAACGTTTTCAATTCTGAATATTTCTCCACTGGGAAAAAGATTCCGTTGAAGGCGAGCTGCCGTTGGCTGACAAATTTAACGCCGTCAAAATTGCTCACGTTCTGGTACCGAGCAAAAGGAAGCTGAGCATCTTCCTTCTGCGGGATGCTCTCCAGCGTGAATCCCGCTGGAACCTGCAAGGTGACAGTATCGTTATCGGTGAAGGGATACGGGAAATAGATTGGATACTTGCGCTGGCCATGGGCAAAGGCCTGGTTCTGCTTTGATTGGAAGAGAAAGGCCGGAATCAGGAGCCGCTTGCCGGCTAGAGTGGCGTAATTCGGCACTTCCACATTGAAGCGCGCTGCCAGCGGAGCGTCACCGTCTTCCCATCCCTGGGCCACGTCCATCTTCACCAGCGAGCCGGCGGGGAGCCACTGCTTGAGTTCGTCTTCCAGGTCTTTCTTGCGGCCGGCTTCATCGCGATCGATTGCGTCCAGGCGGTGCTCCAGAGCTTCCGCGCCCTTGAATTCGAGGACGACATTGCCTTTGAGGGCGCCATCTTCGCTCAGGGTCATATTCGCGTTTCGCCGGGTGACCGATTTGTCATAGCTCATGGAAGGCGCCTTGATGAATTTGCCGCCCTTTCGATCGAGCTTCAGCGCATCAATCTCGGTATGGTTCCAGCGGACGAAGCCATAGGGACAAAAACGCGTGCCCGGCTCCAGATACATGTCCTTGCCGTTGAGATTTACGGCAGCAATTACGCTGTCAATCTGACGCTGTGAGGTCCAAACGCTGACAAAGAACCGGCGTTTGCGGTCGGGCACCATCACCGGAGAAGCGTCAAAACCAGCGGAGCGGGCCATGGCGACAAAGAGAAGAGTAAGGTCTTCGAAAGTGCCGTAACCATGGGCCAGGACATCTCCAACATTGTTGTTTCTCTGGATGTGCTCCGCCTTACGTTCTTCAAGGGTACGGGGCCGCTCGAAAGTCAGATTACGCAGCTGCTGCACGCGTTCATAGATTTTGCGCAGCTTCATGCCGGGCTCGGTCTCGCTACCGATGGCCTTCAGGGCAGCTTCTTTCACACCTCTATCCGCGCCCATATATCTTTCGTAAACTTCGTAATACTGCTTTCCCAGGTCAAGCCATTCCTTGTCAACATCCACTTTCCCCACGTAGCCAGTAAAGAAGATGACGCTGGGCTTGAAATTGTTCTCCGGCGGCATGAACTCTTCAGACTCAAATGGAGGGACATTAGTCAACTCCAGGCCGGTGTCGGAGCCGCTCTCACGCAGTTTTTCCTTGAAGTCTTTCATGTTGAGCATCACGTGGCTGATACGCTCGCCGCCGGATTGAAACATGGGCCGAGTGGGGCTCTGGTAGC
The DNA here is from genome assembly GCA_036496525.1 of Candidatus Angelobacter sp. GTDB lineage: Bacteria > Acidobacteriota > Terriglobia > Terriglobales > Acidobacteriaceae > Angelobacter. The sequence continues at coordinate 22,285 of DASXKZ010000143.1, forward strand.
GCGTTCCCGTATCGGGCTGGTAGTAGAGACTCTCTTTGACGGTGAACAGTTCGCTCTGGATGTCCCACGCATCGCGCACTGGAATCTTGAGATCGATAAGAACAGGTATATTCAGGATGGCGCGGTACTTGTATTCGATAATGCTGCCTACGCTCACTTCAGGCATGCTGAAGGCTTTAGCGGAAAATTTGACTCCCCTGCCTTTGAAGACCACCTTCTCGAACACCTTGCCGTTGAATTCCACGATGGAACCGTCCGGCTTGATGGTGCGCGCCTTGAGGTCGCTGACCTCCTCCACAAAGTCCCCGAGCGTAAGAATGGGAATCTCTACGTCCGCGTAGCTATTGCCGCCGGCGAGCGCCTTTTCATTCAGGATCTTAATTCGCTCATAAAAAAAACAGGAGGCCGTGTTGTCATTGATGTACTGAGCATGGTAAAGCCTTACCGCTGAGGCACCTTTGTTTCCAGGCACTTCTTTGTATTGCAAGTCCTGCGGCGTGACTGGAAGCCAGTCTTCCTTTTGCGCAAAGGAGCTAAGGGAAACTAGAAAACAAAGAACCAGCAGACAAGTTCGTACAATTTGCATCCTGGAAGACCTCAAGCAAAGTGTTTCCAACTGGCGCAATGGCCGTAGTACAAGGGGGGAAGTCAAAGATATACACGAAAATGGCCGGTTTGACCAGAGTTCCTCATCATCTAATAGGAAGTAATCTTGAACTTAAGGGCTTACCCCGTCTTGTTAAGGTGCGTTGGAATGAGAACCTATGCCGCTCTCCCGGCTAGCGCTGCCTGTCAATACTGCCTGCTGTTCATCGTCTGCCTGGACCTTGCCAAAGAAATCTTTGACCTCAGGATACAGTTCCAACTTGAAGAAAATGCCATTCACCTGCAATGTCCTTTGGGTAACCAACTGTTTTCCATCAAACTGCGCCAGATTCTGATAGCCCGCATAGCCTATGCGGACAGTCTGCGCCTGCGGCGTGTTTTCCAGGGTGTAGCCATCCGGGAGCTTGATGTCTACGCGATCGACTTCACCAAACGCGTAGGGAAAATACACAGGGTATTTACGGTCCACATGCTTGAAAGCGTCCATTTGTTTGGCCTGAAAGAGATAGGTTGGAACCAGAAAACGCTTGCCGGCAGCAGAAGCGTACCCGGGCATGTCAACGCTGAAGGTTGCGGTGAGCGGGCCATCACTGGTTTCCCAGCCTTCCGATTTGGTCATCTTGATGATGGCGCCGGTGGGAAGCCAGCCTTGCAACTCATCTTCCAGATCTTTCTTTCTTCCCGCTTCGTCGGTATCGAGTTCGTCAAGGCGGTGCTCCAGTGCCTCACCGCCTTCAAACTTTACGGTGATTGTTCCCGTTAGATTGCCGCCGCTATCCAGGGCCATTTCCGCATTGCGCCGCGTCGTGGCTTTGTCATATGAGGCAGAGGGCACGGTAATAAAAACGCCGCCTTTTTTATCCAGCTTGAGTCCCTGCGTTGAAGTACGAATCCAGCGGAGGTAGCCGTAAGAGCAAAATTTGGTCCCGGGATCAAGATAAATGTCTTTACCCGCCAGATTGATAACAGCAATTTCAGTTTCGAGCTGTTGCGCTGAAAGCAGCCCTTTATCAAAAAATTTATTCATGCGATTGCTGATGCGCACGATTGAAGCATCGAATCCGGCAGAGCGGGCTAACGCCACGAAGAAGCGCGTTATATCGTCACGATAACCGTCGCCCCGCGCAAGAACATCACCAGCATTCTGGTTGAACTTAAGTTTTTCCTTTTTTGTTCCTGTTCGGTCCGTTCGCGCTCATAGGTCAGGTTCCGGATCTGCTGCGCGCGGGCATAGAGCTTGCGCAGCTTTTGCTCAGGATCGGTTTCATTTCCGATTGCCTCGGCGGCGGCCTGGCTGATCTCCTTGCGATTGCCAATAAAATGTTCGGCTTCGTCATTCCATTTGCGTCCGGCATCCTGCCAGAATTTATCTGGAGTGGAATTTCCCGTGGTGATGTAAAAGAACCGCATCTGGGGCTTGATGTCATCTTCCGGCGGCATGTACCCTTCTGACTCGAAGGCCGGCATGTTCTCAAGATCAAGTTCATATCCTTCGCCCTTTTGTACCGGTTTGATGTTGTTTGGCATGTGCGAATACAAAGCTGCCACCCGATACCCGCCCTCAAGGCCCTCTATCTGGCCGGAAAATGCCTTCATGCGGAAGCTTTCTTTCACGGTATAAAGTTCATGCTGAATGGTCCAGGAGTTATTGCTAACAATAACGTACCCCGGCGTGTCTACGTGGTATTTGTACTCAATAATGCTGCCTACGTTGACTTCCGGCATGGTGAATGCCTTGGCCAGGACCTTTACGCCCCGCCCCTTGATGACAGTTTTTTGAAATGGCTTGCCGGTAAATTCCGTGATTTTGCCGTCCGGCTGTATGGTGCGCGCCTTGAGGCCGGAAATCGATCCTTCCGGCGGCACAATCAGCTGTACGTCCGCATGGCTTTTGCCCTTTTCATTCAATATCTTGATGCGAACGTAAAAAAATTCAGTCTCTTGCTGATCATTGATGAAATCGGCGTAATAAAGCTGAACGGCATCCGCCCCGGGGTTACCGGGAACCTGCTTCATCTCCAGGTCGTGCTGGGTAATGGGCTGCCAATCTTCTTTTTGCGCCTGCGCGGGCGCAATAAAAACCGCCAAAAGAGCAACTGAAAAAAATAAACGGATGGGACCCACAAACACCTCAGCACAGTTTAGGGGGATTGTTTGCCGACTATATAACAAGAAAGGCAATCTGACCAGAGTCTCTGAAGTTCAATGTTCTATTCGCGCACGGCTGGCCACTGGCTTTGCCACAAAAACCCCAAACCTCAACACAGATAGCACTGATTTACACGGATCAATTTCATCGCCGACGCGAGGAACGCAGAAAAGTTTCTTATCGCTTGTAGAGATCGAAGAAATCGCGCGGACTTACTTTGAGAGCGCGGGCGAGCTGAAGGATGTTATCGAGACAGATATTCTGTTTACCGCGTTCCACTTCACCGACGAAATTGCGATTGACCTTGATCATGGCGCCCAGCTTTTCCTGGGACAGTTGCCGTTCCGTGCGTATGGCACGCAGACGTGCGCCGAAAGGTGAGCGGGAATCCACGAATTAAGAATCTTGCGGCTTGCCATAAAAACTTTCTACACCGATATACAATGACATGTTATACATGTTATTAGCCTGCCCGTCCACCGATCTTTTACGTGGCTTGCTGGACCGAGGACGACGGCGTTTATTGTTGCGGACATACCCACCTTGGTGTCCGCGATGCGATGAACTGCCTTGTCCGCGGATGGCGGGAGCTTTACCCGAGCCAATGAAGCCTGGGGCTTTCTGCTCTTTTACGAATCGGGAATTCATCGATTTTCTCGAAGCGTTGCAAGAGATGGGCCGGAGTTGGCGAAATAAAGCTCAAGGAGGCGTGAGCCGTCCCGCTAACGGTGAACGCCAATGCAGGAGCCGCCATGGAAACGCGGAGAGTACAAAAGGCTCTCCGCGTTTCTCTTTAGCCATCCGTAATTAAGGCGGCGAACGATGGGGCAAAAAAGATAAATCCCGCACGACAATGGGCCTCTTTGGATTTCCACAGGGCGATCACAAAATTAATATTTTTAACATGGCTCTAATGCACTTCAGGGCTGAAGTCTCACACCATAAGCAGTTCCGACGGAGGGTTCCCGTAATGTCAAATGAAAGTTCCGCCTTCTTACTAGACTTACCGCTAGGCCACTTTGCTCAAATCCGTGACGAGCAAAATGACGGCGTCATCGAATGCTATTGTGCCTTTTGCTATTGCCTCATTACCGCCAGCAGGGATAGGCATGCGCTGGACGTCGCACGGCAGAAACACATGTGTACTGAAGTCCCTCAGGAAAAGATTGAACTTATCGCATGATGGCGTGCGCAGACACTCAAATATGAAATGATGCAGTCCGGGCGCAAGAGGGGCGATGTAAACCGATCTTCAATGTTTACCGATCGTCAATTCACCGATTTTGGACGCGTTTAAGTTCAGCCAATAAGCCATCCTCGACCGGTTCTGAGCGCCTCTCACCGCGCGCCACCCTGCTCACAAAGCTACGGTGCACTCCGAGCCGACGCGCAACCCGGGTATATATTCCGCAAACGGATTCAACCAAGGCATTCAGTTTTTTCAACTTAGCCGTTGACGACTGTTCTTTTGCTTGGCCCATATGTCCTTCACCTACTTTTGTTTAGATGCGTCGGGACGCTTGCGCGCGGACCATTCATGCACAGCAGCTCTCGATTTTGTCACGTTTGGTGCCAACCCCTCCGCATGCAGAAGACTCTCACACATTGAAATGGTTTCTCGTCCATCTTCTGGGTAGGCGATGAGCTTCTATGCACGATTGAAAGAACTGCGGGCAAAGGCTCAAACCAGAGCAGCCGCTTAACCGATAGTGCCCATTCGCGAGGCGCTTTCGCAGTTGCCAAGTCTGTTTGCTGTGTCCAACTCGGTACTGCCGGAGAAGATGAAATCGTGCACCTGGACTTGCGAACCAAAACCGAGGATGCCGGGCTCAGAGAGATTCTTGAGCGAATTCTTACCGGCGTGATTATCTTTGAGCCTTCTGCGCGCCTTCTGTTAACCATGACTGATCTGAAGAGTGCCGCGACCCGCGTGGTAATCGCTCCTGAACGCCGCCACCGACCTTTCATCGTTCCCAGGGCATAGCGGGTTAGAAAGGAATCTTTTGCGTATGGAACAACGCAAGACAAGGATTCTCTTCGCCGATGACGAACCAAGTATTCGAATGACGCTGCCACTCATCCTGCAGCAGGAAGGGTTTGACGTGTCAGTGGCAGCCACGGTTGCAGAAGCGCTGGCACTTATCAACCGAGATCAATTCGACGTATTGCTGGCGGATTTGAACATTGGCGAGCGTGGAGACGGATTTACGCTCATCAGTGCAATGCGCCGCGTGCAGCCGGGGGCCGTGACATTAATCCTCACCGGGTATCCTGATTTCGAAACTGCATTGCAAGCGATACGAAGCCAGGTGGATGATTATTTGACAAAACCGGCTGACGTTAAGCATCTGGTGGAAACGATCAAAAAAAAATTCGACCATCCTGTGCGCACTGCTCCCTTGCAAATCAAGCGCGTGTCAACCATATTGCGAGAAAACGCAGATGAGATTGTGGGTGACTGGCTCCGGGAAGCAAGCAGGAACGAAACGCTTTCTTCCATTCAGCTTAGCAAGGAACAAAGAGTCGACCACGTTCGGCAGATCATTGAGGAGCTGGCGAGGCGAATCGAAGCTGGTCCTAATGTTATCGCCGACCGTGAGATGGAAGGCGCTATGAAACACGGCCAGGAGCGGTACGAGCAGGGCTATACAGTACAGCGCATTGCGATTGAAGCCCGGCTCCTGCACAGTGTTGTATCCCGCGCTCTGTACAAGCACCTTCTCTCTGTTGACATGAGCACCTGCATCTCCGACATGATGCAAATGGGCGAGAGCCTTCATGAACAGTTTGAAGAATCGGTCCGGGCCTTTGAAGAGCAGTCACGCCAATCACAGATAGCGTGATGTGTTAATAACTGATAGGAAATCGGGTCATCGGGTCATCGGATGATCTGGTGATCGGAGAACCAAGAAACGCTTACAGCGGATTAACGCGGATGATCGCGGATCGGGGAAATGTGATGCAGTGCGTTGTTGGTTTTGCGTGGGATTGTTGGCCCTCTAGTACAGCGGAGCCGATTCCTCGGGCCTCACAGACGCCTTGCCGAGATTTCAGGCAGCTTTGATGTTCGCCTCTCGGAACAGCATGTCGTTGTGTGGGCGTTGTTTTTGACTTGGGCAGTTTGTCAGCCCGAAACATCAGCCCGAAACAATGGACTATCCGTATTTCATTCCGGCTTCAGTTCAGATTTTGGGCATTTTTATCTTGTCCGCGCTGCAGGACAGCATGGCCATCATCACCTTTTTGAACCACGCTGAAAAAGTTTTTAAGCTCTTCATACTTGTCCGGCGGAAACTGAGTTCCCGTGAGATGAAATTGCCTGCCGGCAGTGAGTTGATGGCCTTCGACGGCAAAGGAAATTTCATAGCCAGCGTAAGAAAGGCCTGCCTTGCGGCGGTAAGGGGGCTCTTCCACTTCATAACCCTCCGGCAAGTCCATGGTCAGCTCATCCTCTTCTGCAAAGGGATAAGGAAAACTGATGGGGTAGCGGCGGAATTGGCTGGTAAACATATTTTTCTGGAGCGTAGAAAAGAAATATCCGGGGGACAACATGCGTTTGCCAACCGCAGAGGCGAAGCCGGGGATTTCAATCTTGAATCGCGCTACGAGGGAATCATCGATGGATTCCCACCCCTTGGCTTCCTGCAGCGTAACGACTCCGCCCTGGGGAAGCCATCCTTTGAGTTCATCTTCCAGGCCTTTGCGACGACCGGCATCATCCTGATTGAGCGCATCCAATCGGTGCTCAAGGGCGTCTTCTCCCTGAAACTCTATGGTGACTTCGCCGGTTAAGCTGCCATCCTGGCGTAACGCAACGTGAGTAACCCTGCGCACCAAAGAAGTTTGAGGCTCTGGAGTGGTAATAAAACCTCCATTGGTCCTGCTGAATTTAAGCGCGCTCGCGCCGCTGTTGCGCCATGGCAGAAGCCCAAACGGGCAGAACCTTGTTCCCACGCCCAAGAACTTCCTGCGCAGCGGCATTCCGTTTGAGATGCTCCGCTTTTTCCTCCTGCGCGGCCCTTTCCCGCTCAAAACCAAGATTGCGGATTTGCTGGGCGCGCGCATACAGCCTGCGCAGCTTTTTTTCGGGATCAGTTTCGCCGCCGATCGCCTGCACTGCCGCGTCGTGAATTTCCCGCGAATTCCCGATGAATTTCTCCACATAATCGGTGACCGACTTCTGCGATTCCTCCCAAAATCTTTCAGGAGAAGACATCTCGCGGCCGCCATAGTAGAACAACACGACGGGGCGAAAATCGTCTTTCGGCGGCATATATTCCTCAGCAAAGAATTTCGGAATATTCTGGAGTTCAAGCTCCATCAGATTTCCCTGTTTCTTTTCCAGCACGTTGGGATCGCTTTGGTTCAAATAGGAATAAGAAACCTGCGACCTGGGCATGACGTTGTTCCATTCAGAGAGCACCATTACGAGTCCCTGATAAGCGCGGAAGCGAAGACTTTCCCTGAGGGTAAATAAATCTCCCTGCACCGGCCAGGCGGAGATAGGGCTGACTACGTGCGGAGGCAACGCTATGGTATAGCGGTATTCAATGATGCTGCCCACAGTGACATCAGGAAATGTGAATACCTGAGCCGCAAACTTTATACCCCGGCCCTTGATGATGACTTTTTCAAAAGGCTTGCCGGTAAAATCCACAATCTTCTGGTCTGGATGAATGGTCCGGGCTGCGAGCTCCTTTAATGATTGTCCAGGCTCAATTTGAATCTCAACGTCAGACCGTTCCCGCCCCGATTCGCGAAGAATCCTGATGCGCTTATAAACAGAAATAAGCTTGGAATCATCATCCTGGTAATAGCTCATGTAGAGCTGAATGGCATCCGCGCCTGGATCATTTGGCACTTCATTGATCGAGAAATCCTGCTGGGTAATGGGAAGCCATCCAGCTGGGTTCTCCTTGTCTTTATTTTTTGCGAAAAGATTGGCCCCTGAGATCAGGAGCAGCAGAAAGACTATGGCCTGTTTACAAGACATGAAAAACCTTCTCCATCAAAAAAAGAAAATGCGGCGCGATGAGTGTGAGTGCGGAGAATATATATCGGGAGAGCCGATAAATTCCAGAATTTTCTCAGCGCAAAGCGGCCACCTTATGAAGTTATGCGCAAAAGAAAAACCGGCCAGCCCGAAGGCCGGCCGGCGGTTGTGATCGGCAAGAAAAGCTATTTTGGCGGTTGCTGCGCCGGAGCGGTGGGTTCCTGGAGAGCGGTCTTGCTGGGAACGGTCCCCGGAACGTTGGGCTCTGTTTTGATTTGCCCGGTAACGGCCTCATCGATTTTGATGTTATAGCGGTCAAGCGTCTGCGCGGTGTCTCTATCAAGCTGCACGCGCGCCTTGGCATAAGTTGTCATGGCGCTGACCAGAGCGGATTCTGCCGTGGCAAGATCGCGTTCATCCTGCAATACAGCGAGATAAGTGGAAGCGCCCAGATTATATTTCTTCTGTTCAGCATCCAGGGTCTGGGCCGCAAGGTCACGGGCCTTCTGGGCAGCCACCACACTGGCACGGTTGTTTTCCAGCGTGAAAACATCATTGCGAATACCGATAATAATGGTATTTTCCTGGGTTTTCAGCGATAGCTGCGATTGCCGATACTCCAACATGGAGCGCACCTGCGTTGCCTGAGCAACACGATTGCCCAGCGGAATCTGGATATTGATGGCCACGCCCTTGTCGGGCGCGCTGGAGTTAAACAAATTGTTGAATGCATCCCCAAAGCCTGTGGCAGGGATGCTGCCCGCCGGAATACAACCGGTGGTGGCGGGCGTGGCCGGAGGAATGCACGTCGCCAGCGGGTTCTGCAAACCCGCAATCGATGAAGAGCCGTAAAACCCAACCAGATCCACCACGGGAAGCAATCCGTTGTTGACGCCTTTGATGTTGATCTCGTTGTTTTGCAGCGTGATCCTCTGCTGTTTGTAGTCAGGCCGGTTGTCAAAGGCCATCTTGATGAGCTGCTCAACCGGAGGAAGATTTTCCTCATCGGGGACCTGTACCGTATCGGTGGGGATCACCTCTGCTTGTACTAGAGCGGAATTGCTGGGCAAGGTACGAGTCAAAGCATTCTTCATCACTAATTGCTGGAGCTGAAGGTTTGTCCTGGAGGCGATGAGCGCCTGCTCAGCCGATGCCACGGAGCTTTGGGCGCGAACCACGTCAAGAGGCGCCAGAGTGCCGATTTCAACCTGCTTCTGGTTGTCTGACAAAGTCTTCTGGGCGAGAGCCAGCGAACGTTCATTCACGCGGAAAGCTTCGAAGGCATTGACCAAGTCCCAATAAATGTTCTCAATCTGGCTTACCGTGGAAATTACCTGCAGACGGAAAGCTTCTTCCGCGATCTTCTTGTTGTTGCGCGCAGTACGCAACAGACGCAGATTGAGGCCGCGTCCGAATCCCTGGAGCAGATGCTGACGGATCTGGGCACGGAAATTCGACGACAGGTTCGGGTCCAGAGAGGAGCGCGGGCTGTTCGAGGTCAAACGGCTATTGTTAAATCCCACCGTCAGGGAAGTTCCCGGAGAGAAACCCTGAAAATAACTGATGTTGCCGTTAGTCGTATTCTGGCTAAGCACGGAGGTACCCGCAGTAACCGAGTTCGACAGTGGGAAAATGGCCCGCTCAAAACTGACGGTGCCGGAGATAACTGGATCAAAGCTATCCGGCTGCGGCCCGGCGCCGCTGGTGCTGGCAACGAAACCGCCGGCTCCCACTCCCGCGCCGCCTGCACCGGCCGTGGTTCCACCCGCCCCGGCGCCGCTGATCCCTGATCCGACGCCCCCTTGACCTCCGCCGGGTGTATTGGAAACAACGCCTGAGTTTACGCCCAGGAAAGTACCGCCTGCCTTGGTGCGCAGGATGTCAGTATCGGCGATCGGCAGGTTATACCGCGCCACTGCTATATCGAGGTTATCTGTCAACGCGATGGCAATGGCGTCATTCAATGACAGCATCAGCTTGCCATTCTGGATCAGCTGCTCGATCTTCGGAGCATTCGTAAACGATGGCGGCGTTACATCGCGTGGGATGTAGCGTGCAAACGGGTTCGGCAGCAGAGGCGCAGGCTTGGAATAGTCCTCATGCGTGGGTTGCGGCAGGTTTTTGACTTGCGGCGCTTCGGGTAGGGGCGCCTTGCCTGACTCAGACTGGCCGCCTTGCTGCGGCGGCGTCGCCGTTTGCTGGCCCGTGTTTGGCGCCGAAGCTGTAGGTTGCTGGCTTCCGCTCTGCGCCGCACTCCCCGACTGCTGGGGCGTTGCCTGCATTGCCAGGCCAGTATTTGCTTGTTGCGCCACTGCCGGGAAAGTCAATAGACATACTACTGACACTACTTTTCTCACAACATTACTGCGGATAAATCCTACAGACATTCTTTTTCTCCAGATCTTTTTATACTGGCTGATTGGTAATTTATAGAGACTGCAATTTTCAGGTTCCGTCACCTTTGCTCATTAAGATACGCTGGAACCCCCTCTGCGGTTCCAGATTGGAAACACTCAGTGTTGCGGAAACCCGTTAGTATATCGGCTCAGCGCTGCTTTAGGCGTTAAAAAGTGTTGGGCGGGGGTCAGTTTATAAAACTGACACGCCACCAGTGCCAGCGTCTAGCGATCGCTTGCAAATCGCGGGCCTTTAGGCAGACGAAAAAGCACACTACTATTCACTTCTGAACGATTGAAACATCAGGTTGCCGATTTGCCAAGAAATCTCAAACTCACGCTCGCTTACGATGGTCACGACTTCGCCGGATGGCAGGTCCAGCCCGACCGACTGTCCGTTCAAGGGACACTGGTGTCCGCTTTCGAACACCTCACCGGCGAAAAAACCTTGCCGCAAGGCTCCGGCCGCACCGATGCAGGCGTCCACGCGCTTGCTCAAGTTGCCACCGTAACCACCAATTCTCCCATTCCCATCGACAACTTGGTTCGCGCACTAAATGACATTCTTCCCCGCTCCATACGCATACTGGCCGCGGAAGAAATGCCGCCTGGATTTCATGCGCGACGTTCGGCTGTCGCCAAAACTTACCGCTACCACATCTATCGAGGAGCAATTTGCTCGCCATTCCAGGCGCGCTATGTTTACCACCATCCTTATCCGCTCTCGGAATCGCACATGATCCAGGCCGCCGCCCTGGTCCAGGGCGAGCATGACTTTACCAGCTTCGCCGCTGTCGATCCTGAAAAGCGCAAAGAAGCTCTCGCAATCGACAAAGAGATGTCTGCGACCAAAGCCGCGATCAATACAAAATCGGGGATCAAAACGAAACAAGGGCTCGCAGAGAATGCCGAAGTGGAAACCAAATCTGGAGTCGAAACCAAATCGGGAATCGATACCAATGTCCGAGCCAATACCAAACGTGGAGGCGAGACCAATGCCCAGATTGAAGCGAATCATCCGGCACTTCCAATCGACCACGCCGAATTTGAACCTAACTTTGAACCGAACAACATCCGCACCATCTTTCACTCCCAGTGGCAGCGCCACGGCGACGAACTGATTTACACCGTCCGCGGCAACGGATTTCTCCACCACATGGTCCGCAACCTCGTTGGGACATTTCTCATGGTCGGCAAAGGCAGCCTCACCGTCGCAGACGTTCGACGCATCCTCGATCTCCGTGACCGCTCCGCCGCCGCAGCCACCGCCCCCGCCAGCGGACTCTTTCTGGTGAGCGTGGAGTACGAATAACCACATCAACCACAAACGACACGAAGGTATGCAAAGGAAAAGCTTAAGACGTTTGCTTTAAATCCGCGATCATCGGCGTAAATCCGCGGTAAATTTTCTGGTACCCGATCTCGATTCTCCTTCGCGCTCCTTTGTGGTCCTTTGTGGTTAAGTTTTTGGGCTTCTCCGCTGCCTCCGTTCCTCCGCGTTTCAAAGGTTTTGTTTTTTCCTGATCAGTGTTATCAGTGTTAATCAGTGGTGAAGTCTTCCTTCGTGTCCTTTGTGTTAAGTCTTTTGGATCTTCTCCGTGTCTCTGTGTCTCCGTGGTAGGTTTTTCCTATCAGCGTTCATCCGCGCAAATCTGCGGCAAAAGGTTTTGGCTCATTGCCGTCTGCTGAAGGCTGAGCACTTTCTTCAGCTCCAGCACTTCTATCGGACACTCCGGCCAGTTATGCCGCCAGCAGATAATCAAGTCGCATCCTTTAACGTCATGCATGTGCTTCAGGAAGTTACGGCTTTCGTATTCAAACTCGGCTTTCACCAGCTCGCACCTGTCTTCTCCCACCATGCGCATCGCTTCGCAATCAGGAAACTCGGGCTGTATCCTGTGAACTACATAGCCTAGCTGCGGCGCCATCCATCCAAATAAGAACACCACGCCCAGCTCGTTCATCGGCGCGTAAGCCAGTGGCCCCGGCCACATCGGAGGCCCATAGGTTGCCCCAGCGGTTGGCCCTGCCGTCAGCGCCCGCTCTTTCAAGGCCGCCAGCATTTTTGACCTCGCAGTCGGTGCCTCCCGCGATAACATCCATTGCGCATCCTGGTCACCGCCGTTCACCGCCGCCAGTTCCAGTTCCGCCTTCCACTGCTCCGCCAGCCCGCGACCCTCCGCAAACTGTGTCAAGCCATACGCCACCTGCCGCCAGCTCCCAAAGCACCGGAAGCGCGCGCAAAAAACTTCAAACGATGCTCGCATCGATTTCCCGCTACATCACACCCGTATCATCGGCAAAGCGAGAGAACGCTATGATTACCAAGGCGCTGGGCGAATTTCAGTAATCCAATGAGGCCCATTACCGCT
>DASXKZ010000144.1:0-10932 GCA_036496525.1 Candidatus Angelobacter sp.
TTCGACTGCCTTCCTGGAAAAAGGCGAGATCTATGATTTCGTCCGGGAGCACGGAATTACAGGCTTTGCCACCGTGGCAGGCGACCTCCATTCTTTTTGGGCCGGCCGTTCTGCCAAGTCTCTGCCACCCAAGAAGTTTGAACCGGTAGGCCTGGCTTTTGTCACCGGCTCCATTTCAGCCCCGGGAGGATGGGAAGCCAATCAATATCACTTCCCAAAGGACGAACCGCTTCGCCCCCTTTGGGTTGGACAAGGGCCCCAGGATCAGGCCCCGCAGCCCATGATCAACATGCTTCTGCGGCATGGCGTGCGGTCCTGCCTGGAATACGTCAAGTCCGGCGACATCAACAAGGCCAGAGAACAATCCAATCTGCAAATGTCTCCCCATCTTTCTTTTGTCGATACGGGCGGGCACGGGTATGCAGTGGTCCGCGTCAGCAAAGATGACATGGAGACTGAATTTGTCTGCATCGAGCGCCCCGTCAATCGACACGATCAACCGGACGGCGGTCCTCTCAACTATCGGGTCAGGTTCCGAGCACCCATGTGGCGTAAGGGCGAGACACCGAAGCTGGATACCAAAGTCGTCGAAGGTGATCCAAAGTTTTCCGTGTGAGATCGGATCACGGTAGCTGCTTCTGCTCCAGCTAGTGATTGTCATTCCGGGCGCGGCGAGGAATCTGCTGCGCCTATGGTGAGCTCGACTCTCAGTCTCTCAACCCTGTCATGGTGAGCGACGCCCACCGGAGCCGTGCGACCTCGGCATAGTCGAATCCATCCCGTGGAGGATGATGATTACCGGATTCACTACACCAACACCTCACCCGCTTTCAGGAGGCTGTATTTCTGAGCGGTGGAAATGAACAACACGTGCAAGGCGGCGGAAATCTTCGGAGCGAACGAATCGTACTCGGTTGGTAGGGTCGTCGAGCGAGAGCTTTTGACGGAGCGCTTTGATTGTGTTTGAGGATTTTCTGGGTTTCAGCTTCTTCATTACTTCATTGCGGCCTTCACCTTCAGGTCCAGCCCCAGCTTCCGCAAACAATACTTGATTTCCTGCGCTACTTCCGTCACCCGCATTCCATCTTGCACCATCAGCTTGCATGAGATTGCCGTGCGGTTCGGCGTGTCCGGGCCAAGGTCATACTTCACGCGGCAATACTGGCACTCTTCATTCCAGCAAAACTTTCCGTAAGAGACGTCTTCAGGAGAGAGAAATTGCAGTGCCCGCAGCAGCATATTGCCGTCAGGGACTTCAAATTGCTTTTCTCCCAGCGTAATCTTCACCAGCTTGTCATACGGACGAAACAGCGGCCCTGCGTTGGACATGCCTTGATTTTAAAGGAAAAGATTTCAAAGGAAAAAAGCGGCCACGGGCCCCCCGCAGCCGCCTCGCATCGCACTTCCGCAGTGAAAGATTCCGTTTGCCCTCTGGAACCCTTCCCCACCTTAGCTCAGATAAAGAATCAGAGCGTTTATATAGATGTAAACACGGGCGTCGGGAAAAGTTGCGGAGACCTGTGTGTGGGAAGCCCAAATGCGCATGGGGCGACATACGAAGATAACTCGCCATCCAATCATCTATGAAACAGCCAACGGATCAGCAAGAGCGCAACGAAGACAAGAAGCCCGAGAAGGAAAACCCTTCACACGGTATTGATCCGGAATCGAAAGAGCCGGAGATGGAAGTTGACCAGGATCCCGGCGAGCGCCAGAAGGAAAATCAGAACCAAAAGAAAGACGATCCCTTGGCGGCCTGAAGATGCCGGCCTGATTGAGCGCACAGAAACAATTCGGTGCGCTACATCTCAGCTCAATATGCCCCCTGGCGTTCAAAGATCTTCCGCGGATTCGTGACCAGCATGATTTGTAACTGCTCGTCGGTCACGCCTTTCTGTTTCAGCGCGGGGATCACGTCATTATGGATATGCAGGTAATTCCATCTCGGCAGCATTGTGGGCAATGGACGTTCCGGCAGCCAGTGGTTGTAGCACGCCGCATCGTGTGAGAGCACCATCTTTTCCGCATGGCCACGCTGGCACATCGCCGCAACAGTATTTACGCGGTCTTCAAAAGAAAGAATAGTATCAATGCCAAAGCGGTCCATCCCGATGTATGAGCCGTTGCCAACAAGCTCTTCCAGATAGCCTAGGTCTGTGGTATCGCCAGAGTGTCCAATCACCACGCGCGAAAGATCAACGCCTTCCTCGCGAAAAATTCTCTGCTGGTCAAGCCCCACGCGCCTCCCGGCATGGGTATGCGTCGAGATGGGCACGCCAGTTTTTCGGTGCGCCTGCGCGGCGGCCCGCAGAATTCGCTCAACGTCTTTGGTCACGCCAGGCTCGTCCGTGGCGCACTTTAGGATTCCGGCTTTCACTCCGGTATCGGAAATTCCTTCATTGATATCACGCACAAACATATCCACAATCAGCTCCGGCCCGCCCAGCACCGTGCCCGGCCCGCGAAAATGAAAGTAAAGCGGCGCATCGTGATATGTATAAATACCGGTAGCGACAACGATGTTGATTTCTGTCTGCTGCGCGATCTGCTTGATCCTTGGTAGATAGCGCCCGAGGCCGATCACCGTGAGATCGACAATCGTATCCACGCCTTTGGCCTCCAGTTCGTTCAGCCGCGTCACGGCATCAGCAACCCGTTGCTCTTCACTGCCCCACTCTTCCGGATAATTCTGAAGGATTTCGGTATCCAGCACGAAGACGTGCTCGTGCATCAACGTAGTGCCGAGCGTAGACGTATCAATGGGTCCGCGGACCGTTTGAACCTGTGCCATGGTGAAGATTCCTTCGGGGATTGTATACGCGGCCAGGGTCAGAATTTTAGTATTTAGAGGATGACTGAATTATGGAAGACTGCGTGAGAAAGGTTGCCGAATCTCGATTTCTTCGCTAATATTGAATTAATATGGAACGCGAATATCTTGGCGAATTTGAATTGATGATCCTCCTTACAGTCATACATCTGGGCGAGGACGCTTATGGTGTTCCTATTTCGCGTGAGATTGAGAAGCGCCGCAAACGGGAGGTATCCGTGGGAAGCGTGTACGCCGCGCTTGAGCGATTGGAAGAAAAGGGGCTGGTTGCATCCGACCTTGGCGATCCGACTCCAGAGCGTGGTGGCAAGGCAAAGCGATATTTCCGCGTCACCCAAGAAGGTCTGCGTCAGGTGCACAATACGCGGCAGGTCCTCTCAAGTTTATGGCGGAAGCTGCCCGAGGTGAAAGGAGAACCCGCATGACACCTAAACATCCACCCAGGCTTGCTCGTTGGGTTCTGGAGCATCTGATAACCGATGAGCAAAAAGTTGCGCTATCAGGCGATCTCCTGGAAGAGTTTAGATCTGGACGGTCTATAGGCTGGTACTGGCGGCAGGTGGCCATGGCGGTAATTGTGAGCATGGCCCGTACGCTGCGCCTCAACTGGTTCGCGCTTGCGTTTTCAGCGCTTTGGGTTCTTCCTCTCCCCGCACTGGAGATATATGTTCTTCGGGAAATGCAGTTGGTCCGGTTCTTCCCCCAGAGATGGAGCTATCCATGGCCGTATTCGACGATCTGCGATTTCGGACTCACCATTGGATGGAAGCTCTTGTATCTGTGGCTGGGGATTACTTTTTGCCAGATCTTTTTCGCGATTGCAACGCGCCGAACGAGTGTACGCCAACTGGTGAAGGGGCTCTGCGTCAGTATGGCCGTTTACGTTACGACCTATCTCGCAATGTTGGCCTATTTTCTGGCGTTTCCGCACATGTATGCCGTGGACCTGCATCGGGTGAATCCAATAAGTCTTGTCCTTAAGCCTGGATTGATGCTGATCAACGATATCCCTTTCATCGTAGCCATGTTATCGGGAATTTTGCTCGCCACGCTCACACGACAGCGTAGAACAACGGAAGTAGCTCCATGAGTCGCCCGGAAGGAAGCGAGCGTTTTCCAACACAATTTGCGAAAACACGATCACACACGGCAGATCGAGATCTGGCAGCATATGGAGCCTTCTCTTTTTATCGAATCTACCGTGGATTTTGCGGGATTCAGAGTCGGCCGCCTAAGGAGCACGTAATCAATCGGCACTTACTTGGTCGTGTCTACCATTGGAATCATCGAGGATAGCTGCAGATTGATCATAAGATCGATATGGCGGTCGATCTGATACCACAATGCAGTCTTCTTGGCGGATACCACTTTCTCAAAAACTGGAACATACTTCAGCCGCAATGCGAGCAATTGCTGGTCAACCACCTCAGCTCTCTTCATGTAATCCTGCGCCTGCGCATCAGTCATGGTGTTGTAATTCGCGGCGTATTCTTTGATTAATGCCCAGCGTTCGTCGTTGGGTTTGATGGCCTCTTTTCTGTACTGGTCAAAGACAGGCCAGAACTTAGTAGCTTCGTCGGCCGTAAGGGTCATATTCCGCGCCATGAGTTCCTTGCGGTTCGCACGCAGGTTTGCGCGAAGCATCTCAACGTCCTTGTCGTTGATTGAGTTCGGTTGCGCCTCGGTGCCGGAAGCGCTCTGCGAAGAGGGCTGCGCTGCCTGACCAAACAGCGATACGTTGCACAGGAGCACTACAGCGACGGCCATCAGAACAGTTATGACACCCTTTTTCATTGCGGACTCCTGCGTTGTAAGTGAAGTTTTAGCACCCCAGGCTGACATGGCTTTGTTCACATGGAGCCTTTACTCATCTCAACCAATCGCTGCTGATCTTTATTTCAAGCGTCTTCTCTTCAGGAGGCCTGCTGTCCCCAAAAACAACAAACCAGTTAGCCCCAGCAGTGGCAGCGGGGACGCGGTCTCTGGCAGTTCTGGGGGCGGCTCGGCGGCCGCTACCACCTGCGGCTCAGGCTCGATGGATCCGGTCAGATGCACCGTGGCTACGCTTGTGGCTGAACCGCCGCAGATATTTGTAGCCGTGATCTTGTAGGTATGGGTCTCATCGATCGGCCCGGGGCTGTTCTTTTCTGGCGTTACCTGAATGGCCTGTGTAGTTCCATCGGTGCCGGTGACAGCGCCAACAGGATCGATCTTAACGGAATCGGCGTTATTTGCCGTCCATTTCAGTTCCGTGGAGCCCTGCTCCTGGACCTTATCTCCTACCTTCACATAACGCTGCTCGGAGGTCGTCGGTGACAAAGAGGCTTTGACGGTGTTATCAACGTTCACTGTGGCTTCCGAATTCACCACTCCGCCCGGCCCGGCCGCATGAAACTCATATTTGGTGGTCTGGAGGGGACGTTGCTCCACGGCACCGGCCACCGCATACGCCAAGGGAGCGTCATTGGCTTTGATAATTGTGTGTGCAGCATCGGTGGAATCCCAACTCACCTTGACCGGTTCGTTGCATTGGACGTCGGTATGGTCCACCGCCAGTTTGCTTTTCACGGGCGCGACGGCGATGGTGGCCGAAGCCGTGCCGGCCTCAAAGCGTTTCAGGTGGCTTAGATTTGCTCCCTCCGGCCAGTTCTTGTAAACGAGCTGTTCATCGGGCGGGTACGTGGCATAGATAATCAGGCGTTGGTTTTCCTTTACCTCTACTGTTCCCGCCCAGATTTCCTTTTCTGTCTTGTTCTCAAGCACGTGGACTTGATGCTTTCCCACCGGCACAATAAGCGCCTGATCGCCAAAGATTTCGTTGTTCATTTCGTCCACGTGTCCGACAAAGAACTCCGGCGTGGTGCCGTTCAGGAATACCAGGGCATTTCCGCGAACGCGTTCAATCTGTATCCGTCCCCAGGGGCCGGAGACGGGCTCTCCTGCGGGTTTCAAATTTGCGGTGATATCCGAGTGCTCTCCAGCCACCACGTTGATGTCAAACCTCTCAGGCTTATAGCCGTAGTTGTAAACCATGATCTTGTGTGGGCCGGTCGGGAGTTTCAGGGTACTGCTGCGGTGGCTGGTGGCTTTATCGTCCACCCAGATGTAGGCCTCTTCCGGGCTCACATTCACGCGAATCCGGCCGGTGTCTGGGTGCGTGTCAGACTGTGCGTTTCCTGGCAGCGAAAGATTTGTGCCGGCGAGTGTAAGTAAACTGATGGCAAGAGCGCGACTGATCCGTACGTTCATGACTTTCTCCTTGTTCCTTGCTTGACCGCGCGCGAACCCGCCGGCGGCCGGGTGCTTGAAAGTGCCTCATCGGCTGGTGCAGCCCTGGAGGCACAGTCTGTTGGTTCTTTACTTCAATGCTGGAAGCGCTCCTTGCAAAATCTCCTGCTTTTGCAGTGAGCGGAAACCTTGCAATGACTTGAATTGCTCGGCTGAGAGCAGCCCTTTCAGTTTTGAATCAGATTGCTTCTGCACGGTTTTGGTCTGGTCCAGTTTCTGCGCGTTGCTCAGTCCGGCCGTGTTTTGAATGGCCTGAAGCTTGGGCGTTTCTCCCTGTAGGATGGGCAAGACCTGCTGTATTTGCTGCGGTGTGAGGTGCAATTTCTGCGTCAGGCCCGCAAGACTATCCATGCCTCCCAGATTTTGTGCCTGCTTTGCCAGGCCGCCGAGGTCCTGCCCCGCCACGGGCATTGCGCAAGAAAGAAAGATGGCTACAAGTTTGAGAATAGGGTTTTTCATCTTCTTCACCTCATCGCAATTAATCGCGAACTTTCAAGCTGCTTCAACTGGTAGAAGTGGCAGGCTAGAGCGTTGCGCGAGAACCAGTAATGCTGTACTCCGCTTTACTGTGGAGGTTTTGACGGTGGAGGTTGTGAACCTTTTTCCGGCTGGTCCGCCGATGAATTGTCCTTCGGCGCTGAATCTCCTTCCGAAGTATGGCCCGGAGGCAATGTCAGCGGCGCGGTCAACTTGAAATCCAGGATGGTCTCTGCCGGGATGACTATATCGCGTTTTCCGGTCATAGTGGCTCCAGCAGTACCGGCGCCTGCGCCCGCCAGCGCGCCAATGGCCGCGCCCTTTCCGCCTCCTGCGAGTCCGCCAATGAGAGCACCGGCGGCGCCGCCTCCACCTATCATCGTCGCGCTGCGTTTGCCGCGGCTTTTGGATTGCTGCATCGCGTGGTCAGTTGTGATCTTATACGGCTTGCCTTGCAGGGTCAGGGATGTTAGCTGCAGGATCAGCGCGCCTTCTCCTTTGACCCGGCCGGCAGACTCTGACTTTAGTATCACGCCTTTCACAGCCGCGCCTTTTGGGATAACAACTTCATTCCCTGAGAGCACCGGCTTGGCCAGCGACGCCTCGAATTCCTGGTTGCCCTTTGAGTCGTTTGTGCCGATGGCGCTCGTGGTGCGGATGCTGAGAGCTGTTCCCGACGGTATCACGATAGGAGTCGGCGCTGGCGTTGGAGTAGGTGTGGGAGTAGGAGTAGGCGTATCGCTCGGGGTGGGTGTGCTCTGAGATTCACTCACCGGAGTGGTTTCAGACCTGGGCTTCAGCGCTGGTTTGGGCTGAGGTTTCTGTGCAGCATCGGATTGCGGCGATGGCAAGGGTTGGGCAGCATTGTCATTGGAAGGGGTTGGGCTGGCTTCCTGCTGATTGGCCGCGATTTGTTTTTCGCTGGCTTTATCATTCCGGCAGCCCAGGACAAGCGCCATCATGGTGATGAGGACACTCAACAGGATCTTTATACGCATGGCTATTCTCCAGTCGAAGGAGCATTCCAGTCCGTGGCAGCAGAGCGCGCTACGGAATCCCGATTGCTGCGTCCCTGATTGTTTGGTGTATCCGCCAGGTCATCGCAACGGCAAATGGAAACGGTCTGAAAGCCCTTGACTCTCCAATAACAGAAGATCGCGGTCGGCGCTGCTGTGAGTTTTGTCAGATGACGCACGAATGCTGCTTCAGGATCTCTGGATCGTGACGCCTGTGGATGGGTAAGCCCACCTGAGGATGGATAGCAAACTAAGTTAGCTTGGCAGTATGTGGTTCTTTACTGCAAATCGAATCAACTCGGCATTGCTGTGGATACCGAATGTCTCCATGATGCGATATTTATGAAATGCCACCGTGCGCGGTGTGAGCCCTAAAACCGCGGCCACCTCTTTCATGAGCCGGCCTTCCGCCAGCAGTTGCAAAACTTCAACCTGGCGCGGTGTCAGTTTTTTTGCTGGCCCCTTAGGAGCAGGAGAACGAATGAATGACTCTTCCATCGCTTGTTTAATGAGCGGAGTCACATACGTCCCTCCGCGCAATGTCTCATGGAGCGCCTTCAACAATTCAGCTCCGGCAGAACTTTTCAAAAGATAAGCCGATGCACCGAGCCGAAGCGCTTCGGATGCAAGATCGCCATCTTCGTTCATGGTTACATAGATGATCTTGGTCTTTGGTATGATTTGCTTCAGCCGCTGACCGGCTGCCAGGCCATTCAAGCGCGGCATGCCGATGTCAATAATAACTACGTTCGGCTTTAGTAGAGGTGCGGTCTCCAAAAGCGCCAACCCGTCCGCCACTGTACCCACAATTTCATAATTCGGTTCCAGCAGTTTTCGAAAGGCATCAACTATCATCGTATGATCATCGGCGATGAGTATCGTTGGCTTCTGCATTGGCTCCCCCTTTTATGTTCGATCTCCCAGGATTCGAACGGTCAGGACAACGTCGACATGTTACGCCCATCACTAATTCGCTCAAAGTCAAGCCATCATCGCCAGAGCTCCTGATGTTTGCAAGTCACTCTTCAGGTTCACACCTGCCACTTTAATATTTCTATTCACGAAGTACACGCGCGCTACTGTAGTTTTTGCCAGCCCGGAACGCAAGCAGGAACAACACGGCTTCCTTGGATGGGAAAAGCAGAGTACATCTATCAGATTAGAAAACTCTAAGGCTGATCATTGACGAAAGTGTGCTTTGTCCGAGCTCGCCAAAAATTCGCTTGCACTCAAAATCCGTGATTGAAAGCTTTTCAAGCCTAAAGTGGGCCTTCCAAGATCCAAATATGCTTTCTCATATTAGGGTTACAGAAATACGCAGCTATCGATTTAAAATGTAGAAGGTTTATTCGCTTCTGCCGTGGCTAGTTACCTTTGTCATCCACGCAGGCGCAAAAGTAAGGGTATTCTTCGTACTTGAGTAGATGCTTCCAAGATGAAATTGCGGATTCTAATTGCGGACGACAACAAGAAGGCCCTCCTCGCGCTGGTGACAACCTTATCACAGGAATTTAACGTCGTAGCTACCGCCGTCGATGGGCGATCTGCTCTGGAGCAGATTAGCCGGTTGCAGCCTTCCGTGGCAGTCCTGGACCTTAATATGCCCGAGTTAAATGGGATTGAAGTAACCAGGGAGATCGTGCGGCAGCGCCTGTCATGTGCAGTGGTAATTTGTACTATTGCAAAAGCCCCGGAGTTAATTGAAGCCGCGCTGGCGGCTGGCGCTCTGGGATATGTCTGCAAACGAAGGCTCCTTCAGGATCTCTCAATTGCTGTGAAGCGCGCGGCCCAAGGCGAGTCTTTTATTTCCAAATCCTGACTTCGCTTGTCGCAGATCGTTAGTATCCTTTAATGAAATAATTTGGATGGCATCTGCAGAATTTCCCAGCTCAAGCCTTCCCTCAAGCCTTCCAATGATCGTTTTTCATATTCCTTTCTGACGATCATCTTTCAATTCCTTAGAGACTTGAAGTCATTACTTCTTTGTTTCGTCAATATTTTTTCTCTTCTCCTGTTCTGTTCTGTCGCTGGACATATTGACAGTATTTGGCTGCCTTGTTCTGGTCCTAAGATGCTGCTCTGCAGGGAACGATCAGTAATGTCCTCGTCGTTTTCCTGGTGCGGAGCTACCGAAAGCTCAAGAGAGCAATTCTGCCGGAGTTACTTCCATGAGATCGATCTGTAAGACAGCTATAACCTGCCTGGTGGTCGTTGTTGCTTTCCCAACCTTTCTGAATGCCCAGAAGGACTATGGGGAAGACAGTAAATTGAATACGAACATGGCCATCCCCTTAAGCGTGCCATTGAACCCGCTTGCAAAGTCTGTCAACTTTGGATTGGGTACAACTGTGGGAGCCGGTTACAACATCAGCCGGCGCAATGCAATCGTCGCAGAATTTATGTGGAACCGCCTGTTTGTCTCCAGTGAAACGCTTGCGCCATTACGGCTGGCTTTGCAGGACCACAGTTTGAATGGTCACGGCAACGTATACGCGTTCACGGCAAACTATCGTTTTGAAACGAGTGGACGTTCTCTGGGCACTTATTTCATTGCAGGAGGCGGGTTCTATTATCGCAATGCAGAACTCAGCCAGCACGTTGTGGCAGGTACGGCAACCACATGCACACGCGAGTGGCTGTTCTGGGGCTTCACCTGCACCTCCGGTACGGTCAGCACTGACCAGACTTTAGCGAGCGCCTCTTCAGGAACATTGGGCGCGAATGGCGGAATTGGTTTCACCGTCAAGGTAGGCGAACCCCGTTATCGCCTTTATATCGAAGCGCGTTATCACTACGCGCCCACCACTAGAATCAACACTCAAATTATTCCTATCACCATGGGCATTCGATTCTAGCCGCGTAACGCCACGCGGCCAACGCTAACGCTGGTGATCCAGCACCCCAATCTGCCCACTCTGGGTTCCTCTAATTTGCCGGTACTTGGTCCCGTTGTGAGTCGGGCGGTCTCGATCTGTTTATCGGCTGAAGATTGAGCTTTGAACTGGGAGACGGGAAGTGAAGCCCGTGCCGCCGCCTTGTATCGTCTGCGGGGGGAAACAGTCACGCTTGAGCGACTGACGATCCTGCGGCGGCACGGTTTGTGCTGGTTCCGGCTACGAACCAACAGCGTTGCAGCAAGACTGCCCGAATTCATTGCAGGACGGAACTGGCAGAAGATACAGACTTTGCTCAAGAATGAAATTATTTTGCACGCTGAACGATTAGCGCCGCTGTAATTGTGCTTTCATCTCCCGCGCTGTAAGTTCTGTCAGTTGTCCAAGCTCCTATTCTGGAAAAAAATTCCTCTGATGATAGTGGCCC
>DASXKZ010000145.1:0-4657 GCA_036496525.1 Candidatus Angelobacter sp.
GGTAGCGGCTACGGGCACCGCGCTGGTCGCAGGAGGAAGCAGTATGTTGTTGGGGATCAAGCCGAAGTTCGGGGCTGCGGCGTTGCTGGGATTTTTAACCGGAGTATCGCCGATCATGCATGATTTCTGGAACATGGAAGAACCAGCACGGCGACAGCAGGAGATGATTAATTTCATGAAGAATATAGCGTTGGCTGGAGCGACGGTGGCGTTGATGGGAGTGGAAGAGGCTTGGCCGGGCAGTGTGGCAACGCAGAAGCCAACGAAGAAATTACGCAAGTGGAGTCGCAGACTCGCGGCTTGAAACTAATTGTTTCGGATCGTTGCCAGGCGCTCAAATACCATCCGCACGATGTTGTCGCAGCGCGTACCCATAAAGGGAAAGGCTTCGCTGCGTCCGGCCCCGGCACGAGTAAATAATTCTTTGCGCAGCATGGCCCGGGCGCGGTGCAGGCGCACTTTAACATTTTCTTCGGTCAACTCCAACGCGGCAGCTGTATCAGCCGTGGTCATCTCTTCTACATCGCGCATCATCAAAACCGTGCGATAGTTTCCTGGCAGCGCCAGGATGGCTTCTTCCAGAAGTTGGTTCATTTCGCGATTGGACACTTGTTGCTCTGGACTTTTCATATTGGACATCAAAATCGGCGCGTCATCACTGCCATTAAACATTGCTTCCAGCTCCTGAACGCGCCCGCGGCTGCGCAGGCGGGCCAGTGCTTCATTGACCGCAATCCTCGTCAGCCATGCGCCGAACGGCGCGCGCCCGGAGTACTGATTCAGGTGCTGATAGGCGCGGACGTAGGCGTCCTGCATGACATCTTCGGCTTCGACATCGCTGTGCAAGATGGCGCGCGCCACGCGGTAGAGCCGCTGGTTGTAGCGCCGCATGATGATTTCATAAAGAGCGGTGTCTCCTGCGAGGACACGCTTGACTACTTCCTCATCGCTCCAGCCTTCCAGCTTCGCCTGTTCGAGTAGGGTCGGAGTTGCCATGGCCTTCACGATAATGATGGAGGAATTACAAAGAAAGTTACAGAGTTCTCAAAGATATGCTAAAAAACACACTACTCCCACAGAGTTAACTTTCATCCCCACCAGCCACAATATTCCAGCCGCTTAGAACGCGGGCTGGGTCATACCGTGGTAGACGGCCAATACAGCGATGATCAAGATCAACACAGCCGAACTGGCCCCCAACACGCGCACAAATGGGGTGAGCCGGTTCACTTTGATCATGAGTTCGGCTTGTTCCTTTTCCATATGGGCATCACCTTCGCCCAGGAACAATTGATCATCTTCCTGCATTGTGAGAGTACTGCGATAGATCAGTAGAACCACCAGAAGAGTGGTAAGAACACTCCAGATAACGAGCAGCCAGACCAGCGAAGGAGTCATGGGCCACCTCACGGTGAGCCTCGCCAGAGGTCTAACAGATATGGGGATCTAGCCCGCCATATCGCTACCGGCAGGGCTCCTAGGGCGAATTGTAGCCCTGAAAGACCTCCTTGCAACCACTTTAGTTTTGGGACTTTGAGTCAAAGGTGCCGATTACCTCATCCAACTAAGAGAAAGCGGGGTTAGTTTTCGCTATCCCTGATTTGTTGTTTTGCTATAATAAGCAAGTACTTTCAAGGAGATACAAATGGCCACCACAGTTACGCCAAACGTTACCCCAGGGACCCCCCAAGTAGAGGCCCCCAAAGGCGCACCGATCTCGCTTACTCCTAATGCCATTGCCAAGGTGAAAGAGATCATGGCGCAACAGACCCCGGTTCCTACCGGCCTGCGAGTGGGCGTGGTGGGCGGCGGATGCTCTGGTTTCTCCTATTCCATGGCCTTCGAAAACGGTGCCGGCATGATGGACAAGACCTTCGACATGGATGGGCTGAAGGTCTACGTAGATGCTACTTCGATCATGTACCTGAACGGCTGCCGCGTGGACTATGTGGAGACGCTGGAAGGCGCTGGATTTAAGTTTGATAATCCCAACACCAAGAGCACCTGCGGTTGCGGATCATCCTTCAGCGTGTAACGCTGAATCACTCAAAATTGAAAAGCCCACCGTTCGCGGTGGGCTTTCTTATTTTCTATTGTTGCTGCTGTTGATCAGGAGGTGGCGGTACGTTTGCCGGCGGAGCTGATAGTGGCTGACCCGGTTGCTGCGATCCCTGTGGTGATTGCATGCCCGGGACCGGCGCTCCTGCGACCGGAGTTGCTCCTTGTAACGGCGGTTGCGCGGGAGTATTCAGCAGGCCTCCGCGGTCCGATGAGGGGTCATAAATAAACTGCCACTGGTTGTAGTGGTTCTTGTGGTTGAATTCGCGGATAGTTTGCGCCTTGCTTGTGCTGGCCACGCCGACGATGGGGCCTCCACCGAATACTTGTCCGGACAGGCTATCGGTTCGTTCGGGCTGCGCCTGGTTTGGCTGTGCATCGCCGTTTTGCTGATTTTGGTTTGCGTCCGCGGTTGCAGGTTGAGCTGGCTGATTGAGTGACTGCTGTGGCTGCCCCAAAGCGCCGGGCATTGCGCTGACCGGTGTGGCTCCCGCTAACCCCCCGCCGGGCATCAGTTGCACTTCGCCTACATGCAGCAGCTTGAAGTCCTTGCCGGTGATTGGATCTTTGTAGCGCCTGCGCAGGAAGCGGACGTTGTTGGTGTTTTCCAGGTCTTCGATGCGCGTGGGATAACGACCAAACTTTTTGACATAGCGGCGGATGGCGCGCGAATACTGCACGCCGCGGTGGATCATTTCCTCTTCACGGTCGCGTTTCACCTGGAAAGTAATTTCCGGCACGGCTATCGCCATGGTGATGATCAGCACAGTCACGAACAGCAATAGCGTGAGGAGAATGTATCCACGTTCATTGTTCTTGCGGCGGATGTTGCCAGATTGGGGCCGGTTCTTCATGCCGTGAGCTAGCTCTGCGTTAGCGGTATCTGTTGGCGGTTATTATTCAACACATCTTCGATCTCAACCGCCATCGGATAAATGTGGATGACCTTGTAGCGGCGGTCGACGATGTCACCTTCACCTGCGATGAAGATGTCGTCATTTTCTGACAGGAACACTTTCTTCGTCCCGCCGCTCTGAGTGGCAAATCCATAGAACTTGAGAGGGATCGGCGGCGGCGGTGGAGGCGGAGCTGGTCCCTGTTGAACAACTTGCTGCGGCTCCTTTATGATCGGCGACTGCACTAGTTGAGGACTATCGGGCAGTGCCACAAAAATATTCTTACCATTCCCTTCGTATTTGGTGCCCTCACTGTCCTTGAGCAAGTCCGTGCGCAAAGTGGGATCAATCGTTGATAGAACCTGTGCGCCTTTTTTCCCAGTAGTCGTTTGAGCAGGGTGTGTTGCAGACGTCGTGGATACCGAAGCTGATGTGGTTGAAGTAGGCCATAGCTCCCACGCGACGATGATCAGCGCGAGCGATACCAGCGCGACAACGGCGATAGTCTTGTTGCGGTTTTCGGTTCCCAGTGTCACTTACGCACCTGCCCGCACAAAAGTCCTGAGCTTTACCTGTAACCTGACCCCAGTGTTCTGCTCGCCACCGAGTTCGATGCTATCCACGATGAAGAATACCGGCTGGTTGCGCTCCACGGAATTCAGAAAGTGTGCCAGCTGCGGATATTGGCCAGACAGATTGGCCTCGATTTCCATCGGACGCAGCCCGGCAGGCACAAGGTCTTTCGTCGAATATCTTATCTGCTCCAGCTTAACGCCACTTTCCGCGGCAATTTTGTCGAGATTGTCAGAGATGGCGGAATCACGCACCGGAATGCGATTCTGATAGAAAGCTGAAATCTGTTGCGAGGCGGACGCTATTTTCTGGTCAATGTCCCCAACTTTATTAACCTGTAGCTGTTTCATGCTCTGCTGGCTGCGGAGCTGGCTGATGTCGTCCGCTCGTTCTTGCACTAGCGGAGAAAATAAAACGGCCACAGCGATGACGCACCCCAACCCCATGGCGCCAAATGCAATCCCCAGACGTTTGCGGGTTTCTGCCAGGGCGGGCATCAGTGGGCTCCTTGTCTGATAAAGGCGGCATCGGCGGTGTAGAAAGCAGAGATATTGAATATCACCTCATTGCCTGCGTTTTGCCCGGTCCGGCCTGTTTCATCGAGAATGTGCGTCTGTTGAAAGTGTTTGGAATCTTCCATCTTACGGACCAAGTCGAGTGCCCGGTCATGTGAGTCGCCAGCAACCGTCATCTTGATTTCCAGCTGATTGCTGGCATCCATTTCAGGATGAATCGAAACCACATGAAGATGAGGAGGCATTACACGTTCCAGATCCTCGAAAACCATGGTCCAGGAGAATGCTTTTTGCTGGAATAAATTATTCAGATAATTCGATTGCTCGCGCAGCGTGCGGTTCTCCGGACGGTTCAATGTCGCTTCTGAACGTGCGAGTTTGCCGTCCAGAACAGCAATATTGTGCTCTAGAGAACTGACCGCGGCACGGTCAGTAGCAGCCTTGTGCCATTTCCACAAAGTGAAGCCCACCAAGGCAAGGGTTACGATCCCCATTATCGCCACACCCATGCCCCATCGCTGCCAAAACTCTTTGGCATCTTCGTACGGGTGGGTTGCGAGATTGATGTCTAAGCGCATTAGGAAACCAGTGCCCCCACTACTCCAGCCATTTGCC
>DASXKZ010000146.1:0-5048 GCA_036496525.1 Candidatus Angelobacter sp.
CAGAAGCCGGCCTTGAGGCGAGCTGTCGACACTCATGCGCCGCTCTTCATACACCACGTCACGCTCTTTATAAAACTCACGCATTACCGGTTCCAGAAAGCGCTCTGATTCCAAATAAGCCCAGAGCTCAAGGCGGTTCTCCGGAAACGAATAGAAGTAGGTGGTTTCGTCGCGGTCCGTGGATGCGTTCAGCCCGACTCCACCCTGGCTTTCTACAATCTCACCAAACTCATTGGGAACCACATACTGTTCGGCAGCGGTTACGGCCTCCTGCCAGGTCTTTTCAAGCTCAACGACCTTCTTTTCATCGCGGCCGACTTCCTTGAGCCTTTCATGCAAATAAGCGGCGTAGGCGGTCTCCACTTTTTCCAGCGCCACTTTTTCAGCAGGCCAGTTCGTGGTACCGATCTCATGCGTGCCTTTAAAAGCCATGTGCTCAAACATATGCGCCAGGCCGGTGATGCCGGGAACTTCCTGGACGGAGCCGGCGTCAACGCGCGTATAAAACGAAAACACCGGCGCTTCAGGGTGCTCCATAAGAACGATGGTCATGCCATTGGCCAGCTTCTTGACGGTGATCCGCTTTTCAAAAGAAGCAATGTCCTGAGCGGTGAGGGTGAGGGCGATCGAGAAAAATACAATGACGACTGCAAGCTTGCGGAGATGAGAAATCTTCATAGGCTGTCCCAGTCAAGGGTAAAGGGTGTAGCGGATGTTTTCAAATTGGACGCGGGACGGAAAGACAAGTAACCCAGCGGATTGAGGCAAGCTGACGGCAGTAACGCAAAATGACAGTTGCTGCAGCGTGGCTTTGAAATATATAGCTTTGACATGTATAACAAGGGCAATATTTTTCGCAAGCCCAGGACAACTAAAAATGTCAAAACACCAGGAATTGCTGCAAGCATTCCGAATATTTGCCAATACTGCAGCGAACACATCAACGCTCATGACCCACATATCACAGCGTCTGCACGATGAAATGGCCCGCTACAACTGGGTTGGATTTTACCTAGTGGACAAGGCCGATCCTGGAATGCTGGTTGTAGGGCCGTATGTGGGCAGCTTTAGTCCCAACACGCATATTCCCATCAATAAAGGCCTTTGCGGGGCGGCCGCAACTACGAAAAAGACCGTGGTGGTGAATGACGTAGCCAGCGATCCGCGCTATTTTGCCGGATCGGAAATTGTGAAGGCGAACATGGTAGTTCCTATTCTGGCCAAAAATGAGGTGCTGGCTGAGCTGGATATTGAAAGCTATTTTGCCAATACGTTTACCAAAGCCGAGCAAACCTTTGCGGAAGACGTGGCGCAGCTGGTAGGGAACTATATGGAGAAGAAGCGCTAGCTTCAGGTCGCTGTCCAGTCTCCGGACG
The DNA here is from genome assembly GCA_036496525.1 of Candidatus Angelobacter sp. Classification (GTDB taxonomy): domain Bacteria; phylum Acidobacteriota; class Terriglobia; order Terriglobales; family Acidobacteriaceae; genus Angelobacter. The sequence continues at coordinate 1,377 of DASXKZ010000146.1, forward strand.
GGCTGTTGCTTTCGTACCCGCAAAGTAACCCACAATGACATTGTTTGCCGTGGCTGCTGACTATATAAAAGCAGCAGGGCTGTGCGAGATCCACTGCCGGCCCATGCGAGCGAATGTCGAAACATAAAGAACTGCTGAAAGACTTTGGCTATGTAGCGCAATCCGCGCGCACGCTGGACGCGCTGATGGATGAGATTGCCCAGCGCCTGCATGACACCATGACGCGCTATAACTGGGTGGGATTTTACCTGGTGGACAAAACGCGTCCGGGAAGCCTGAATCTGGGGCCGCATGTGGGCAGCTTTGATCCGCATGAAAGCGTGTCACTGGATAAAGGCCTGTGCGGCGAAGCCGCCACCACCAAAAAGACCGTGGTTGTAAACAACGCGGCCGCCGATCCGCGCTATAAGTCTTCGTCGAGCCTGGTGAAGTCAGAAATAGTGGCCCCGATCTTTACCCGGGGTGGGCTTTACGGCGTGATTGACATCAACAGCTATTTTGTCGATACCTTTAACTTTGACGAACAGAAATTCGTGGAAGCCTGCGCTGAGTTGGTGAGCGGCTATCTGGAAAAGCCACGCTAAGCTTTGTTGCCGGAGAAATCGTGTAACTGGGCTGCTATCATGTCGGGGCTTATGAAACTCCTTCGACTCTCTCTGCTCATTCTGATCTTTGCAGCTTCTTCCATCGCACAAAATCCGAACTCTACTAAATCCAGCTTTACCGTGGAACAGGTGATGGGGTCGCCATTCCCCACGGCGCTGACTTCGGCGGCAAAAGCCAATCGCATTGCCTGGGTCTTTGACAGCCGGGGCGAGCGCAACGTCTGGGTGGCGGACGCGCCCGACTTTGCCGGGCGGCAGGTCACGCACTACCAGGGTGACGATGGCCAGGACATTTTTGCCGTAAAGCTCACGCCGGACGGCAAAACGGTTGTGTACGCGCGCGGGTCGGAAGTGAGCAGCGAAGGTCATGTTGCAAATCCGGCGACCGAGACGAAGGAGCCCAAGCAGCAAGTTTGGGCTGCCGACGTGGACAGCGGCAAGCCGAGGCTGCTGGGCGATATGGGTTGCGGCGAAGAAGATTGTGAAGATATCCAGCTTTCTCCTGATGGGACAACAGCGGTTTGGGTGGGGCCGAAGAACCATCTCTGGATCTCTGGCGTGGCCACCGATAAGCCCGCGCGCCAGCTCACCGAATTGCGCGGCGAAGAAAAGCGAGCCGCAATGGTCGCCTGACGGAAAGCATCTGGCGTTCCGGACTGGCCGCAGGGATCATGCGTTCATCGCGATCTTTGATCTGCCCGAGCAGCGCGTGCGTTACGTTGCGCCCAGCGTTGATCGAGACTTTGCGCCGCGCTGGTCGCCTGACGGCAAGCAGCTCGTTTTTATCCGCATGCCCGGAGCAGAAAATCATCTGCCGGTGATTCCCGTTCGCGCGCAGCCGTGGGCCATCTGGCTGGCCGATGCCGCATCAGCAGAAGCGCATGAGCTGTGGCACAGCGGCAAGGAGATGAACGATTCACTGCCGCCGTTTGCCAGTGAGTCATTGAAGTTTGCGGCTGATGGGCGCATTGTTTTTGCTCCGAGCAGGATGGTTACAACCATCTGTATGTAGTCTCTACCAGCGGTGGGGCCGCGAAGCTGCTGACGCCGCACTGGGCCGACGCCGCCGAATACGAAGTGGAAGACGTTGAACTGACTCCTGACAAAAAAGATGTTCTGTATACGTCGAATCTTGACGATGTTGAGCGCCGGCACATTGAGCGTGCCGGAGGCCTTCAGGGTTTCGATCCGAACACAAAGCCTTCTCGCCACCGAACTCTTGATCCGCTGTTGGGCAAAACCATCGAGTGGCATCCCATTATGCTGGCCGACGGCAAGACCATCGTTTGCTTCGGCTCGTCCGCAACTTCGCCGGCAATGCCATATCGCCTGACGGAAAAAGGCCGCGAGATGATTGCCGCCAGCGCTCTGCCAAAAGATTTTCCGTCGGACCAGCTGGTTACGCCGGAGACCGTCACGTTTAAGAGTGAAGATGGACTGGAAATCCACGGACAGCTTTTTCTTCCCAAATACCGGGCCAAAGACTCTCTTCAGCGTTCTTACCATGGTGTCCCGGAATTTCCGGACAACCCAGCGCTGATCTTTGTGCATGGCGGCCCGCCGCGACAGATGATGCCCGGCTTCCATTACATGTACTACTACCATAACGCGTACGCGGAAAATCAGTATCTGGCCAGCCGCGGCTATGTGGTGCTCTCAGTCAATTACCGCCTGGGCGTGATGTACGGACGCGCCTTCCGTGAAGCCGCCAACGCCGGCTGGCGCGGCGCTGCCGAATACAAAGATGTACTGGCGGGCGCGCACTACCTGCAAGCTCTGCCTTACGTTGACAAAAAGCGCATCGGCATCTGGGGAGGCTCTTACGGCGGCTTCCTTACCGCGCTGGCCCTGGCGCGCAACTCAGATATCTTTGCCGCCGGAGTGGACTTCCACGGCGTGCATGACTGGTCTGCCTTGCTCTCACGTCGCGGAGCCGATGACGCGCCTGACGCCAAAGAAGCCGCCAAGCTGGCATTTGATTCTTCGCCGGTAGCGTCCGTGGCAACGTGGAAGTCTCCTGTGCTCTTTATGCACGGCGACGATGATCGCAATGTTCCTTTCTCCCAGACTACCGACCTAATCCAGCGCTTGCGCCAGCAGAATGTTGAGACTGATCAAATCATTTTCCCCGACGAGATCCATGACTTCCTGCTCTGGCGGACGTGGGTGCGCGGCTACAGGGCGACGGCGCAGTTTTTTGATCGGAAGCTGGTCGAAAAAAAACCATAACCACAGAGGGCACGAAGGAACACGGAGGAAATAAAGCCCAATTTTTTTCGCGCGCTCCGCTGCATTGCGCCCCAGCAAGCCAAAACCGGGCGTGCTTGGAGCAGCTGCGCGCGGATCTCCACCCCACCGAGCCAAAAGCGGGCTCGCCGGGGACCCCGGGCCTACGGCGTAAGGAATTGTTCTGGCTGGCAGCCTATACGGCACGACTTCGCAGCCCTCGACTCCCCTTCGGCAAGCTCAGGGTCATCTCGGGCAAAACGCTAAAGTCGTGCCCTGACACTTGTCTGGTGGATTGAAGCGCGTGAGGAATAGTGAATCGAATCCCACCCTTCGCGGAAGCTGAAAAAAACAAGATCGAACTCGTGTGTAGGATGCACCCACGGAGAGAATTACGACGGCGGCTTGAGCTGCTTTTCGCGATTATTTCTTACAATCTCGCGCAACGACGTTCCCATGCCGCACGCCACCATTAGAATGGCCGCGAGCGTTCCTCCCGCCGCTGGATTCTTAAGAGCCAGACCAATGGCTGCACCAATACCAACTCCGATTGCGCATGACAAAAAAATAGTGCCAAACCCGCACTTTTTTCTGACTGCCAGATATGGCAAGAATAGCCACAACGAGGAGAGCGACCAGCAACAACGGGCTGCCTTGCATAGCCGAGAATCGTAGCGGCGATCAAGGTGCTTGTCAAAGGCAATTAGAGGGTGACGAAGCCTTTTTTGTTGCTCAGCGTCGCTGCGCGCGGGCCTACGGCGTAAGGAAGGGTTTTCTGGAGGCGCTTTTTCGGCACGACTAAGTCGTGCCCTGACACTTGTGTCGTGGACCGAAGCGCGTG